>NZ_JBEPTM010000002.1:0-471643 GCF_040549525.1 Frigoribacterium sp. UYMn621 | reverse complement strand
TAGTCGTTACTCACTGACCATCCCACGGTGGCTCTTCACGTCGACCATCCAACGCTCGAAACCCCGAAAACCACACCACTCCCGGGGACGCAACCGTGCATTTGAGGCGCTTCACACTGAGGAAATCGCGAATGCCCTAGGACCGGATGTTTGTGCAGCTCGGCTAGCGGAAGCGCTTGGAGATGCTCCGGACGCCCAGCAAGTTTCGGCTGACCTGGCGAAGATCTCTGAGACGCGTGCCGATTGGTTTCGCCAAGCGAACTGGACCGGTCATTTGACCAAGGATCTCACACCCGATTCGTGGTCGACCGTGCTTGAAGTATCCGCGGAAGCCGGGATCACCTTTGGGCCGCTGCCGGCTCGACCATCATTTTTCGCAACTCCAACGACGCCGGAATCGGTGCTGAAGGGAGTCGACCTAGATTCGCTGGACGTATCGGGTTTTGTTTCGCTGATAAATGGAGAACTCTCGACTCGAGAACCTTCCGACATGCATCTCGCGGTCAGCATCCAGAACCCTCTGGTTGCCCACGTTGCTGGACACAGATCGCAGTGGAAAAACGACTTCGCCGCAATATTGGACCTTCAGGAGCCGTGGATTCAAAAAGCGGTCATCGCGGCAATGAACGACGGTGAAGAAGCCGTGCCGTTGTCCTGGGAAGAACTGCAAGAGCTGTGGAGAGCGACCGTCAACCGCGCAGACACCACAACTGAAGGGTTTGAAGTAGTTAGGACTGTTGCCGAAAAACACGCCGTCGGGATCCTCGTCCGTGAACTGCTTGATCAACTGCGCGACCGAGGTGCATCGAGACCGCGAACTAGCGCCGACGTCGGCTGGTGGCTTCATCACGCACTCCCAGAGACACTCACGCTATTGCGGCTCATCGGCTCCTCCGAACAGGACACCGGATTCCCCGTTTTGTTTTCCATCAGAGGGCAAATGGTGCGGTTGCTCATCGAAATGAGTTCGCCGCTGCTGACGAACACGGAGCACGCTGAGGCGCTCGACATTGCGCTCAAACAACTCGTGAATACCGCGCTAGCCGACCAACAGATTGCAGCCTGCCTGGGCAACTGGGCCCGCTGGCTGATACGCCGATCGCCGCGGTGGTGGGAACAAAACGTTGACTCGCTGGTTGGACCCGCTGCAAGTTCGGAAACGCGTCGCGCGATTCTCGACGCGAACTTCCGCAGCGGTGATTTTGCGCCCACACTTTTAAGTCTTGATCTCAAGTTTGTCAATTCGTTCGCGAGCTCAACCGAGCGGGATGCGGCACATCCAGCGCTCTGGGCTGTGCTCTACGACATCGTAGGTATCGATCAAATCGACGACACGACCTGGTCGGCGATGTTCCGCGACAACCCGGCCGCGGAGACCTGCCTGCGCTATCTCTTTCCAACGGACGTTGTCGAGGCCGACGCTACGGCTGCACGACGGCTGAAACTGCTTGCAAAGGTTTGTGAGAAAAAGGCTCGAGCCGCGACCGTCTGGCGAGCGTTGGACACTCTCGCTCGAAACTCGGACATTAGTGACAATGATTTCTTTGATTTCGCAGCAGGTCTCGCCGCAACTAATCGTGGAGTGCCGATGTCGAGCCAGCATCTGGTTGAAAGAATCACACGCGCCCTCCCAGCTGAGCGAACAGTCAAAGTTCTTGAGTCAATGTGTTCAGGTAATCTCGGGCCGAGCCGCGCGATGGCCCAGTACGACCTCGAAGGCATCAACGTTTGGTTCCTTCAGAACCGAGGTTCAGTTCCGACCGAACAGAGGACGCGCATCACCAACGCTCTCTTCGAGCTCGGCTTGACGAATCTGAATTGACAAGCTTCCGACCTCCCATCTGAGCGGGCCAGATCAGAGTCAGCCCTTTGCGATGGTCTGCCGAAAGCGGAACGATGAATGGGACTCTATTTACGTGATTACCGAACATTCACTGTTGCCAGTTATGCCCGGCAGGGAAGAGGAGTTCGAGATTGCCTTTGCGGAGGCGTGGGGCATCATCACCTCAATGCCTGGGTGCCGCGGACTTTCACTGTCGCGTTCGATCGAATCGCCATGCACCTACCTATTGCTCGTTGACTGGGAGCGTTTGGAAGACCACACGATCGGATTCAGGCAGTCGGAGCAATACCAAACGTGGCGCACTCTCCTGCACCATTTCTATGAGCCATTCCCTCTGGTCGAGCACTACAAATCCGTCCCATAAGCGGAACCTCTTCGGGCATCGATAGCCGTTCCGATCACGACCCGGGCCGGCGGGCCGTCGCCAGCGAAGCCGCGGCGCTGAGTTCGGCTTCATCGGCATCGTGACCATTCACATGCTGCCGCTTCACCGCTGCCGCAACGCACCGGACCGGACCGTTCAGTAAGTTCTCACGATTCGCGGTTGTATTAGCTATGGGACGAGACAAACTGCACAAGCCGAAGAAGCCTCCGAAGGCTCGGCCCGTTGATTTGTCGGCAATCATCGGCGAGTATGAGCGTGAGGAACTATGGGCTCTGCTGCTCGCAGCGGGGGCATCGCCGACAGTCCGGCAGCGCTGGTCGTCGCTCGGATTCCTCGTCCATGCGTTTGCCCAAACGCCAACTCACGGATCGAAATCCGCCGACGAATCCACGCTCACGCAGCTGCTCTCGGCGGTGGATTCTGCGAACCCGGGTTACGCGCAATACGAGGACTACCTCGCCCCGGACCCGCGACTCGATGTCCGTGTCCGCCTCGACGGTTCGACTGTCCGTCTTTTCCCCGGCTCTATCGAACGGCCGGTCGCCGATGTGGACCGCGCACTGCTGCTGTCCGCGATCGATGCACAGCTGATCGAGAAGCACGGGTTCGGGGTCGCCGACGTGCTCCATGTCGTGCTCGGCTATTCGCACCGGATTACCGAACTATTTGCGCCAGCGTGGCCGGTCGGAGAGGCGCCGGAAGGTCGGATCGTTCTCTCTTCCGAGGAACTCGTGGTCGCATGCGAGTCCTTCGAGGTCGGAACACCCGAGGATCTCATCTCAGACGACCGCGCCAGACTCGCCTTGGACTGGATGACTTTCGAGAGCGACGCTCTCGCCTTCGAGGCCGAGCACCCGCAGAGTCCGTTCGGCCGCTTCCTCCGCTTCCGAGCAGCGCCGGGTGAAGAACCCCGATGGCTTCCGCTTGCGTTCCTGCCCGAAGTTCTCAGCTTCGCCGTCGGTGAACTTGCGCGAACCGTGGCCGGAGATATGACCTCGGAATTTGCCTTCGCGCAGGCATCCGCCGCAGCCACGAGAGAGTATTTGTGGAGATTCGCCGACCAGATGTACGGCCCTCCCGATCTGTCCGACGGTCCAGCCGCCGCGCCGGGAAACGTGGTCCAGTGGGTGATCCCGCTCGGCGAGCAGCTCGCGCTCGCGGTGCAGGTCATCTCCGGGTTGGACGGTGATCGCCTCGGCTTCCGCGAAAACCCTGCGGTCCTGACTGTCGCGGAAAAAGCGGCGAAAGGCGAGGGTGTCACGATCAAGCTCGCGGGAGGTTCGGCGACTCTCAACGCAGGTGTCGAGGTGATACCTCTTCTGGTCGCATCAACACCCGACCACATCATGACTCGGCAGGGCGGTGGCTTGGCGAGTGTGTCGTTGGACGACCTCCGGTGGATGTCTACGTCCGCCGACAACGAGTTCGACCTCCTCAACTTCTGCCGTGATGTCACCGCTCCCGCGATGGAGCGTTCGATCGGGTTCGAAGCGATCGACTATTGGGAGACGTGGCGCAGCCACGGCAAAGCGTTCTTCACTGGCGGGCAGACCGGCGCCATCATGGTCATCGAACCGCACGGCGGCGAGGCGGAATGGACCCGCGCAGCCGAGTGGACACGCGCAGAGGTGGCCCTTACCGTCCTGGGCCTTCCTGCCCTGCGGGACACCGTCGGCGTAAGCCACGCGAGCGAGTCGCCCGTAGCGGTCTACCGGTGGATTGAACCAGAAAGCGACCCGAACGCCGATGACATGCCGCTGGATGTGTCGGGGCGACATTTCAAACCTGCACCGGAAGGCTGGTCACTACACACCGGACCGATCCCGGTGGCTGTCTCAGCCGGAGACGTTCGACAGAATGAGCTGGAGCGTCGCCAGCTCCTCCGGGACATGGCCGGATCGATAGGGTTCACGATCGAGGGCATCCTCGCCGAATGGACCGCAGCCCACACGGCATCGGTCATTGCCGGTTACGTTCTGGACCAGGTGATCCGGGATGACGACATTCTTGAGGATCGAGTCCAGTGGGTATCCGACGTCAGCATCGACGGACGCGGCGTCGTCCACGCGTTAGTGAACGTCGACTTTGACCGCTTCACCGAGATGGGCGACGGCGACTCTCTCGCAATCCGCGCGGCGTTTGCGATTTGGATAGAGGAACTGCTCATCGCCGCAGGCATCGACACATCAGCGGCCGCACGCGTGTCCGCAGCGGTGCTCGCAGCTCCGCCGACGATGACGTTGAATGTCTCTCAGACCCAGACGATGCGGAACAACCTGACCGCACCCGTGGATGTCGGCAACGCTTTCGTTTCGTCCACCGATCAGGTAATCGCCCAACGGGTGAAAGCCGCGGGGATCGCTCCCGGCACGTACGAGGGCGAGGACGCCAAAGCACTCGACCGGGACGTGCTCGCCGTCATCGCACTCGAGCTCCTCGAGGAGCGGCTACGCGGTTACGACTCCGACAAACTGATCGCCTTCGGGATGGAGCAGCTCCAACGGACTGTCGAGAACCGCAACCGGGACCTCGAAAATGTCCGTCGATCTGCACGCGAACTTCCCCTCGCCTGGGATCCGGTAGATCGTGCGACCCAGACCCATGCGCAAGGGCATGTGCTGCGCCGGTATAACGAGATAATCGTCGAGGCCGCGCTCCGTTCGATGCCATCCGGCACGAAGATCATGGACGAACCGACATGGGGTGGCATTCTCGCCGCGGCGAAGGCGTATCTGGAAGCAACCAATCGCAGTGAGAGCATCCATTATCAGGTCACTCCGACGGCGATCTCGATCAGCGACCTCTTCGAGATCTCGGTTCAGAGCGGCACGCCCGCCGATCCCGCCGAAGTTGGAAGAGCGTCCTACCAGCTGAATGCCTCGGACTACGCCAAGGCATTTGTCCGACAGGGGTTCGAGGACGATTGGGATGAAAGCTCGGTGCCGGAACCCCAACGGGAAGCCGTCGAGAAGGAGATGCTCGCCGCGTTCGGCGCCACCGCGCTCGACATCTACACGACCTTGTTCTCCCTCGCCGGCATCGACTACGCCCCCGGCGATCCGGAGGTGAAAACGATGACGGTGAACGAGGCAATCGCATGGGTGCTCGACACCAGCGTCCTCGGCGATGAGCCCGACGGCAACGCGCGTGTGACCGCCGCCCTCGCACTGCTAACCAGCACAAGCGAGGACTTGAAGAAGGACGACTGGCGCCCCTGGCTTGCCCGAACCCGCCTCAGACGACTGCTTGTCCAGCCACTGCCCACTCTGAGCACCGGCAACATCCTCGTAACCCCGCATTTTCTCCTCGCGTCGCTGAGCGTCTACCGCGGCTATCTCGAACAGGGGCAGCTCCCATGGAGCCAGCCGGCACCTCCTGTCGTTCTGGAACGCGCGCTAGAACGATTCCGCGATGCGAAGAATTCGGCACTCGAGCGGGACATCGTCGGCATACTGGAAACGGACGGGTGGTCCGTTCTGAGCAATATCAAGGAAACGAAGCCGGGGAGGCTCGGGTTGACGACGCTCGCTACTGAGATCGACGCGGTCGCAGGACGGGCCGGCGATCCGGTCATCCACCTGCTCGAGGCCAAGGACCCCGCCAACGTCTTCGCGACACCGCAGATCAGCCGACAACTCGATGACTTCTATAGGAAGAAAGGCGCATACGCCACCCAACTACAACGCAAGTACGATGACCTCGCCCCACACGCCGACAAAGTTGCCGCCGCCCTCCGGCTTCCGCCGCGGGACGCAGAGGATCCGTATCGGGTCGAGGCGACGTTCGTGACACGCGTCCACGTACCTGCGGCATACGTCGGTGGCCCATTCCCGTTCCTGACGGCGGCGACACTGCTCGACGGAATCCGGGCCAAGGAACGGTGAGCAGACGATGCACGGGCGGGCCGTCCGTCTTCGCCGAAATTATCCACGTGGTTCCCGCCATCTCGCCTTCTGCCTGTTGTCAAGGGAACACGCTGTGCGGAAGCACGTCTCTTCAACACGAGAACTGTCTACGTGGGTCGCGGCCATGTCCCTCAGCAGTCTCCGCGTGATCCACATTTGTGTAAGCGGCCGCGTTGATGACGGTGTCGTAACGACCCCAGTCTCGGGACGAATCTAAGCGCGGATCTCGGACGTCGATCTCCGCCCGACTCGCGAAATCAGCCTGCGGCAAAAGACGCCGAAGCGCCCTGCCGAGTTGACCGTTGGCACCGAGGATCAAGGTGCTGCTGCCGCGGTGATTCACATGCTGACCGTATCAGTGCGCCCGATGACGGCACCTTCCTGGTGCCCGTAGGCGGGACCTTCAACGCGACAGATCCAGGCCGTGATTGCGGGCCTCGACACGCAGTCACTTGGAAGACCCATCTCAACCGTCTTCGATCAAGCAAGCGGCGCTGAATGTAGATGCAGCCTTTAGCTGATGGTAGCTAAGGGCTCGATCCGTCCAGAGTGGCAATCGACCAAGCGACGATGCGCTCCGCGAATTCGTCGATGTGGTCGGCGTCGCTGAGCCCGTAATCCGATGAAAGAGCCTCGCGGAGTTGACTTGCAAGCGCTGTCGGGTCGGGATTAGCGCGAAGGGCGATCAAGATTGGTGACACCAAATCGTCGTACTCGTCTGGCGAAGGGTTCGGATCGTCGCCCTCGTAGACACCGATCGGATCCCAGTCGTGAAGCATGTGGGCTAATTGCAGAGCTTGTGCACTGAACCTTCGTCGATCCGAGTTCCCGGCATTGGCGATTTGCATGACACAAGCATGGAGTCGGCAACTCAAACGGGCAACCCGTCGGACCGTACAAAGGACGGACATCGACCGGGCAGGTACGCTCAGCTCGGTAAGACCGTGCGACTCTGCAACCGCTGAGAGCGGCAGCGTGTCCGCGCGGCCACTGCGTGCCACACTTCGTCGTGTGCGGAAAGGCAGTGCGTCAGACGTTTGGGTTGCTTTTATCGAGCTGAAACCTAACGCGGTTGATCGAGCCGCGGCCGTTGCCACCAACCTGATTGGATTTTTAGTTGGTGGCCTCCTCTTGGGTGCACCGTCCACCAAGGATGCGGTGATCCGTCGCCGCGACACCGGCGACGAGGTGTCGAGAGGTGACGCAGGACAAGACACCGTGTGGATGTTGGATCAGCTTCAGAGGGACTTGAAATCCATGAGCGAAGAAAAGTTCACGACGAAATGGCAACCAAATTCCGACTGGACGATCGCGCTCCGCAATCTGAGCTCGTGACGGATCGTGACCGAAAGCCGGACCTTCAACGGGACGACAAGGAGATCAGGAGGTCTTGTCCAACCTTCCTACGATCGGGATTGAGTCCAATCCCCGACGGTGAAGGAAATCGTAGGTGGAAGTTCAACGTCCGACGGCTCGATCTTCGAAGGCTCGGGGTTGATGCTCGCTGGGTTCTGAGCCGTGCTGAGCATCATGATGAACTCTGGTCGTTTGCGAAGTTTTCCTGATCGGCGGGTAATGCGGCTTCGACGATTTCTCTGAGCCGGTTGCGGGCTCTGTGGTAGCGGCTTCGCGCGGCGGTCGCGCGAAGGTGAAGGAGGCGGCCAGCAACAACGAGAGTGAATCCGTCAAAGTGAACAAGCATGATGATTTCGCGATCCGACGCCGATAGTTCAGCCATCGCGGACACGACGGCCTCCAGTCGATCGTCACCGGGGGCAGCTTGAGGTGTCCCGTCCAGGGCACCTGAGCTGGGAAGGATCGACATTTCATCGCGGAGTCGATCGGCGAGTGCGAGTCGGCGTGATAATCCGCGGCGGTGGGTAGCGAGCACGTTTCGGGCGATCCCGAACATCCACATCCGCCCCTCATCGTCGTTTTCGGGTATCGACCGTGCACGGCGCCACAACACCAGCAAAGTGTCCCCAAGGAGGTCGGCTGCGTCGGCCTGCGGGGATACTCGACGCGAAAAGTACGCAAGGAGGTTTCCTGCCTCCGCCCGCACCAGCGTCTCCACCCGCAGTCGACCTGAATGATCAGCAAGTACCGCCACATCCGGACGAGCGACCCGTCGCCCGATGGACACTCGGCCAGCTCCGGCGCTCATTCGCCCTGGGGACTGCATGACATGGACGAACCATTAAAAATGACATCGGTTGTGTTCGCAGGACCGCGTTGAAGCTCGGGCAGGACACTTGCGGCCCTCTCAAACAGTGCTGCATCAACGAGAGTGCCCAATCGAGAAGTCGCTGTGCTGGATTGCGTCGAGTTCGCTCGGGCCGAGTCGAACAATCCCTGGCCGAACCCGGTCCAGTCGCTTACCTTGATAAAGCGTTCGATCTTTGCGTCCGCCGCTGCGTCGAGGTTGCGGAATTCCATGAACGCCAGACAACGCACTTCGTGACCATCCGACTCAACATAGTCGACCGGTATCGCCGTAGTCGTGCGCTCGGTGCCGTCTTCGATGCCTTGGAATGGAGGGATGCCCAGTTGAGCCGCTACAACGCTGGCCCCGGCAGTCAGAATCAGCGCCCCAGCTGCAACACCACCCCATACGAGGCTTCGTGACCACGTCCGTCGCACGGCCTTCCGGGGCCGCGTGTGCTCCTTTGTGGCATCCACCAAGTTGCTCACCTCGGTGGATACCCTGCTAGCCCAGGGCGTCCTCGCCCGACCGAGCAGCTCGCCCAGTTCCCTGTCGTCCATGGTCTTCCTCCAAATGATCACCTTCACTTAGGTAATGACCAGCACGAGTCAAAGTGTTGCACCATCCTGACAATTAGTTACCGATAGACCAACACGCGCGGCGAGAGATCCTATTTACACAGAGCCCGCCAACCCGCAAGCCGGACGTCGACCGCGACAGATCCACCAAGGGCTAACCAAGGCCGGCGCAGTGTCCCATGGCACCGAGCGACGATCAGCGGCACTCGTCTACCGCCTTGTCCGTAAGACCCGCCCGTAACGAAGTCGCGAAAGGGTGCGTCAATCGCGACATGAGAAGCGCCGCATTTCCGCCGTTCCCTGGCAGTCCTCGAATTATCAAGTTCCCTTGGGGATTATCATCTGGCCTGATAAAGCACAAACGGGACTCTTTCAGAGCGAGCGACGGGAATCGAACCCGCACTACCTGCTTGGGAAGCAGGAGTTCTGCCATTGAACTACGCTCGCGCGGCCGCATCCGAAACCGGACTGTGGCACTCATGAATACTAGCAACGACGGGTTCGGTAGGCTCTGTGCATGCTGCTCTCGGACCGCGATATCAAGCTCGAACTCGACTCCGGACGCATCGGGCTGCAACCGTACGAGCCCTCGATGATCCAGCCGTCGAGCATCGACGTGCGGCTCGACCGCTTCTTCCGGCTCTTCGACAACCACAAATACCCCTTCATCGACCCGGCCGAAGACCAGCCCGACCTCACGCGGCTCGTGGAAGCGGCACCCGACCAGCCGTTTATCCTGCACCCCGGCGAATTCGTGCTCGGCTCGACCTACGAGCTCGTCACGCTTCCGGATGACGTGGCGGCGCGCCTAGAGGGCAAGAGTTCGCTTGGCCGGCTTGGCCTTCTCACCCACTCCACCGCAGGATTCGTCGACCCCGGCTTCAGCGGTCATGTCACGCTCGAATTGTCGAACGTGGCGACCCTGCCGATCAAGCTCTGGCCCGGGATGAAGATCGGGCAGCTTTGCTTCATCCGGCTGACCTCGCCGGCAGAGAAGCCCTATGGCTCCGCCGAGTACTCCTCGCGCTACCAGGGGCAGCGCGGGCCGACGGCCTCGCGGTCATTCCAGAATTTTCACCGCACGGATATCTCGCGGGATGAGAGCCTGCTGGACTGAGGCCGGCTCTCGATACGCGCGGCAGACCGCGCCACTCGACCAGCGGAGCGGTCGACGGCCGTCCCTAGGCGCCGAGTTGCTCCAGCTGCCAGCCGAGCCACGGGCTGAAGGCGAAGGGTGCCGCAGTGACCGCACCGAAAAGAAGGTGCGGCTCGAGCCAGGCGAACTCGGAGACCTCCGCAGGGTTGGGTTTCACGACATCCGTCGTCACCGCACGATAGACCGGGCAGACCTCGTTCTCCACGATGCCTGACGCGTCGACCGCACGGTAGCGGAAATCGGGAAGCACGACCTCGAGGTCGGTGACCGTGATGCCGAGTTCGAACGCTGCGCGGCGCGCGATGGCTTCTTCCTGGGGCTCGCCGGGAAAGGGGTGCCCGCAGAAAGAGTTGGTCCAGACCCCGGGCCAGGTGAGCTTCGAGAGCGCTCGGCGAGTGACCAGCACCCGCCCGGCCGGGTCGTAGACGTGGCACGAGAAGGCGAGGTGAAGCGGCGTGGAAGGCCCGTGCACCGAGAACTTGTCGGCCTCGCCGATGGGCGCGCCCGAGTCATCCAGAAGTACCACAAACTCTGTACCACTCTGCACAAGCCCTGTGCTGGTTTCCATGTGTGTCCGTTACCCTGAAGTTGTGACCGGCCATGACCTGAAAGTTCCCTCGAGGGGAAGCGATTTCCGGTTCGAAGCCGTGCTGAAGCGTCGCTCCAGCCTAACCGCCGCTGCACGGGACAGGACTGCGCGATGACCGACGACAGCAATCATCCGCGTCCGCCGCGACACTCGGGGCCGAACCTGTACGACCAGGTTGCGGAAGAGACCGCGAGCGTGGTCATCCGGCGCTACTCCACCTCGTTCGGCCTGGCCTCCCGCCTGCTCTCGCCGCCGGTTCGCCGTCACGTCGAGAACATCTACGCCCTCGTGCGGGTGGCCGATGAGGTCGTGGATGGGGGAGCAGCGGATGCCGGACTCGACCCGCTCGCCGCCGCGCGAGTGCTCAACGACTTCGAGCGCGATACCGAGGCCGCGCTCGATTCCGGCTACAGCACCAATCTGGTGATCCACGCCTTCGCCCGCACGGCGCGGGCCACCGGCTTCGGTCGCGAGCTCACGCAGCCGTTCTTCGAGTCGATGCGCATGGACCTGGTGCAGACCGAACACGATGCCGAGAGCTTCGAGGCCTACGTCTATGGGTCCGCGGAGGTCGTCGGCCTCATGTGCCTCGCAACCTTCTTGCAGGGCAGCACCGTCTCGCCTTCCGAACTCGCGCGGCTGGAACACGGCGCGCGCAAGCTCGGCGCGGCGTTTCAGAAGGTCAACTTCCTTCGCGACCTTTCCGCCGACTTCGAGACGCTCGGCCGCAGTTACTTTCCCGGGGTGAGCGTCGAATCGTTCAGCGAGGCGGACAAGACCCGCCTTCTCGAGGACATCGACTCCGACCTCCGTGATTCCGCAGCCGTCGTCCCCCTGCTTCCCGCCAGCTCTCGTCGCGCCGTCGCCCTTGCCCAGGGGCTCTTCTCCGAGCTCGCCGTGCGCTTGCGTGCGACTCCGGCCGACCGGCTCGTGACCTCCCGGGTTCGTGTGCCGAACCCGGTGAAGCTCCGCATCGCCGCCGGCGCGCTGGCTGGCCGCACTCCCCGAACCACTCTCCGCTCCCACACGGCCAGATCGAAAGCAGCATCATGAGCAGCATCGTCGTCATCGGCGGGGGAATCGCCGGATTGGCGTCCGCCGCCCTCCTCGCGAAGGACGGTCACGAGGTGACCCTGCTCGAAGGTCGACCGAGCGTCGGCGGTCGCGCAGGATCCTGGGAGCGCGACGGCTTCCGCTTCGACACCGGACCCAGCTGGTACCTCATGCCAGAGGTCTTCGACCACTTCTTTCGCCTGCTCGGCACCACGGCCGACGAGCAGCTCCAGCTGGTAACCCTTGATCCCGGTTACCGGGTGCTGTTCGAGGGGGTGGCCGAACCCATCGACATCACCGCGAGCCGGGAGGAGAATCTCGAGCTGTTCGAGCGCATCGAGCCGGGCACTCGTCGCAAGATGGTGAAGTACCTCGACTCCGCGCGCGACGTCTACGAGATCGCCAAGAAGCGCTTCCTCTACTCGAGCTTCGCGGACATCCGCCCGCTGCTGCGTCAAGACGTGCTCTCGCGCACCGGCACGCTCGTCTCCCTGCTGCTCACTCCGCTGGCCACCCTCGTGCGTCGCACGGTGAAGGATGCCCGTCTCCAGCAGATTCTCGGCTACCCCGCCGTCTTCCTCGGCTCCTCGCCGTATATCGCTCCGAGCATGTATCACCTGATGAGCCACCTCGACCTCGAGGGTGGCGTGATGTATCCGATGGGGGGATTCACCCAGCTCATCGGGCGCATCGAGGCACTCGCCGAGGCGCAGGGTGTCACCATCCTCACCGGTTCCCCGGTCACCGCGATCAACACCCGCGACGCCGTGGTCACGGGCGTGGATTACACGGATGCCACCGGCGCCACCCGCACACTGGTCGCCGACATCGTGGTGTCCGCCGCGGACCTACACCACAGTGAGACCGCGCTGCTGCCTGTCGAGTTGCAGACCTTCCCCCAGGAGTACTGGGACAAAAAGGTGCCAGGGCCGAGCGCTCTTCTGATCTACCTGGGTGTCAAGGGGGAGTTGCCGCAGCTCGAGCACCACACGCTGTTCTTCGCGCGTGACTGGAAGGCGGGATTCGAGAAGATCTTCGGCGAGAAGTCGTCCATTCCCGATCCGGCATCCATCTATGTCTGCAAGCCGAGCGGCATCGATCGTTCCACCGCCCCTGACGGCTACGAGAACCTCTTCGTGCTCGTGCCCATCCCCGCCGATCCGACCATCGGCAAGGGCGATGTCGACGGCGACGGCGATACCCGCATCGAGACCCTTGCCGATCGGGTGATCTCCCAGATCTCCGTCTGGGCGGGCATCCCCGACCTCGCGTCACGCATCACCCTTCGCCGCACGCTCGGCCCGGGTGACTTCGTCAGCGATCTCAACGCCTGGCGGGGCACCGCTCTCGGGCCGGCTCACACGCTGGGGCAGAGCGCGATGTTCCGGTCGGGCAATAAGAGCCGCAAAGTCGAGGGACTGTTCTATGCCGGGGGATCCACGATCCCCGGAATCGGCCTTCCGATGTGCCTCATCAGCGCCGAAGTCGTGCTCAAGCGCATCCGCGGTGACCGCTCCACTGAACCTCTCGCCGAGCCGCTGCAGCGCACCCTGGCCTGATGGCGATCCTGTACCTGGCGGCGCTGGCGGTCGCGCTCACCGGCATGGTGATGCTCGATAGACGTTTCGCGCTCTTCTTCTGGCGGGATGCGAGACGGGCGGCGATCGTGCTGGCGGTAGGGCTCGTCTTCTTCGTCGCCTGGGATCTCTCCGGCATCGGCCTGGGGATCTTCTTCCGCGGGGAGACCTCCTTCATGACCGGACTCGTCGTGGCGCCGGAGTTCCCGGTCGAGGAGCTCTTCTTCCTCACCCTGCTCTGCTACCTCACCATGAACCTCATGGGGTTCCTCTCTCTTCGGTCGAGCAGGCCGTCCGCGGCCGTGGCGAGACCCGACCAGGGGGCGGATTCTCGATGAACTACTGGCAACTCAACGCCATCTTCCTCGCCGCGGTTGCGGTGCTCGGATGCCTCGCGCTCCTCAAATCTCGGCGTGCGATGCCCGTGCTGCCGATTCTCGGTACCCTCGGGATCCTGCTGCTGGTGACCGCGGTCTTCGACAATGTGATGATCGGCATCGGCCTCGTCGGTTACGACGCCGCCAAGATCAGCGGCGCCTTCATCGGCATCGCGCCGCTCGAGGACTTCGCGTATGCGGTGGCCGCCGCGGTGCTGCTGCCGTCGGTGTGGCTGCTGCTGCCCGGGAGGTCCCGTGAAGAATCTTAAGAGCCTGTTCGTGTCGTCGCGGCCGCTCAGCTGGGTGAACACCGCGTTCCCCTTCGCGGCGGCCTACTTCATGTCGACTCGTCAGATCGACGTGGTGTTCATCGTGGGCACGATCTACTTCCTCATCCCGTACAACCTCGCGATGTACGGCATCAACGACGTCTTCGACTACGAGTCCGATCTGCGAAACCCGCGCAAGGGCGGCGTCGAGGGTGCGTTGCTCGACCCGAGCGTGCACCGCCTCACCCTGCGCGCGGCGATCGTGCTCAACGTGCCGTTCCTCGTGTTCCTCGTCGCGGTGGGCAGTCCGCTGTCGTGGGTGGTGCTCGCCATCAGCGTCTTCGCGGTGGTCGCGTACTCGGCTCCCGGCCTACGTTTCAAGGAGCGGCCGTTCATCGACTCGCTCACCTCGAGTACTCACTTCGTCTCGCCGGCCGTGTACGGTTTCGTGCTCGCCGCCACCGTGTTCACCCCGGCGCTCTGGGCGGTTCTCGCGGCGTTCTTCCTGTGGGGGATCGCGTCGCACGCGTTCGGCGCGGTGCAGGACATCGTGGCCGACCGCGAGGGTGGCATCGCGTCGATCGCCACCGTGATCGGCGGGCGGGCCACCGTGCGACTGGCCTTCTTCGCCTACCTGCTCGCGGGCATCCTGCTGCTGTTCACCCGGTTCCCCGGGCTGTTCGCGGCGGTGCTCGTGCTGCCGTATGCCCTCACCGTGCTGCCGTACTGGAACATCACGGATGCCGACGCCGAGACCGCGAACCGCGGCTGGAGGCGCTTTCTCGGCATCAACTTCGCGGCCGGATTCCTCGTGACGATGCTGCTCATCTGGTACGGCATCCTCACGGTCGGGTGCGCGGGCACGACCGTGCGCTATTCGGGATCGTATGAGCCACCGCGGGTGGGACAGTCCGAGATGGGTCCGGCGCGCGACTTCGTCGCCTGCCGGTGACAGGGTCCGCGAACGGGCGCTGATCCGGCACGCCTGAGTTCGAATCGGTGTCGACGCCACGGCGGACTCTCGGCGGGGCAACCTCGACGACTGCGACTGGGATCAATCGTGGCGCGGGGAGGTACGCGAACGCGCCACCACCACGCACAGTACCGAGAGCACCACCGCGAGCGGACCCAGCAGTAGGTTCTCCCACCGGCTCGCGGAGGCGAAGTTGCCGAGCGCGCTCAGCGCGAGAAGCGGCACGAGCAGCCAGGTGAGCACTCGCACCGGCGTCGAGGTGGTGCCCCAGAACCCCGCCCGCCGCAACACCAGCGCGGCGGCGGCAACCAGAACGACGGCGGAGATCGCGCTGCTCACCCGCAGTTGCGGGGGCAGCTGCTCGTAGAGTCCTCCCCACGCGGCCGCTCCCCACGGGACTCCGCTCGCCAGCGCGACCTGGAAGAGGGCGGTACCCGCGAGGCCTATTGCGGCGATCCCCGCGGCGGTACGGGTGGGTGTCTCAGTCATGTCGGTCTCAGTCATGTCGGTCTCCTTCATCGGTGAGTGCGGTGACCGACCGGCGCAGCTCGGCAAGCCAGTCGATTTCGGTCTGGGTGTGGCGGATGCCGTTGTCCAGGGTCGCGAGGCGCAGTATCCGTTCGAGGTTCGGGCCGGGTGGTCCGCTGGAGGAGCGGATGGCGCTCAACACGGCGAGCTGCTGCTCTGCCACGGCGGTTCGGGCATCGATGAGGTCGCCCACTCCGGCCCGGCCGAGCCGACCGGCGAAGAAGAGACGCAGCAGGAACGGCTCCCGCACGGCGTGGGCGTCGAGCGGTGATGCGAGCCAGCGGTCGAGCTCGTCCGTGCCGGCGGGAGTGAGGTGGTGCAGCTTGCGGTCCGGGCGGTCTGACTGGGGGATGACCTCGATGGTGACGAGCCCGTCCTGTGCCAGCTGGGCGAGCACCCGATAGATCTGGGCCTGATCGGCGGTCCAGAACTGGCGCACGCTGCCGTCGAAGTAGGACTTGAGGTCGTAGCCGGTGCTCGGGGCGACGGAGAGGAAGCCAAGGATGGCGTGCCTGAGGGTCATACTTGGACTATATAAGATAAATCTTATATATGCAATGTCCTATATTGATTCGTCGGAGACGGACGCTGGGCCACCTAATTGGCGGGAGCAGAAGGAGGAGTGGGGACCGGATCCGTCCACCCGAGGTTTCGCGCCATCCGCTCGAGTGTCTCGAGAGCCTCGGCGTACCGCTCTTCGGAGATGCCGTCGGCAGTGAGCGCACGGGTCTTGTCGACGGTCGAGGCGAGCGCAGCGAGGGCGGTGCGGCCGGGGTCGGCGAGGGAGTATCCCGACGGCGAGACGGTGATCCATCCGCTGTCCACGAGCTCGGCGAGATGCTCCGCCACGGTCTCGCCATCGACCGCGGACAGGAACGGCGCAAGCGCGGCATCCAGCTGCGCGCCGGTGGCCGGTCCGCGCGAGAGCACGTTGAGCAGCTGCCACTGCCGGCGGGTGACGCCGTGCTCCTCGAGAGTGTCCGCGAAACGATCGTCGATCAGGCGGTCGACGAGCTTGAGCCAGAATCCGAGGGGGCGCTGATCGGTCATGAGCACAGGATACTGGGAGTGGCGGCCCGCTCGGTGCTGCGGGGAGCGGCTCGCTCTGAAATCTCGGCGGCTCCCTCGACCGGCACGGGTCTCGACACGTCGCTGCGCTCCTACTCGACCGGCACCGGTCTCCCTACTCGACCGGCGCGGGACTGTCAGTACTCGAAGCCGAGCTCCTCGGGATAGTCGCCCAGCGCGGTGAGCGTCGTCGCGGCCTTCTGCAGGTGCGCGAGGGTGAGGCCGAGCACTCCCGGGCCGAAGCTGACGCGCGCGACACCGATCTCGGCCAGGCGCTTCAGCGACACCGAGGTGGGGTTGGAGATCACCGAGACCGGACCGTTGACGTCGCGGATGGCGCGCTCGACGAGCCCCTCTGTCGGCAGCCGGAGCACGAAGATGCTGGTGGCGCCCGCGTCCAGGTAGCGGTTGGCCCGCTCCATGGCGCCGGCCCAATCGGCGGGGTTGCTTACCAGCGAATCGACACGCGCGTTGATCGCGAGCGGAACGCCGGCACTGTCGGCGGCGGCCCGGGCGGCAGCGACGCGCGCGACCGAGCTCTCCAGGTCGCGGAGGGGACCGGATGCCGACCCCAGCGAGTCCTCGATGTTGAGGCCGGCGGCCCCGGCCTCGATCAACCGCGCCACGTTGTCTCGAACGCCGGCGGCATCCGCTGCGTAGCCCTTCTCGAAGTCGACCGAGACCGGGATCGACACGGCACCGGTGATGAGGCGCGCGGCCTCGAGGGCCTGCTCCACGGTGAGCCCCTCGTTGTCCGCGACCCCGTGCGCGAAGCTGACGGCATGGCTCGCGGTCGCAAGGGCCCTGACGCCCTTCGCGCCGGCCACCGTGCGAGCGGTGACGGCATCCCAGATGTTGGTGACGATCAGCGGTTCGCCCGGGAGGTGCAGCGAGGTGAGCAGTGCGGCCTTGTCGGCAGTGGAGGTCATGCCTTCAGGGTATCTGCGGCCGAGAACCTAGTTGGAGCGCGCCTTCACCGGGATCAGCAGGATCAGCCCCACGAGCAGCACGATCACGATGCCGAGGATGCCCCAGTACTGTGCCCCGGCGACGGCGACGAAGGTGGAGAACAGGAGGGGCGCGAGGAAGCTCACCGCACGACCGGTGGTCGCGTAGAGGCCGAACACCTCGCCCTCGCGGCCCGCGGGGGTGACCCGGGCGAGGAAGGTGCGGCTCGCGGACTGCGCCGGGCCGACGAAGAGGCAGAGAAGCAGTCCGCCGATCCAGAATGCGCCCTGGCCGCCGTCGTGGGCGAGGAAGACACCGAGCCCGGCGAGGATCAGCCCGACGAGGGAAACGACGATCACCGGCTTCGCACCGAACCTGTCGTCGAAGAGGCCGGAGATGAAGGTGCTCACCCCGGCGACGACATTGGCCGCGATGGCGAAGATGATCACCTGGCTGCTGGAGAACCCGAAGGTGCCCTGCGCCAGGATGCCACCGAAAGTGAACACGCCGACGAGGCCGTCGCGGAAGAGCGCGCTCGAGATGAGGAACAGCACCGTATTGCGGCTCTCGCGCCAGAGGTTCGCGATGTCGCGGAACAGCACGACGTAGGACTCGAAGAATCCGACCTTGTCGCGACGATTCTCGCGGCTGATCTCTGGCACGGTGAAGAGGATCGGCAGCGAGAAGGCGAGCGTCCAGAGCGCCGCGATCACCGCGATGAGACGGATGTTGAGCCCGTCGTCGTGCGAAATGCCCAAGAACCCGCCGGAGTCGGCGGTCAACCCCACCAGACCGAGGAGGACGAACAGCAGCAGCACGATGCCGCCGAGGTAGCCCGCGCCCCAGCCGAGGCCCGAGACCTTGCCGACGGTCCTGGGCGTCGAGACCTGGATGAGCATCGCGTTGTAGTTGACGGTGGCGATCTCGTAGAAGATCGTTCCCACCGAGACGAGCCCCACCCCGAGCAGGAAGAACGCGGGCTTTCCCTCGACGAAGAACATGAGGGCGGTCATCACCACGACCACCCCGGTGTTGATGGCGAGCCAGAGCTTGCGTCGGCCCGAGGCATCCGTCCGCTGCCCAAGCACCGGCGCGATGAGGGCGACGATGACGCCCGCGATGGCCAGTCCGAAGCCCAGGCTCGAGGTGAGGGATGCCTCGGCTGCAGTGTAGGCGCGGTGGGCGGCGCCGGTGGGGGAGCTCTCCGCATCTCGGGCGGCGACGATCGCCGGATCCACGAAGTAGCTGGAGGTGAGGTAGACCGTGAAGACGAAGGTCGTGATGACGGCGTTGAACGCGGCGCCTCCCCAGTCCCAGAATGCCCAGGCGACGACCCAGCCGCGGGGGATCTTCTTGCCCTCCTGCAGGTCGAGGCCGGCGACGGCGATCGCGCCGGTGCGGGCCGGCTTCGGAACCGTCGGAGGGAGAGGAGCGCTGTCCGTCATGTGCACAGGTTAGTGGTCGAGGGAGAACATCAGGGGGAGGGCGGTGGATACCGGATCCGGAACCTCGTTCTCTGAGGGTCCGCCTCCTGTTTCCCGGGTAGAGCTGCTCGTGCGGCGGCGGAGCCGCGTGACCCGAAACTGACAGTTGAGCCAGATCGACTCAAGTTTTGACAATTCGACTTGACAAAGCCAAGCGCAGGTTTCAAACTTGAGTACGTGAGACTCAAGTCTCGCCCCAGATCTAGAAGTAGACCTCACGAAGCACCGCACACACAAGGAGAAAGAGCATATGGCTCGAGCAGTAGGTATCGACCTCGGAACCACGAACTCCGTCGTCTCGGTTCTCGAAGGTGGAGAACCCACCGTCATCACGAACGCCGAAGGATTCCGTACGACGCCGTCCGTCGTCGCGTTCACCAAGGATGGCGAGGTGCTCGTCGGTGAGACCGCGAAGCGCCAGAACGTCACCAACGTCGACCGCACCATCTCTTCGGTCAAGCGCCACATGGGCACCGACTGGACCGTCGACATCGATGGCAAGAAGTACACCCCGCAGGAGATCTCCGCGCGCATCCTCGCCAAGCTGAAGCGCGACGCCGAGCAGTACCTGGGCGAGGCCGTGACCGACGCCGTCGTCACCGTGCCCGCCTACTTCAACGACGCCGAGCGCCAGGCCACCAAGGAGGCCGGTGAGATCGCCGGACTCAACGTGCTGCGCATCATCAACGAGCCCACCGCGGCCGCGCTCGCCTACGGTCTCGACAAGGGCAAGGAAGACGAGCTCATCCTGGTCTTCGACCTCGGTGGCGGAACTTTCGACGTCTCGCTGCTCGAAGTGGGCAAGGACGACGACTTCTCCACCATCCAGGTGCGCTCCACCTCCGGTGACAACCGCCTCGGTGGAGACGACTGGGACCAGCGCGTCGTCGACTACCTGATCAAGCGCTTCAAGGACTCGACCGGTGTCGACGTCTCCGGCGACAAGATCGCCAAGCAGCGCCTCAAGGAGGCCTCTGAGCAGGCGAAGAAGGAACTCTCGAGCTCCATGAGTACGAGCATCCAGCTGCCCTACCTCTCCCTCACCGAGAATGGTCCGGCCAACCTCGACGAGACGCTCACGCGCGCCAAGTTCGAAGAGCTCACCGCCGACCTGCTCGAGCGCACCCGCAAGCCCTTCACCGACGTCATCAAGGAGGCCGGAATCAAGGTCGCGGATGTCGCCCACGTGGTGCTCGTCGGTGGATCGACCCGCATGCCCGCCGTCGTCGAGCTCGTCAAGAAGCTCACCGGTGGCAAGGATCCGAACAAGGGCGTCAACCCGGATGAGGTGGTCGCCGTCGGCGCCGCCCTCCAGGCCGGCGTGCTGAAGGGTGAGCGCAAGGACGTGCTGCTCATCGACGTCACCCCCCTCAGCCTCGGTATCGAGACCAAGGGTGGCATCATGACCAAGCTCATCGAGCGCAACACCGCAATCCCCACCAAGCGCAGTGAGACCTTCACTACCGCTGACGACAACCAGCCGTCCGTGGCGATCCAGGTGTTCCAGGGCGAGCGCGAGTTCACCCGCGACAACAAGAACCTCGGAACCTTCGAGCTGCAGGGCATCGCACCGGCGCCCCGCGGCATCCCGCAGGTCGAGGTGACCTTCGACATCGACGCCAACGGCATCGTGCACGTGTCCGCAAAGGACAAGGGCACCGGCAAGGAGCAGTCGATGACGATCACCGGTGGCTCGTCGCTGTCGAAGGACGACATCGAGCGCATGGTGCGCGAGGCCGAGGAGCACGCCGCGGAGGACAAGGAACGCCGCGCCACCGCCGAGACCCGCAACACCGCAGAGCAGCTCGCGTACTCGACCGACAAGCTCATCAAGGACAACGCCGACAAGCTTCCGGATGACGTGAAGTCAGACGTGCAGGCCGACGTCGACGCCCTGAAGAGCGCCCTCGCCGGAGAAGACGAGACGGCCGTGAAGACCGCCTTCGAGAAGCTCAGCGAGAGCCAGCAGAAGCTCGGGGAGGCGATCTACTCCCAGGAGCAGGCCGCTGCCTCGGCAAAGGGAACCGCTGAGGGCGAGCAGGCACCGGCCGCTGACGACGAGGACATTGTGGATGCCGAGGTCGTCGAAGACGAGCCCGACGCCGACAAGCCCGACTCCTCCAAGCCCAAGGGCAAGAAGTAGCGCTGATGGCAGCCAACAAGAATCCGAAGCCCGGCAAGGGCAAGGGCGATCCGGAGGAGCCGGACAACGGCGCCTCCGAGGGCTTCGAAGGACCGGATGTCGAGACCTCGTTCACCGACGACGATCTCGCCTTCCTGTCCGGAGACACCGACGCCGGTTCGAAGGGTGCCGCGGAACAGGGCACTGCGAAGGATCCGGCCGCCGAGATCCTGGGCGATCTCAAGCGTGTGCAGGCCGAATTCGCCAACTACCGTAAGCGCGTCGAGCGTGACCGGGAGGCGAACCGGGAGGCGAACATCGCCGAAGTGGTGAAGTCGCTACTTCCCGTGTTCGACGACCTGTCGCTGGCGGAAGCGCACGGCGACCTCACCGAGGGGCCGATGGTGGTGATCGTGGCCAAGTTGCGCGCGAGCCTCGAGAAGTTCGGGCTCACCGTTGTCGGAGAGAAGGGCGACGTGTTCGATCCTCACCAGCACGAGGCGCTCGTGCAGTTGCCGACGCCGGGGGTGACGGTCAACACCGTCGCCGACGTGATCGCACCGGGCTACAAGCTCGGCGAACGACTGCTGCGCCCCGCAAAGGTGGCAGTCGCGGTTCCCGCAGAATAGAAGCACTACCCCTGCTGATCGAGTGGGGAGCGCCAGCGACCGTGTCGAGATCCGCCGGGTCTCGACACGGCCGCTGGCGGCCCGCTCGACCACCAAAATCGCATGAAAGGAGGCGCCTGTGGCCAGCCAGGATTGGTTCGACAAGGACTTCTACGCCGTTCTCGGCGTCTCCAAAGATGTCACCGCGGCAGACCTCAAGAAGGCCTACCGCAAGCTCGCGCGCAAGTACCACCCGGACTCCAACCCGGGAAACGCCGCGGCGGAGTCCAAGTTCAAGGAGATCAGCGAGGCCAACTCGGTGCTCTCCGATGCCGAACAGCGCAAGGAATACGACCAGATGCGGGCCATGGGCCCCGGCCGTGCGCGCTTCACCTCCGGAGCACCCGGCCAGAGCGCGGGCTTCGAGGATGTCTTCGGCGGCATGTTCGGCCAGGGCGGCGGCCAGCGCTCCGGCGGCTCCGGCGGGTTCGACGACATCTTCAGCGGCATGTTCGGCCAGGGCGGCTTCGGCCAGTCCTCGGGCGGTTTCCGCGGTGCCGGCGGTCCGACGAAGGGCCGCGACCAGACGGCGGGCACCACTCTCGACTTCCTCACCGCCATCAATGGCGACACGGTGAAGCTGCAGCCCGCAGAGGGCAAGCCGATCAGCGTGAAGATCCCGGCCGGCGTGAGCGACGGGCAGAAGATCCGCCTCAAGGGCAAGGGTGAGCCGAGCTATGACGGCGGGCCCGCCGGTGACCTGACCCTGACGGTGACCGTGCGGCGTCATCCGGTCTTCGAACGCGACGGACTCAACCTGCGGGTCGATGTGCCCGTCACCTTCACCGAGGCGACCCTCGGAGCGACCATCGAGGTGCCGACTCTCGGCGGCGACCCGGTGAAACTGCGGGTGGCCGCGGGAACACCATCCGGGCGCGTGCTTCGCGTCAAGGGGCGCGGTGTCACCACTGACAAGGGCGTCGGCGATCTGCTGGCGACCGTGCAGGTGGCCGTGCCATCTCACCTGACCACGGATGCCCGCGAGGCTCTCGAGAAATTCGCCTCCCTGCAGCCCGACGAGAATCCTCGCGCCGACCTGATCGCCAAGTCGCGGATCTGAGCGGAGAGGCACAGCAATGGAAGCGACCGATCCCGTCTTCGCGATCGCGATCGCGGCCGAGCTCGCGGGGATGCACCCGCAGACGCTGCGCCAGTACGACCGTCTGGAGCTCGTGATCCCCCAGCGCACCTCCGGGCAGTCGCGCCGCTATTCGATGCGGGACGTCATGCAGCTGCGCGAGATCGCGCGCCTCGGAACCGAGGGAGTGAGTCTCGAGGGCATCAAGCGGATTCTGCAGCTCGAGAACCAGGTCGCGGCCCTCGCTGATCGCGTTCGCGAACTCGAGCATGCGCTCGCCGACGAACTCCTCTCGCGCCCGGGCAGCCGGGTCTTCGCGGGCGGGGGAACCGGTGAAGTCGTCTCGCTGCGGGCGGGAACCCGCGCGCAGCGCAACACCCAACTCGTGGTCTGGCGACCACTCGACCACGATTGAGAATCCGACGATGACCGTCTCGCCGCCGCCCGCCTACCCCGCTCAGCCCGTGCCCCGCGCGGTGCGACCGCCCCTGACTCCCCGCGCGAAACGCGGCGCCGCCATCGCGGGAGCCGTGGGCTTCGTCGTGCTCAGCATCGGCTACGCGCTGGTCGCGCTCTGCCTCGGGATCGCCCTGTTGGCGGTCTTCATCGGGCTGATCGTGCGCGCGGCACGCTCGTCGACGGCCGAGTGGTACTCCGGCATCGTCCGAGTGCTCGACGGGCTGGATCTCCGCCCGTTCATCGTGCCGCTCGTTCTCGTCGGCATCCTCGGCCTCGTGGTGATGGCTGTCGCGATCGTGCTGAGCGGTCGCGTGCTCGCGGCGCACCAGGTGCGGCGCCCCTGGGCGGTCACCTGGGCCGGAGTCGGCGTCGGGATCGTGGCATCCTGGGTCGTCTCGGGGATCGGCGGGATCGTCACGAGGGTCGGTCTCGGCGGAGTCGACTGGAACTCGTCGGCGGCCGGACCCTCGCTGGTGACCGTACTGGTGGTCTCGGGCATACTCTCCGTTGCGCTCAACGCCGTGGTCGGCTGGTTGAGCTGGTGGTGGATGGCGTACGCGATGCGTCCCGCCGCCGCCATCCCCGGTGCCGTTGGGACGGGTTCTCATGCCTGATGTCGACCTGGACAGCCTGCGCCGCTGGCCCGACGTCGAGGCCCCCAATCTGTTCGCGGTGGATGCGAGTGACCGGCTGATTCTCGACGAGGCGTCCGACGCCATCTCCGCGGCACCCGCCGGCACCGTCGTGGTGATCAACGACCACTACGGGGCGCTGGCGATCGGCGCCGCCGCGAACCGGGGAGCCACCGCGGTGCGGGTGTTCCAGGATGCCCTCGTGGGAGAGGCGGCACTGGCGGCCAATGCGCGGGGGATCACCGAGGAGCTGAGGAGCCTGCCGCTCGGGCAGGAGTTGCTCTCGGGCGCGACGGTCGTGCTGCTGCAGGTGCCGCGCTCGCTCGCCGAACTCGATGAGATCGCCGGAGAGATCGCGCGCTGGGCGGATCCCTCCGTCGTCGTCTTCGCCGGCGGTCGCATCAAACACCTCTCGCTGACGATGAACTCGGTGCTCACGAAGCACTTCGGCAGGCTGGATGTCTCCCTTGCGCGCCAGAAGTCACGGGTGCTCATCGCCAGGGAGCCCCTCGCCGCGTCGAGCGAATTCCCGGTGCGGGAGTACAACGACGAGCTCGGCCTCTGGGTGTGCGCTCACGGCGCTGTCTTCGCCGGCGCCAAACTCGACCTCGGCACGCGGTTGCTCCTCTCCGTGCTCGACGGCGCACTGGCGGATGCGACCACCGCCATCGATCTCGGCAGCGGCACCGGAATCCTCGCGGCGATGCTCGCGAGATCGCGACCCTCCCTCTCCGTGATCGCCACCGACCAGTCAACCGCGGCGGTGGCATCCTCCCTCGCCACCATGCAGGCGAACGGGCTGGCCGACCGCGTCACCGTGGTGCGCGATGACGGCCTGAAATCGCAGCCCGACGCGAGCGCCGACCTCATCGTGCTCAACCCGCCGTTCCATGTGGGCGCGACCGTGCACACCGGTCTTGCCGACCGCCTGTTCCGCGACGCCGCGCGCGTGCTCCGCCCCGGCGGAGAGCTCTGGACGGTCTACAACTCGCACCTCGCCTACCGGCCGACCCTCGAGTCGGTGATCGGCTCCACGCGCGAAGTGGTGCGCAACAACAAGTTCACGGTCACCTCGTCTCGCCGACGAGTGACCGCGATCCCCGCAGAAGACAGCGCGAGCACCGGCTCGGGCATGGAAAGGCAACGCTAATGGCAAACCTCCAGGGTGCTCCCGCCACCGACGAAGACCAGCAGACCGCACTCGAGAAGTACGGCGTCGACCTCACGGCGATCGCGCGCACCGGAAAACTCGACCCGGTGATCGGGCGGGACGCCGAGATCCGCCGCGTGAGCCAGGTGCTCACCCGGCGCACCAAGAACAACCCGGTGCTCATCGGTGAGCCCGGCGTCGGAAAGACGGCAGTGGTCGAGGGGCTCGCCCAGCGCATCATCGCCGGCGACGTCGCCGACTCCCTCAAGGGCAAGCGGCTCGTCTCCCTCGACCTGGCCGCACTCGTGGCCGGAGCCAAATACCGCGGCGAGTTCGAGGAGCGGCTCAAGGCCGTGCTCAAGGAGATCAACGACGCCGACGGCGAGATCATCACCTTCGTCGACGAACTGCACACGCTTATGGGGGCGGGAGGCGGAGAGGGATCCGTCGCGGCCTCCAACATGCTGAAGCCGATGCTCGCGCGCGGTGAACTGCGCCTCATCGGTGCCACCACTCTCGACGAATACCGCGAGTACATCGAGAAGGATGCCGCCCTCGAGCGCCGTTTCCAGCAGGTGTTCGTGGGCGAGCCCTCGGTCGAAGACACCATCGCCATCCTGCGCGGGCTGAAGGAACGCTATGAGGCGCACCACAAGGTGGCCATCGCCGACACCGCTCTCGTGGCCGCGGCATCCCTCAGCAATCGATACATCAGCGGACGTCAGCTTCCTGACAAGGCGATTGACCTCGTGGATGAGGCGGCCAGCCGGCTCAAGATGGAGATCGACTCCTCCCCGGTGG
The DNA here is from genome assembly GCF_040549525.1 of Frigoribacterium sp. UYMn621. Classification (NCBI taxonomy): domain Bacteria; kingdom Bacillati; phylum Actinomycetota; class Actinomycetes; order Micrococcales; family Microbacteriaceae; genus Frigoribacterium; species Frigoribacterium sp. UYMn621. The sequence continues at coordinate 445,797 of NZ_JBEPTM010000002.1, read as the reverse complement.
AGATCGATCAGCTCAAGCGCGCCATCGACCGCATGAAGCTCGAAGAACTCGCTCTCAAGAAGGAGAAGGATGCCGCCTCGAAGGCGCGCCTGCAGAAACTCCGCGACGAGATGGCCGAGATGCAGAAGAAGCTCGACGGCCTCAATGCGCGCTGGACCGCGGAGAAGGCGTCGCTCCAGGGCGTCGGTGACCTGAGAATGCGCCTCAACGATGCGCGTATAGAACTCGACCGCGCCATGCGCGAGGGGCGCTACGAGGATGCCTCGCGCCTCGACTACGAAGTGATCAAGAAGATCGAGCGTGACATCGCCGCGGCCGAATCCATGGAGACCACCGGTCCGCGCATGGTGAACGAGCAGGTGACCGAGGAAGACATCGCCGCCGTCGTCGCAGCCTGGACGGGCATCCCGGTCGGTCGCCTCATGCAGGGTGAGACGGACAAACTGCTCAATCTCGAGAATGAACTGGGCAAGCGGCTTGTCGGCCAGAAGCCCGCGGTGCGGGCGGTGTCGGATGCGGTGCGACGATCACGCGCGGGGATCGCCGACACGGATCGGCCCACCGGCTCGTTCCTGTTCCTCGGTCCCACCGGCGTCGGCAAGACCGAGCTCGCCAAGGCCCTCGCCGAGTTCCTCTTCGATGACGAGAAGGCGATGGTGCGCATCGACATGAGCGAGTACAGCGAGCGGCATTCCGTCGCGCGTCTCCTCGGTGCCCCTCCCGGCTACATCGGCTACGAACAGGGCGGCCAGCTCACCGAGGCCGTGCGTCGGCGCCCCTACTCGGTGGTGCTGCTCGACGAGGTAGAGAAGGCGCACAGCGGAGTCTTCGACGTGCTGCTCCAGGTGCTCGACGACGGCCGGCTCACCGACGGCCAGGGTCGCACCGTGGATTTCCGCAACGTGATCCTCATCCTCACCTCCAACCTGGGGAGCCAGTATCTGGTCGACCCGACCCTCAGCGCTGACGCGAAGGAGGACGCCGTCAACGCGATGGTGCGCCAGGCCTTCAAGCCCGAGTTCCTCAACCGTCTCGACGACATCGTGATCTTCAGCGCGCTCTCGAAGGACGAACTCGCCCAGATCGTGGAGCTGTACATCGACAGGCTGACCCGGCGCCTGCAGGATCGCCGACTCGATCTCGCGGTGACTCCGGATGCGCGCAGCTGGCTCGCCGAGCGCGGGTACGACCCGATCTACGGTGCACGACCGCTTCGCCGGTTGATGCAGCACGAGATCGACGACAAGCTCGCAACGGCTCTGCTCAGTGGGGAGATCAGCGATGGCGACTTCGTGATCGTGGACCTCGACTCCGACAACGACACCCTCAGCATCCGCAAGGGGGAGGCGCCGGCCGAAGACTAGGTGTCGCTGCCTGCGCTGCTCACCGCACGGCGCGGCACCTTCGTTCGCGCCATTGACGGATGCACAGGGACGCAGGTGTGCCCTGTTAGCCTGTTCAGCGATGTCCCCTTCATCGACGCACGAGCGTACTCAACAGTCGAAATCCACGCCGAAGCACTTCCTTCCGCACGTGCAGGGCCTTCGAGCGGTCGCCGTGATCCTCGTCGTGCTCTACCACTTCTGGCCCGGACGCCTCTCGGGCGGCTATATCGGCGTGGACATCTTCTTCGTGATCTCAGGCTTCCTGATCACCGGGCAACTCGCACGGGAGCTCGAACGTACCGGCCGCATCGCGCTGCCGGCCTTCTGGGCCAAGCGCGTGCGTCGCCTGTTGCCTGCATCCATCACGGTGCTGATCTTCGCGACGCTCGCGACCCTGTTCATCCTGCCGCTCTCGAGCCTTGTCGACTCGCTCAGAGAGATCATTGCGAGCACCTTCTACGTTGAGAACTGGTCACTCGCCATCGGTTCGGTGAACTACCTCTCCTCCCACGACGCGACGGCTGCGCAGCACTACTGGTCCCTGTCTCTCGAAGAGCAGTTCTACGTGTTCTGGCCGCTGCTCCTGTTGCTTGCGACCTGGCTCGGCGCCAAGTTCTTCGCGAGCCGACGCTGGTTGCCGATGATCGGCCTCGTAGCCGCGGTGAGTGTCATCTCGCTCGTGGTCTCACTCGCCTATACGGCGACGAATCCGGCCGAAGCATTCTTTGTGACATTCACCCGCGTGTGGGAGTTCGGCGCGGGAGCCATCCTCGCGCTACTTCCGAAGTGGCGCCCGCGCGGTTCGATCTGGCCCAACGTGCTCGGCTACGTCGGGTTGATCGTGATCCTCGTCGCAAGCTACCGATACGGACCGACCACGCCGTTCCCGGGAACGGCGGCCCTCATACCGGTGCTCGGAGCCGGCGCGGTGATCGTCTCCGCGCGAGCCGAACGCTGGTGGGACATCGGATCCGTGCTCGGCGGGCGGGTGCCGCGCTTCATCGGAGACATCTCCTACTCGGTGTACCTGTGGCACTGGCCGCTCATCGTCATCGCCCCTTTCATCCCGGGCTGGGGACTCGACGGAATCAACCGCATTGCGCTTCTGCTCGCCTCGTTCGTGCTCGGCTGGCTGACGAAGCGGTACATCGAGGATCCGGCGCGCACCTGGAGCGCGCTCGTGCGGCGACCTCCGAGAGCGACCTACGCGTTCATGGCTGTGCTGATGCTCGTGTCGACCCTGTTTGTCGCGGGCACCTTTGCCGTGCAGAATCCGAAGTACCAGGCCGCCGCGGCCCAGCTCAGCGCGATCAGCGCGGATCCGCCGGCATGCTTCGGGGCCGAAGCATCCGCCGACTGCACGAACCCCAAGCTCTCGGCGGCCGTCATCCCGAGTGCCGGTTTCGGAAATGCCGACAAGCCGGGGCACGACGACTGCTTCGTTCAGCTCAACGAGTCTGCGGTCAAGGAGTGCACGTTCGGTTCGAAGGCGCCTGGCGCTCCCCGGGTCGCCCTCATCGGTGACAGTCACGCGTACCAGTACATCGAAGTGATGATCTCGCTCGCCACCAAGAACGGCTGGGCCCTCACGACGTACCTGAAGGGGGCCTGCCCGTGGAACACCGTCCCGATCGGGGGGCCGAGCCAGTCCTTCATCGATTCCTGCAGCGAGTGGCTCGGCAACCTGAAGACCACGCTCGCACAGCAGCCCCCGTATGACGCGATCTTCGTGACCGCGCTTCACGCTACCCCGTACGTGACGAGCGGGGGAAAATCCGCGATCGCCGCCGGCTTCTCCGACGCCTGGAAGCAGGCAAAGGGTGCTCCGATTGTCGCCCTCGTCGATAACCCCGACTTTCTCAGCGACCCCAATAAGTGCCTGCGCCTGAACTCGCCGAAAGACTGTACTGAACCTCGAAAGGATGTGCTCGGTGCGACGGATCCGATCGCTATCGCTGCCGCAGCGAGCGGGGCGACGCTTCTCGACTTCACCGACAAGTATTGCGACGCGAAGACCTGCTTCAGCGTGGTGGGAGGCGCCAACATCTATCGGGACAAGGATCACCTCACTGTGACCTGGACCCGTACGCTCTCGTCGGCGATCGGCACAGCGATCGCCGCCACCCTCGCCCGCTGACCTCGGTCAGGAGCATCCCCGCACGCGAATAAACTGGGGGGATGCGTGCAACACTGATCCACGGCGAGCGGGACATCCGACTCGAAGACGTGGCCGAACCCCAGCTCATCACCGGCACCGACGCGATCGTCAAGGTCGTCGCGGCCTGCGTCTGCGGCTCCGACCTCTGGCCCTACCGGGGGGTCACCCCCACGAAGCATCCTCACCGCATCGGACACGAGTTCGTCGGAATCGTCACGGAGATCGGGGATGACGTGTCTCGGATCCGCATCGGCGACTTCGTGATCGCCCCCTTTTACCACTGCGACATGACCTGCGTGAACTGCCTCAACGGGGTGAGCACCTCCTGCCTCGCCGGTGGCTGGTGGGGAGCGGATGACCGCAACGGAGACTTCGTCGATGGAGCCCAGGGCGAGTTCGTGCGGGTGCCGAACGCGGACGGCACGCTCGTCGCGACGCCAGAGCAGCCCAGCCCCGAGCAGATCCCCGGACTCCTCACCCTCGCCGACGTCATGGGCACGGGACATCACGCGGCCTTCTCCGCCGGTGTGTCGGCCGGCGACTCCGTCGTGGTGGTCGGAGACGGCGCGGTCGGGCTGTGCGCGATCATCGCGGCCAAGCGACTCGGGGCAACCCGCATCATCGCCATGTCGCGCCATGCCGACCGGCAGGCGCTCGCGACCGAGTTCGGCGCCACCGACATCGTCGAGGAACGCGGCGACGAGGGAGTCGCTCGCATCAAGGAACTGCTCGGCGGCATCGGAGCTGACCGGGTTCTCGAATGCGTCGGCACCAAGGAATCGATGGACCAGGCGATCCGCTCTGCGCGCCCCGGAGGCAGGGTCGGCTACGTCGGCGTGCCGAACGGCGGATCCGAGCTGCCGATCCGCTCCCTCTTCGGCGCGAACATCGGCGTCGCCGGCGGAGTCGCTCCGGTGCGCAACTACATTGAGGAACTCCTGCCGGAGGTGCTCTCCGGAGCGATCGCCCCCGGACGTGTCTTCGACCTCGAACTTCCGCTCGCCGAGGTCGCCGAGGCCTACGACGCCATGGATGACCGTCGTGCAGTGAAGGTCCTGCTGCGCCCGTAGACCGCCAGCGGTGGTCTCGATGCGCTCTCGTGAGGGCGCTACTCGACCGACGGGCTAGGCGCCGAGCTCCTCCACGATCGCGGCGACGAAGGCGTCGACATCCGCTTCCGTCGTGTCGAATGCGGTCATCCAACGCACCTCGTTCGCGGCCCGGTCCCAGTCGTAGAAGCGGAACTTCTGCTTCAGCCGGTCGGATGACTCGTTCGGCAGCACTGCGAACACCGCGTTGGCGGTCGTCTCCTGGCTGAACGAGAGGTTGCTCACGCGGCCGTCGGCGATCGCGTCCTCGAGAGAGTGACGGAGGTGGGCTGCCATCACATTGGCGTGGCTCGCCGAGCGGCGATAGAGGTCGTCGCTCAGCAGGGCGATCAGCTGCGCGGAGACGAAGCGCATCTTGGACGCGAGCTGCATGTTGAGCTTCCGGAGGAAGATGAGCCCGTCCGAGACATCCGGGTTCAGCAGCACGATCGCCTCGCCGTAGAGCAGCCCGTTCTTGGTGCCGCCGAAGCTCAGGATGTCGACGCCCGCATCCGTCGTGAAGTCCCGCAGCGGCACGTCAAGGGCCGCCGCGGCATTCGAGATGCGCGCACCGTCCATGTGCAACACCATCCCCTTGGAGTGGACGTGGTCGGCGATGGCCCGCAGCTCAGCCACGGAGTAGAGCGTGCCGAGTTCGGTGGTCTGCGTGATGCTCACCGCGAGCGGCTGCGCGCGGTGCTCGTCGCCCCAGCCCCAGGCCTCGCGATCGATGAGCTCCGGGGTGAGCTTGCCGTCGGGAGTCGCAACTGTGAGCAGCTTGAGCCCGCTGATGCGTTCGGGAGCGCCGTTCTCATCCGTGTGGATGTGCGCGGTCGAGGTGGCGATCACGGCACCCCACCGGGGAAGAACGGATGTCAGGGCCGTGACATTCGCCCCGGTGCCGTTGAAGACCGGGAAGGCTTCGGCCTGGTCACCGAAGTGTTCCTTGATGACCTCCTGGAGGCGGGCCGTGTAGACGTCTTCGCCGTACGCGATCTGGTGGCCGCCATTGGCGTCGGCGATAGCGGCGAGCACTTCGGGGTGGGCTCCCGCGTAGTTGTCAGAGGCGAATCCGCGGTAGTTCGTGTCGTGAAGCGTGGTCATGGGTCCAGTCTGCCATTGCGAGTTGTGCGTGCGGGCCGGGGCGGCGCTCCGGCCCGAAGGCGGGCGTCGGCGGACTCTCCGGGCCGGCGTGCCAGCCCGGAGAGTCCGCATACGCCCGGATTCACGAACCCGCCCGGCCGCGGTCAGCGCGCGAGCGCATCGCGCAGCTTCACCCGGCCACCCATGCGCAGTAGCGAGTTCTCGTAGATGCGCGAGCCGATCGCGATGACGAAGGCGGTCGAGACCAGGAGGATCGCCAGGGAGAGCAGCGGTTCCCACCACTCGGCGGTACCAAGGAAGATGCGCATGGGCATGCCGACCGGCGCGGAGAATGGCACGTACGACATGATGCCGAGCACGAGGGGATTGTCGTTGAAGACGATCACGAGCACGTAGGGCACCGTCACGAGCATCGTGACCGGGGTGGTGACCGATGCCATGTCCTCCTGGCGGGAGACGAGGGATGCTGCTGCGGCAAAGAGCGCCGCGAGCAACACGAACCCGAAGGCGAAGAACACCACGAACCAGATGATCGACGGGCCGAGTGTTCCGAGCAGGGTGGACTGCCCGGTGACGAGCAACCCCACCCCGGCGAGGATCGCGATGAGCGCGATCTGGCCGAAGGCGAGGATGCTGTTGCCGAGCACCTTGCCGGCGAGCAGCGTGCGCACCGGGATCGTCGACATGAGGATCTCGACCACTCGCGTCGCCTTCTCTTCCACGACACTCTGCGCGATGGTGGATCCGAACGTCACAGCCGACATGAAGAACACCAACCCGAAGCCGAGGGCGACGAGGTAGATGAGCAGGGGATTCTTCTTCGAGGTATCGAGGATCTTCACGTCCGGAGACACGCTGACGGCCGCGATCACCGCGGTCGGCGGCGAATCGAGCCCGATCACCGTGATGCCGAGCTTCGAGACCGTGGAGTTGGACACGATCGCCGCCTCCACGGCCCCCGAGCGCACCAGTTTCTGCGCCTGGGCACGAGTGTCGACATCCGTCACCGCGAACTGGGGGAGGTCGGGCAGCGCGTTGACCACCGAACGCTGAACGGCGATCTTGGTCGGCTCGGCGTTCGCGCTGACGATGCTGCCGATCACGATCGAGGCGAGTACCGCGAGCAGCAGTACGCCGGTCGAGATGAGGAAGGCCTTGCTGCGCAGTCGCATGGTGATCTCGCGGTTCGACACGAGAAGAGTGCTCTGCAGGAATGAGGGGGCGATGGTGCTCACTGGATGACCTCCCGGAAGATCTGGGCGAGGGATGGATGTTGCGGGGCGAATCGCTGCACGGAGCCATCCGCGACCGCGCGCTTCAGCACGGACTGGGCGGCTGCGGCATCCGCTGCCTCGAAGAGGGCGTGACCGCCGTCGAAGTCGACGACGGTGATTCCGGGCACCTCGCGCAGCCAGCCGAGATCCCCGTCGACATCGAGCTGGTAGCGGTCGTGACCGTGCTCGCGTTGCAGCTGCTCCCGCGAACCGCTCGCCCGGATCTCGCCGTTGGCGATGATCACCAGATCGTCGCACAGGCGTTCGACGAGGTCGAGCTGGTGGCTGGAGAACAGCACGGGGGCACCGTCGGAGGCGGCATCTCGCAGCACCCCGAGCACGGAGTCGACGCCCATGGGATCGAGGCCGGAGAACGGCTCGTCGAGAATGAGCACTTCGGGCTGGTGGACGAGAGCGGCGGCGATCTGTGCGCGCTGCTGGTTGCCGAGGGACAGGGCATCGACGGTGTCGTTCGCCCTCGCGCCGAGTTCGAGCCGGTCGAGCAGACGGGTCGTGCTTGCCGCTGCATCACGAGCGGTCATGCCGTGCAGCCGACCGAAGTAGGCGATCTGCTCGGCCACCTTCATCTTCGGGTAGAGCCCACGTTCTTCCGGCATGTACCCGAAGATTCGCCGGTCATCGCCGCTGAGCGTCGACCCGCCTAGGCTCACCGAGCCGGAATCGGCGGACAGCACGCCGAGGATGATCCGCATCGTCGTCGTCTTGCCGGCACCGTTTCCCCCGACGAATCCGGTGATGCGGCCGTCACCGACGGTGAAACTCACCTCGTTGAGCGCGGCTCGATCGCCGTATGTCTTGGTCACCCTGTCTACCTGTAGCATCGTGCTCCCTCGTGTCTGGTCTCAACCGTAGGAGGTGGCGCGGCACGGGGCATCCGCCTCGCGGGGGGATTCCCGCTCCACCCCACGGGGGAGGCTCAGCTGCGCGCCACGATGCCGTTCTCGTAGGCGAATACCACGGCGTGCACCCGATCCCGCAGGCCGAGCTTCTGCAGCACCTTCGAGACATGGGACTTGACCGTCGCCTCCCCGACGTAGAGGGTGCGCGCGATCTCGGAGTTGCTCATACCCCGCGCGAGCAGGCCGAGGACTTCGCGCTCCCGCCCGCTCAGCTCGTCGAGCGCTGGGCTCGCCGTCGGCGCGATCGGGGACCGCCCGGCGCAACGCTCGATCACCCGCCGCGTGACATCCGGCGCCAGCAGAGCATCGCCGCGGCCGATGGTCTGCACCGCTTCGATGAGCTTCTCCGGCGTCGAATTCTTCAGCAGGAAGCCGCTCGCTCCGGCGGTGAGCGCATCGAAGAGGTAGTCGTCCCGATCGAAGGTGGTGAGGATGAGCACGCCGGTTTCCGGGGCCTGGACGGCGATCCGGCGAGTGGCTTCGAGACCGTCCATGACGGGCATCTGCACGTCCATGCAGACCACGTCGGGGCGCAGTTCGAGAATCCGCGCCAGCGCTTCTTGCCCGTTCCTGGCCTCGCCGACGACCGTGATGCCGGGCTCGCTCTGCAGGATCACCGAGAACCCCGCCCGCACCAGGTCCTGGTCGTCGACGATGAGCACGCGAAGGTCGGCCATCAGCCCGCCTCCCCGGTGGGGATGTGCGCGCGCACGAGGTAGCCGCCCCGGGCGCGCGGGCCGATCTGGATGGTGCCGCCGACGGCATCCACCCGCTCTCGCATCCCGAGGTGGCCGTGGCCCGAGCCAGAGGCGGCGACGGTAGAGCCGGTGCCGGTATCCCCCAATTCGAGCTCGACGGCGTCGTCGAGATACCGCAATCGGAGGTCGATCTCGGCCCCCGGACCGGCGTGCTTGATGGTGTTCGTGATGGCTTCCTGCGCGATCCGGTAGAGGGTCGCTCCCACGGTGGGCGGCACCGGACGCTCGGTGCCGATCGTGCGCGAGAGGATCGTGACGCCCGCTCCGCGGGCATCGCCGACGAGGGTGGAGAGCTGATCGAGACCGCGGGTGCTCGGGGCATCCCCGGCCGGGTGCTCATCGTCCCGCAGCGTCGTGAGCATCCGGTGGAGCTCTGCGACGGCGGTGCGAGCGCTCGATTCGATTGAACGGAGGGATGCCGCGGCTCCCGCCGGATCGGAATCGACGACCCGTCGGGCCGCCCCCGCCTGCACGCCCATCACGGACACGTGGTGGGCGACGATGTCGTGCAGGTCCCTGGCGATCCGCACGCGTTCGAGCGACACCGCCCGCTGCGCATTGATCTCGCGTTCGGCGGCGAGCTCCGCCGTGCGGGCAACGAGTGCCGACCGCTCGCGCGCCGCGGCCCAGGCTCGATCGCCGAAGTAGAAGGCGCCGCCGAAGTAGAGCAGGTTGGTCACTATCTGCAGCAGGCCGATGGCGACGATCGGGGAGATCGCGCTGCTGCGGGCGATGTTCGAGAAGGAGCCGGGGGCGGAGGCATGCGCGACGAGCGCGATGAAAAGCCAGACGAACATCCCGATGACGATCAGCACGCGCACGATCGTCGCGCGCGCCCGATGACGACCCCAGGCCCCCACCGAGTACAGGGCGATGAACAGGGAGATGTTGGCGAAGAGCGTCTCCGGAACGGAAAGGATCTGCGCGACCACGAAGACGGCACCCACCACGACGGCGACCGCCTCCGGCCAGCGACGCCGCAACGCCAACGGAGCCGTGCACACGACGACGTAGAGCGCGCTGATCCAGATCGCGGACGGATGCTCGTAGAAGCCCGAGCTCTGGGAGAGCAGCACGCTCAGCGCGGTGGCCCCGAGCATCACCGCGGCCAGCACGGCATCCCGCACGTACTCCCGGCGTCCGGGCTCCGGGCGAACCCAGTCCCGGTCGACGTCGCCAGGGCTGTCGCGCCAGCGGCGGGCGCTCGACGATTCGGTCACTCCGACAACGCTAGTCCGCGCTGCGCGGAGCGGAATCCCCCGCGAGGGGGAGGATTCGCGGTGGTCACGCGCTAGCGCCGGCGAGCCTTGGGACGCGCGGGTGAGTGGTGAGCACGGACATGGCGGATCCGTGGGCCACCCGATCTGCACAAAAGGGGTTGCTTTCTCCGGTGATCGGGCTTAGGTTGACTAAACCGGTTCAGAAGGCAGCCGGGCGATGCGATTCGACCCGCACCGCGCACGAAGTAGCACGACGCGCACGACCCAGATCCAGGCGCCACCGGTTCAGACGACTGCCGGTGGCCGAAGCGCGGCCAGCATCTACTGGCGCGAAACGACACCGGTTCAGAACACTGCCGGCTACACGAACACTCAGGGTGGAGTACTCATGGCGAAACAGCGCGCAACGATCACGGATGTCGCCCGTGCCGCCGGGGTGAGCAAGGGCCTGGTTTCCTTCGCGCTCAACGATCGTCCGGGGGTTTCGCCGGAGACCCGTGATCGCATCCTCCTTGTCGCCGACGAGCTCGGATGGCGCCCCAGCGTGCGGGCACGCTCGCTCAGCACGGATCGATCGTTCGCGCTCGGCCTGGTGATCGCCCGCGATCCCGAGGTGATGTCGGGCGATCCGTTCTTCCCTGCCTTCATCTCGGGAATCGAATCCGCCCTGGCGCCAGCGGGACAGGCACTCGTGCTGAGCGTCGTCGGCAGCGAAGCCGACGAGGAAGCCAGCTATCGCCAACTCGCCGATCACGACCGTGTCGACGGCGTGATCCTCACCGACCTCCGTCGCGACGACTCCCGCATCGCGCTCGTCGCACGTCTCGGGCTCACGGCGATCACCATCGGTCATCCGGATGTCCCGTCCGATCTCCCCTCGGTGAACGTCGAAGACACACCGGGCATCGTCGCCGCGGTGGAGCACCTCATCGCTCTCGGACACCGTCGGATCGCACACGTCGCCGGACCCTCACGCATGCTGCACGGCGTGCGCCGGAGCCTGTCGTTCACGGAGACCATGCATTCGCACGGCCTTGACGGCGGGCTCATCATCGAGACGGACTTCACTGCCGCCGGCGGGGCCCGCGCAACCCAGCTGCTCTTCGCGCTCGCCGACCGGCCGACGGCGATCGTCTATTCGAACGATGTGATGGCGATCGCCGGGCTTGGCGTTGCCGCGCGGGCGGGCCTCTCCGTTCCCCGCGATCTCTCCATTACCGGATTCGACGGAAGCGATATCGGCGCCCACCTCTTCCCTTCACTCACCACGGTTACCACCACGGTGCAGGAATGGGGTCGCCAAGCCGCCGGACTGCTGCTGCGAGTGATCGCCGGCGAGACGGTCGACGACATAGAACTTCCGCCGGCACGACTCGTCATTCGCGAATCCAGCGCTGTCGCTCCGACCACGCCACCCCCCACCGCGGCTCCCTAGCCGCACGAAGAAAAGGAAAGACTGTGCAAAGAAGAACAGTTATCGCCGCCACCGTGCTCGCCGGCGCGCTCGCCCTCACTGCCTGCAGCAGCGGCGCCGGAACCACCTCGACCACTGGCAAGGGCCCGATCACGATCTGGTACTCGAACAACGAGCAGGAGGTGGCCTGGGGCAAGCAGATGGTTGCCGCCTGGAACGCTGACCACCCGAAGGAACAGGTCAAGGGCCAGGAGATCCCGGCCGGAAAGAGCAGCGAAGAGGTGATCGGAGCCGCCATTGCGGCCGGAAACGCTCCCTGCCTGATCTACAACACGGCTCCCTCCGCCGTCGGCCAATTCGAGAAGCAGGGCGGCCTCGTCGACATCTCCAAGATCTCGGATGGCGCGTCGTACATCGAGGCTCGCAGTGGCAAAGTCGCCGACCAGTACAAGAACACCTCCGGTGACTACTTCCAGATGCCGTGGAAGTCGAACCCCGTCGTGATCTTCTACAACAAGGACATGTTCGCCAAGGCGGGGCTGGACCCCGAGAACCCGAAGCTCTCGACCTACGCCGACTTCATCGATACCTCGAAGAAGCTCGTCGCGGCGGGTGTCGCCAAGGTCGCGATCCAGCCGGCACCCACGAGCGAGTTCTTTCAGAGCCAGTTCGACTTCTATCCGCTCTACGCCGCGGCCACGGGCGGGAAGCAGATCGTGGCGGACAACAAGGCGACCTTCGCCACCCAGGACGGCTTCGACGTCGCCGACTTCTGGCAGACGATGTACAAAGACAAGCTGTCGAGCCCGGAGCAGTACACGGGAGACTCGTTCGCCTCTGGCAACTCGGCCATGGCCATCGTCGGCCCATGGGCCGTCTCGGTCTATAAGGACGTGAACTGGGGCTCCGTTCCGGTTCCGACCAAGGAGGGGATCGCGGCTGACAAGACGTGGACCTTCAGCGACGCAAAGAACATCGGCCTCTACTCCGCCTGTAAGAACCAGGGCACGGCGTGGGATGTTCTCAAGTTCTCGACCAGCAAGGCGCAAGACCAGAAGCTGCTCGAAATCACGGGACAGATGCCGCTCCGCAGCGACCTGCAGGCCACCTACGCCGACTACTTCGCCAAGAACCCGGCCTACAAGGCCTTCGGTGATCAGGCCTCCCGCACCGTCGAGGTTCCCCCGGGACCGAACACCGTCGAGATGCTTCAGACCTTCCGTGACGCCTGGACCAAAACGGTGGTCACCGGCAACGGAGATGTGAAGAGCGCCCTCACGGATGCTGCGTCGAAGATCGACACGATCGCGAAGCAGAAGTAGTCATGACCACAACCCTGACGTCTCCGGTGGCCTCGCGGCCACCGGAGCCGGGTGCCTCACCGTCACGGAAACGCCGGCGGGGCGGCCTCCTCGGCAAGCATCCGCTCGGGCTGCTGTTCAGTGCGCCCTACCTGGCGTTCGTAGTCCTGGTGTTCGCCTATCCGCTGATCTATTCGGTCTGGATCTCGTTCCACGACTTCTTCTTCGCGGCCCCGGGCGCGCAGGTCGATCGTCCCTTCGTCGGGCTGCAGAACTACATCACGGCGTTCTCCGACCCTGCGGTCATCCGTTCCTTCGGAAATGTTGGCATCTTCCTGTTGATCAACGTGCCGCTGACCGTCGTGCTGTCGCTGCTCCTGGCGAGCGCGCTCAACAAGGTGACCCGGTTCAAGGCCTTCCTGCGGGTGAGCTTCTACGTTCCCTACCTCGCAGCGAGCGTGGCGGTCGTGGCGGTGTGGCTGTTTCTCTTCAACGGGAACGGAATCGTCAACCAGGTGCTCGGCCCGCTCGCGCCGAGCCCGTCCTGGCTCGTCAACCCGCACTGGGCGATGCCGACCATCGCCCTGTTCGTCACGTGGAAGCAACTCGGCTTCTACATCCTGCTCTACCTCGCAGCCCTCCAGGCCGTGCCGAAGGAGCTCTACGAGTCGGCCTCCACCGATGGCGCCGGTACCGTGCGCAGCTTCTTCTCGGTGACTGTGCCGGGCGTGCGACCAGCCACCGTGCTCGTGCTGCTGGTCTCGACGGTCACCGGAGCGAACCTGTTCACCGAGCCCTACCTGCTCACGGGTGGCGGTGGCCCAAACGGGGCATCCGCTTCGCCGGTTCTGATCATGTACCAGGACGGGCTGCAGCAGGGGCATCCGGATACCGCTGCGGCCATCGGGGTCGTGCTGGTTCTCGTGGTGCTCGTCATCGCCTGGTTGCAGAACCGATTCGCGGGAGGGAACGACTGATGGCCCCCAAACAGCGCACGGACCACTTCGCGCACACCCGGATGTCGCGCCCCCAGCGCATTCTGCGGGGAGTGGTGCTCGGCATCGGTGCCCTCGTCTTCCTGTTCCCGTTCTATTACATGGTGATCGGATCGCTGCAGGCCAAGCCCGATCCCTCGGTCGCCGGAGCCTTCCCCAACGTCGCCAACATCACGGGGGAGAACTATGTGCAGATCAACGATCGAATCAACCTCTTCCAGGGGCTGCTCAATTCGGGAATCTTCACCGGCGGCGTGCTCCTCGGCACGATGGTATTCGGACTCTTGGCCGGCTACGCGCTCGCCGTGCTGCAGTGGCGCGGCCGGGGAGTCACGTTCGCTCTGGCTCTGCTGGTGCAGGTGATCCCGTTCCAGTTGCTGATGATCCCGTTGTACGTGCTCATCGCGCGCGACTACGGGCTGGCCGACAACTACCTCGGCATGATCCTGCCGTTCTTCATCAATTCGACGGCGGTGGTGATCTTCCGGCAGTACTTCCTGCAGCTGCCCAAAGAGCTGTTCGAGGCGGCGAGGATCGACGGGGCGAGCGAGCTCGTACTGCTCTGGCGCATCGCGATCCCGCTCGTGCGGCCCGCGATCATCACGGTGGTGCTGCTCACGTTCATCGGCCCGTGGAACGAATTCCTCTGGCCGTTCCTCGTCACGAAGGAGGCGAGCCTGCAACCGCTGGCCGTCTCCCTCGCCAACTACATCTCCAATGTCGCGGCATCCGCGTCCAATCCGTTCGGCGCGACCCTCGCGGGCGCTGTCGTGCTCGCGGCGCCGGTCGTCGTGCTGTTCATCGTGTTCCAGAGGTACTTCGTCTCGACCAACATCGGTTCGGGCGTGAAAGGTTGACCATGTTCCCCTTCCCTTATTCCCTCACCCGCGCCGGCGTAATCATGGCGCCGCTCCCCGGGGACGAACTCGAGGCAGAGGGGGTGCTGAATCCGGCCACCGGACACTCGGATGATGGCACGCTCTACCTCCTCCCCCGCATGGTGGCCACCGGAAACGTGAGCCGGGTCGGGCTCGCCCGAGTGGTGATCGAGGACGGTGTGCCGGTCGGGGTCGAACGCGAGGGCGTCGTTTTGCAGCCGGAGCGGTCATGGGAGCGCGGGGCGAAGAACTCCGGCACCGAGGATCCGCGGGTCACGTTCATCCCGTGGCTCGGCCTCCATGTGATGACCTACGTGGCATTCGGGCCGCTGGGGCCGCGCACCGCGGTCGCGACATCCACCGACCTCCGCGAATGGACGAGACTCGGCCCGGCGCTCTTCGAGTTCGATGACGCCCTCGATATCGACCTCAACCTCTTCCACAACAAAGACACGGTGTTCTTCCCCGAGCCCGTGACCGCCCCGGACGGGGTGGAGAGTTTCGCGGTGCTCCACCGCCCGATGTGGGATCTCGGCGACATCAAGCCGGGGGAACTGCGCACCATCCCGGCCGGCATCACCGACGAGCGGCAGAGCATCTGGATCAGCTACGTGCCCGTGACCGAGGTGATGGAAGACATCCGCTCGATCGTGCTGTGGCACGGGCATCGGATGCTCGCCGCCCCCGAATCCCCGTTCGAGCAGCTGAAGATCGGGGGCGGCCCGCCACCGGTGCTCGTCGACGAAGGCTGGCTGGTGCTGTATCACGGGGTCACCGGGGAGATCGACAACGCGTTCACGCAGCAGCAGAAGGTGAACTACTCCGCGGGCGGGATGATCCTGGATGCCGCGGATCCGACGAAGATCCTCGCCCGCACCACCGAGCCGCTGTTGGCGGCCGAGACCGAGGATGAGCGCAGCGGAATCGTGCCCAACGTGGTCTTCCCCACCGCGATCGAGCGCATCGACGGCCAGCTCTTCGTCTTCTACGGCATGGCCGACTCCAAGATCGGGGTCGCGCGCATCGACCACCTGTGACGCTGCACGTACTGCCCCCGTGCCGCTCTCATCATTCAGGAACGCGCGGCACGGATGGGGCCGCCGGGCCCTCCTGAGGTCGACACCTGCACCATCCACCACATCAGCACCACATTCTCCTGAATTCTGAAAGCACATAACCCACAGAAACGGACACGTTCGATGACGAACTCCCTCTCCCGGCGCTGGCTTGCCGCACTGGCAGCCACTGCGTTGGTCGGTGCGGCGGCGGTCGCGAGCCCGGTCGGCGCGAGCCCGGCGGCCGCGAGCCCGGCCGTTATGAGCCCCACGGTCGCGGGCCCCACGAGTGTGGGCGCGGCACCCCGCCTCACCAACCTCGCGCACCTCGACTTCCTGCTCGATACCGCGTCGCCCGGCGCCGCCGACGGCCACAGCACCTATCGCCTCGCGGAGGAGCCGACCATCACCATGCCGTGGACGTACGCGGACTCCCGACCGGGCGGCACCTTCGCGCGCGTCGGCGGCGGGCCGCTCGACCCCGCGACCGGACACTACGGCCAGGGTGCCTACAACGCCGACGACATCACCCGGGCGGCCGTCGTATACCTGCGGGACTGGAAGCAGAGCGGTTCCGCCGCGAGCCGCACTACGGCCTACGAGCTGCTGAGATCCGTCGCCTACTTCCAGACCTCGACCGGACCGAACGCGGGAAACGTCGTGCTCTGGATGCAGTCCGACGGCACCTTCAACACGTCACCGGTGCCAGTAGAGCTCCCCGATCCCTCCGACAGCGGTCCGAGCTATTGGCTCGCCCGCAGCCTCTGGGCCTTCGGTGAGGGGTACGCCGACTTCAAAGACAGCGATCCTGCCTTCGCGAGCTTCCTCCAGCAGCGTCTACAGCTCGGCGTCGCCGCGCTCGACCGGGAGGTGCTCAACAAGTACGGCACCTACGCCATCGCGGACGGTGCCAGAGTTCCGGCCTGGCTGATCATCAACGGAGCGGATGCCTCTGCCGAGGCCGTCCTCGGCCTCAGCGAGTATTCGGCAGCCGCCCCCGGTGATACTGCATCTCGCATCGCGCTCGCGCAGCTCGCGGACGGCATCTCGAAGATGGGTGCCGGATCATCCACCCAGTGGCCCTATGGCGCGATTCTCCCGTGGGCGGAGTCCCGATCGATGTGGCATGCCTACGCGTCGCAGATGCCCGCGGCGCTCGCCGCGGCATCCACCGTGCTGAAGAAGCCGGAGCTGCTCGAGCCCGCGGTGGCCGATTCGGTCGGGTTCACCACCGAATTGCTCGCGGCCGGAGGTCCCGACAACGGCTGGTACCCGACACCGGTGGACACCACCCAGATCGCCTACGGGGCCGATTCGAGGTTGCAGTCTCTGCTCGCCGTTTCCGCCGCGGGCAATCGGCCGGGCATCCGGCAGCTGGCGGCTATCGCCGGGTCGTGGTTCTTCGGTGCGAATCCCTCGGGGAAGCCGACCTACGATCGCGCCACGGGAGTCACTTTCGACGGTGTGCAACCGGACGGCACTGTGAACCCCAATTCCGGGGCGGAGAGCACGATTCATGGACTGCTCTCCATGCTCGCGCTCGATGCGAATCCGGATGTCGCGGCACGTGCTCTCGCGACACCGGTCACCGTCTCTCACGACGGCCTCACCGTCGTGCAGGCTGAGTCGACGGCCGAGACGACAGGCACCGTCGTGACTCCTGACTCGGCCTGGACCGGCGAGTCGCAGTTCGGGGGAGGTGCCTACCTTTCTTTGTTGTCGAAGTCGACCGCGACCCTGGCGATACCGGCGGGATCGGGTGCCCGCCACCTCGAGCCGGTGACCTTCGAGCCCAACCCGGGTTCGGCGTCTTCGTTGTGGACGGTGGGCCGGGTGCCGCTTGGGATCGTCCGTGACGGCGTCGGCGCACAGGGAATCACCGCGGTGGCCGGGGCGCTGCTGCCGCACACTCTCACGCTGCCGATCGGTGCCGGGGCGACGACCGTCACGGTTCGTGCCACCTCTGGAGCGGTGAAGCTGGATGCCGTGATCGTGCGCCCGCTAGTGTCGCGGCTCCTACTGCGGGGCACCTCGGCCTCGACCGAACTCGTGCACTCGACATCCATTCTGCCGCTGCCCGCGCGGGTGGGCGCGGCGGGGGAGCGTGCGATGGTATGTACCTACGACTCCGGTGGGCGACTTCTGCAGACTCGGGTGATCTCGGGTTCGTCGACGATCCTGCTGCGGCCCGGAGGATTCGCGGTGGTCACGCGCTAGCGCCGGCGGCAGTTTCACTATTCAGGAAGGTGCGGGACTGATGGGACGGGTGAGACGGCTGTGCACCTCAGGGGTGCTCAGCCGCATCATCCGCCCCACACGTTCCTGAATGATGAAACGCGCACGCGCACGGGAACGCATGCGCACGCGCACGGGCACGGAAACGCACACGGACGGGGGCAGCGCGGCGAAACGCTAGCTGCGGCCGGTCAGGCCTGCGGTCGACTCGATCACGTCGGCCATCTTCTTGGAGAGGGCCTCGTAGAACATCGACAGGGGGAACTCGTCGGGAAGCACGGCATCCGTGAAACCCTTGGGCGGTCCGTCCAGCGGCAGGTCCCGCTTCGCCCAGTTCGATGCCGGATGCGGCGTGAGCGTGCCAGAGACCAGTTCGTAGGCCGCCAGCCAGTGCGCGGTCTTCGGCCGGTCGATCGAGCGCCAGTACAGCTCCTCGATCTCTCGCCCGAGTGCGATGACGACCTCCGGCACGTCCGCCCAGTCGATGGTGAGGCGCGTGTCGGTCCAGTGCAGCACGTGGTGCTGGTGGAGCCAGGCGAACAGCAGCTGTCCGCCGACCCCGTCGTAGTTGCGCACTCGGGTGCCGGTGATCGCGAATCTGAAGATCCGGTCGAAGAGCACGGCGTACTGCACGAGTTTCGCGTGGTCGCGGGTCACGTCATCAGTGTCCTCGGCACGCTCGAGGCGCACCGCCTCGCGGTAGGCGGTGAGGTCGCAGCGCAGTTCCTCGAGCGAATAGAGGAAGTACGGCATGCGCTGCTTGATCATGAACGGATCGAAGGGCAGGTCTCCGCGCATGTGGGTGCGGTCGTGGATGAGGTCCCACATGACGAAAGTCTCTTCGGCCAGGTGCTGGTCGTCGAGCAGCCGCAGCGCATCCGCCGGGAGGTCGAGCTTCGTGATGGCGGATGCCTCACGCACGACCCTGCGGAAGCGCGCGGCCTCCCGGTCGGCGAAGATCGCTCCCCAGGTGAAGGTGGGCACCGCGCGCATCGCGATCGTCTCGGGGAACAGCACCGCGGAGTTCGTGTCGTAGCCCTCGGTGAAGTCGACGAAACGAATGGGAACGAACAGCGCGTTCGAGTACTCCCCGGCCTCGAGGGCTGCCACGAATTCCGGCCAGATCACCTCGACGATCACGGCCTCGACCAGGCGGTCGGTGCTGCCGTTCTGGGTGTACATGGGGAAGACGACGAGGTGACGCAGCCCATCAATCCGGTGGAGCTGCGGCTGGAATGCTGCGAGGGAGTCGAAGAAGTCGGGCACGCCGAATCCGCGCGCCTCCCACCGCTCGAAGTCCGCCGCGGCGGCCCGCAGGTACTCCTCGTCGTGCGGGAATACCGGCACGAAGGCGCGAAGCGTGCCGGCGATGGTGGCGACCAGGGCGCGGGCATCCGCGTGATGTGCGGTGTTCGGGATGCTGCCGTCCTGCACCTGCAGCGGTCGGAGCGCCGAGACCGCGACCTTGAGTTTGAGCCAAGCCGTGCTCGTTTCGACGGAGCCGTCTTCGAGGACCTCGGGCTCCCCGACGATTGCGCTCTGTGCTGCTGAAGCGGTGTGTGACATGGTTCGACCTCCGATCCTGGAAAAAAACGACACGATGACGCACATGCGTCTCCCTCGAGGGTATCTGCGCAATCGCGCCGTTTGGTTGTCATCGGCGCAGAATAGTTGCACAGGATGGGCGGGGCGACGCACGAGGCGTGCGTGGCATCGGCGGCCCCCGGATGCACGTCAGCGGACTGGCCATTCGGGCGACCAGTCCGCTGGATCGCCTGGGTAAGGGGCGACGTGACTAGAATTCCGGCGTCATCACTCGATTCGGGTAACACATCGAGTGGAAATTCCAGACGCAGAAATCGTTTCCGCACTTTCATGCGTAGGAATAGGTTAGCAGTATATTGGTCCTCCGAAAGGAGGACAGAACCCCCCGTTCGGGGACCGCGTCAGAGTTCGGTTTCCGCCTCGGCCTCGAGCGCCGCTGTCGGAACGCTGATCAGTCCGAGCATCCGCAGAGCGCCCTGGGCCGCTGCGCGGTCGTGGTCGCGGGCGGCCGCGATGAGCAGCTGCTGGGACTCGCTCAGCGCTCGGAAGTCGAGATAGTCGGGCAGGTAGAGGCTGCCGAGCTGGATGAGGTGCACCACGGAGTTGATGCCGCGCACGAGCGAGGGATTCTGGGAGAGTCCGACCAGGTGATCGAAGAACTTGGCGTTCGCCATAGCGATCTTCTGCGGCACGAGCTCGGCGAAGTGCTCGCGCACGAGTTGCGGATTCGCCCGCAGTTCGGCCAGCCGCTTCGGGTCGAGCGCCCAGCTCACGTGCTCGAGGAAGAGCTCGTGGTCGGCGCGCATGGCGGCCACCACCTCCGGCGTCACGAGAGGGATGACCTCGTTGACGAGGGCGCTGTAGAGCGCGACCCAGACGACCATGGCATCCGCGGTCTGCTTCGGGGTCACGAGCGCGACACGCGTGAACCGGCTGGCGGAAGCCTCGATGATCCCGATATCGCGAAGGCGCTGAAGTGCCTCGCGCACGGGGGTTCGCGAAACCCCGAGCTGCTCGGCGAGCTCCGAATCGCTGATGCGCTGCCCCGGCAACAGGCGGCCCTCGTGCACCGACGTCAGCACCCGGTCGAACACGAGGTTGACCACCGGGCTTGTCGCGAAGGACGACTTGTCTGCGCCGTCGGCGGACCTGGAGGTTCGGATGTCACTCACTCTCCGACCCTACCGGGCCTGTCGTTCCGCATCGGGTAGCAACCCCGGACTCAGAAGATCATCGGCCGATCCTCGTCTTCCTCGACGGCGATGTCGAGGTCAACGACCACCGGCACATGGTCGCTGGGACCGTCGCCCTTGCGCTCGTCGCGATGAATGCTCGCCGCCGTCACCAGCTGGGCGAAGGGGGCGGAACCCATGATGAAGTCGATGCGCATTCCCTCGTTGCGGGGGAAGCGCAGCTGCTGGTAGTCCCAGTAGGTGAAGCCCTCCGGCACCCGAGGGCGCACGACATCCGAGAGTCCGATCGTCTCGAATTCGGCGAAGGCGGCACGCTCGGGGGTCGAGGTGTGGGTGCTGGTGGCGAAGTCCCAGGTCGGCCAGACATCGGAATCGAGAGGGGCGATGTTCCAATCACCCATGAGCGCGAGCGGAGTGTCCGGATGCCCGGCGAGCCAGGCGGTCGTGTCGGAGGCGAGTTTCGCCAGCCAGTCCAGCTTGTAGGCGAGGTGCGGGTCGTCGAGGCTTCGTCCGTTGGGCACGTAGAGACTCCAGAGGCGCACCCCCTCAACGGTCACGGCCATGGCTCTGGCTTCCAGCGGCGGCGCCCCCTCGACCTCGGTCTTGCTGAAGCCGGGGGCGGAGGGGAACCCGATCTGCACATCGTCCATGGGCAGCCGGCTGGCGAAGGCGACACCATTCCACTGGTTGAGCCCGTGCAACTGCACCTCGTAGCCCGCCTCCTCGAAGAGCTCGAAGGGAAACTGGCTCTCCTTGCATTTAATTTCCTGCATACCGAGCACGTCGATGTCTTCACGCCCCAGCCAGTCGACCACTCGGGCGGCTCGCGTACGGATGGAGTTAACGTTCCAGGTGGCAACACGCATGGGCCCACTTTAATCGTTGGGGCGCGTGCCGCTCGGACCAGGAGAGGGGCCCCGCCGGAAACTGCCCAGTAGAATCGGGGCCGTGACCGACGCCAGACAGCAGCTCATCGACTACATCTCCGAGGGAGCCGTGTTCCACGGCGATTTCACGCTCACGAGCGGCAAGAAAGCCACCTACTACGTGGATCTGCGCAAGGTGAGCCTCGACCACCGCGTCGCGCCCCTGATCGGCCAGGTCATGCTCGACCTGATCGCGGATATCGCGGAGGTCTCCGCCGTCGGCGGCATGACGATGGGGGCCGACCCGATCGCCGCCGCGGTGTTGCATCAGGGGGCCGCCCGCGGGCTCTCGTACGACGCCTTCGTCGTGCGCAAAGAGCCCAAGGATCATGGGCGCGGCCGCCAGGTGGAGGGACCGGACCTCGCGGGCAAGCGCGTGATCGTGCTCGAGGACACCTCGACGACCGGCGGATCCCCCCTCGCCGCCATCGAGGCGCTGAAGAAGGTGGGGGCGGAGATCGCCGGCGTAGCCGTCGTCGTCGACCGCGACACGGGTGCCCGTGAGGTCATCGAGGCCGCCGGGTATCCCTATTTCGCTGCGATCGGTCTCGCCGACCTCGGACTCTCGAAGTAGCGAATCGCACGATGGCCGCTGGCGACGACACCGGAGAGGGCACCGGGAAGAACACCGGACCGCACCCGATCACCTCTCCCTTCGACTGGGGTCTCGGCAGCGCGAGTGTGCCGGATGCCACGACCGGCAGGCCGACGCCGGTGCCTGACTCGCCCGCGCCCGCCGCACCAACCCCGGCGGTGCCTGACTCGCCCGCGCCCGCCGCACCAACCCCGGCGGTGCCTGACTCGCCCGCGCCCGCCGCACCAACCCCGGCGGTGCCGCCCGTGCTCTCGCCCGCCGAGCCCGTCACCGAAGTGATTCCGGCGGAACCGGTGTCGGCGGCATCCGCGTGGTCCCGTCCCCCGGAACCGTACTTCAGCTCTGACTCAGACGACGACGTCGACCCGACGACGCCGATCGACTCCCTGTTCGGCGAGACGAAGTTCAAGGACTACGAGGGGGAGCCTCTCGTCGGTGCGATACCGGGGAGGCTCAATCCCTTCGCCGCATCGCCCGCCGCCGCCGGCCCGTTTGCCGGCTTCGGGTCCTCGGCATCCGCCGAAGGCCCATCCGCCGAGGGTCCTCTCGCCGAAGGTGGGGGCCCGCCGAGCCGATCCGCTGTGCGCGAGTCGCGCGCACCTTTCTCCCGCAACCAGAAGCTGCTGTTCTGGGTCGCGGGGGGAGTGATCGCCCTTCTCGTGCTCGCACTCCTCTTCGTGATCGGCACGAAGATCGCGCCGGCTCCAGCGCCGGTCGCGGCCGCGAAGAGCGCGGCGCCGGTGGTCTCGCCATCGGCATCCCCCAGCGCGACAGCGGCGACGGGCGGTCCGGCGGCCGTCGGGGTGCACCTGTGGAGCGACCTGCGCGGAGGCGAGTGTGTCGACCCCTACTCCACCCCCTTCGAACTGCGCTTCACCGTGGTGGACTGCGCGGCTCCGCATGCGGCACAGATGGTGTTCCGCGGTACCTTCCCGGGGGATGCGACAGTGGCCTACCCCGGGCTCGATTCCCTGCAGTCGCAGATCAACCTGCTCTGCACCGCTGCGGGAGTGATCGACCTCGCGACAGCGGGGGCATACAACGACATCCAGTTCCAGGCCTCGTATGCGGCGACCGCGGCGGAGTGGACGAAGGGGCAGCACGACTACTTCTGCTTCGTCAACCGTTCCGGCGGGGAGCCCATCGCCGGCAGCGTCGCTGGCACCCCCGCGAAGTAGCAGCCACCCGGCCACTCCGCCACGGAGCAGCCACCCGGCCCCGGAACAGTCCCAGCGGCGAGTCAGATCTCGTCGGACTCGATCGGGCCCGGCTCGAGCAGGTCCGCAACGCTGTTGAGGATCTCGTCGGGCCGGAACGGGTACTTGTCGATCTCGTTCTGATCGCTGATGCCGGTGAGCACGAGGATGGTGTGCAGCCCGGCCTCGATGCCGGCGACGATGTCGGTATCCATGCGGTCGCCGATCATGCCCGTGTTCTCGGAATGCGCGCCGATCTTGTTCATCGCCGAGCGGAACATCATCGGGTTCGGCTTGCCGACCACGTACGGCTCCTTGCCGGTGGCCTTGGTGATGAGCGCGGCGACCGCCCCGGTGGCAGGCAGGGGTCCGTCGGCGCTCGGGCCGGTGGCATCCGGATTCGTCACGATGAAGCGGGACCCGGCCACGATGAGACGGATGGCCTTGGTGATCGCCTCGAAGGAGTAGTTGCGGGTCTCGCCGATCACGACGTAGTCGGGTGAGGTCTCGGTCATGATGAAGCCGGCCTCGTGCAGCGCCGTGGTGATTCCCGCCTCACCGATGACGAAGGCCGAACCGCCGGGCGCCTGCGACGCGAGAAAATCGGCGGTGGCGAGGGCGGAGGTCCAGATGCGGTCCTCGGGAACGTCGAGGCCGGATGCCTTCAGCCGCGCACTCAGGTCCCGCGGGGTGAAGATGGAGTTGTTCGTGAGCACGAGATAGGGCTTGCCCTGGTCGCGCCACTGCTCGAGCAGAGCGGATGCTCCGGGTACGGGATGATTCTCATGGACGAGCACACCATCCATGTCAGTGAGCCAGCACTCGATGTCGCCTCGGTCTGTCATGCGCCCATAGTACCCAGCACGGATAACCTTCACGTGGCGCGGCTGTGTGCCGTGCGGGCGGCCGACAGGAGTGGATGATGACCGGAGTACTCGTCGGTTTCGCCATCATCGGGTTCATCATCGCGGTCGGCTACCTGGTCGGCCGACTGGGGATCCTCGGCCCGAATGCCGGTTATGTGCTCAACCGGATCGTGTTCTTCGTGCTCTCGCCCTGCCTGCTCTTCACCGTGCTCGAGTCGGCGAAGGTCTCGGTCTTGTTCTCCTCCCTTCTGGTGGTGTCGCTCGTCGCGGCACTGGTTGCTTTTGCCGCGTACACGGCGATCGCGCGCTTCGTCTGGCGCCGCGACGTACCGGAGATGGTCGTCGGGGCCCTGGGTGCCGGTTACGTGAACGCCAACAACATCGGCATCCCGGTGGCCGTGTACGTGCTGGGCAGCGCCGCCTATTCCGTCCCGGTCGTGCTGCTGCAACTGCTCATCTTCGCGCCGGTCGCGCTGACGATCCTCGATGTGACCACCACCGGGCGGGTGTCGGTCTGGCGGGTGCTGCTGAAGCCGATCAGCAATCCGCTCATCATCGGATCCGTGCTCGGGGTGGTGCTGGCGGTCACGGGATGGCATCCGCCGGACGCGGTGCTGGGGCCCTTCGAGTTGCTGGGCGGCGCTGCGGTGCCGGTCGTGCTTCTCGCATTCGGGATGTCTCTGCACGGGCAGAAGTTGCTCCGGCCGGGCAGCGGGCGGCGGGACGTGCTCGTGGCATCCGCGATCAAGCTGGTCGGGATGCCCGTTGCGGCCTGGATATTCGGCCGTTTCGTGTTCGGCGTGCACGGGCATCCGCTGTTCGTGGTGGTGGCGCTCGCCGCGCTTCCCGCCGCCCAGAACGTGTTCAACTACGCCTCGCGCTACAGCCGGGGGGAGATCATCGCCCGCGATACGGTGCTCATCACGACGATCGGATCGATCCCGGTGCTCGTGGTGGTTGCGGCCCTGCTGGGGTGACGGGGACCGATCTCCCGGTCGGGCCCGCAATCCGCAGCCGCGGGTTTACAGACCCTGCTGTCGCAGCAGCCCGGGAATCTGCTCGCGAAAGGGGAAGAAGCCCCGCGCCGCCTGCGGCCAGGCGAGGGTATCCCAGCGTCGCCGGACCGACGTGAGTGCTACGCCCTCTGACGCCAGCGCAGCCCGGAGCGCCGGCATCCGATCCTGCACCGGGCCCACCGGAGCATACGGCACGACCACGGCATCGAGGCCTTCGGATGCCGCCCACTCGAGCACCGTCGACGAGAAGGCGTCCTGCAGCACCCGACCGGGTCGTTCGAAGAGACTCGACGCCCGCGTGACCCCGTCCTCGAGCGCGGACGCCGTGAATCGACGAAGGGCGTGCGATGCGCCCAGCGGCGATCGGGCATCCGGATCTGCGTATCCGGCGACCGCTACGAGCCGTTGGGGGGCGAGTCCCGGATGCTCGTCGAGCAGGCTCACCGCGTCAAGATCCTCCTCGTGCAGCAGCAGCCCGACGCGCCCGTCGAAGCCGGCGGACTCCACCGGCGGGATGCCCTCGGGGGACGGAAGCGGATCCTCCACGAGCGCCCGGGCAGATGTCGCAAGCCCCTGGGGCGAGAACTGCCCGTCGGTGTAGCGAGCGATGTTCGACGCCGTCGCGAGATAGGTCTTGCCCGCGGTCTGGAGCCCCGCGACCCAGCGCCAGGAGAGCGTGTTCGACGCGGCATCCCCGTCGAGAAGGTGCCGATAGAAGAAGTCCGCGCCGAGCTGCCAGGGCAGGCCAAGGGTGAAGATCCAGATGCTCGCGAACCACATGCGGGTGTGGTTGTGCAGGTACCCGGTGTCGAGGAGTTCGTGCACCCAGGCATCCATCGCATCGATGCCGGTGCGCCCGGCGATGGCTGCTTCGTAGTCGGCGGACGGGTAGTCGCCGGAGAGCTCGAGTTCTGCCAGGTCACGGCGATACCGCCGCCACACCTCGGGACGCTGTTCGAGCCATCCCTTCCAGTAGGTGCGCCAGAAGACCTCCTGCACGAATTTCTCGCACGAGCCGAGCGGATGCCGCTGCAGCACGGCCGCGACCACCTCGCGCTCGGTCACGAGCCTGTGGCGGAGGTAGGGGGAGAGGCCTGAGACGTTGGTGCGGGAGGGCCCACTGTCGTGGTTACGGTCGCGCGCATAATCGCGTCCGGCACGAGGGACGAAATTGGCTAGGACCTCGAGTCCCGCGGCTCGGGTGGGCGTGAACATCGCTCCCATCATCCATCGTCTGTCAGGAGAGTTGCTGTGGACTGCTGCGCGAGAAGGGACCCCGGCCGTTGTCTCGGTCGGAACGGTGACGGCTGCGAACACTCGCGCTCGAGACCGGCCGCGCAGAGGCGGTTTCGCGCGGCCCTGCCCGTCGCGTCGCGCCCTGCGCGTCGCGCCCTGCGCGTCTCTCTCTGCGCGGATCGAGTCGGGGGTAAGTGTGGGTCAGCCACGCGTGAAGCCGCAATTTCCCCCGACTCGACATTCGGCGAACGGGGAACCGGGCGCGAACGAGCCGGGTGCGCACCATCAACCGCGCCCACACCGGCGAGTGGTATGCCGAGTCGCATTGCCCCCCACCGACATCTCCCCAACGACAATCGCGGTGCAGGATCCCGGCTACCCTGACGGAGTGACATCCCCAGAGCCGAACCCGAGCGTCGAGCTCACCACTAACGGTGTCGGACCGTGGCAGGGTGCGCTGCCCACCGAGCCGTTCTACGATCCGGAGCTGCTCGAGAAGGGCGACTCACGCAACGTCGTCGACCGCTACCGCTACTGGACGATGGAGGCGATCGTCGCGGATCTCGACGAGTCGCGGCATCCGTTCCATGTGGCGATCGAGAATTGGCAGCACGACATGAACATCGGCTCGATCGTGCGCAGCGCGAACGCGTTCGGGGCCGACACCGTGCACATCATCGGCCGCAAGCGGTGGAACAAGCGCGGCGCCATGGTGACCGACCGCTACCAGCACGTGATCTACCACCCGGATGTCGCGGACTTCGCCGGCTGGGCCGCGGATGCCGCACTCCCGATCATCGCCATCGACAACGTGCCCGGCTCGGTGATCATCGAGACGTTCTCGTTCGCTCCTGCCTGCATCCTGCTGTTCGGGCAGGAGGGGCCGGGGCTCAGCGCGGAAGCGATCGCCGCCGCGTCGCACATCGTGGAGATCAGCCAGTTCGGATCCACCCGCAGCCTCAACGCCTCCGCTGCGGCCGCGGTGGCCATGCACGCGTGGGTCACGCAGCACGCCACCTTCTGAGGCTGTCCGGCCCGAGGCTGCTCGGCCCGGGGCACGCCTCCGTCTCCGGGTCGGCTCACGCCCCGATCGGTGACTGGCGCAGCTCCCGCAGGATGCGGAACCGCCCCTGGCGCATCGCGCCGAGCACCGAGACCACGAGCGAGCCGACCAGCCAGAGCACGAGGGGCAGGATGGATGACCAGACGCTCGAGCTCAGCCCGCCGTACATGAGTTGGCGGATGCCATCCACCGCATGACTCATCGGCAGTGCCTGGTGCAGCGCGGCGAGCGGACCGGGAAGGGTCTGCCACGGGAAGGTTCCGCCGGCGGTCACCAGTTGCACCACCATGAAGACCAGCGCGAGGAACTGCCCGACGCTGCCGAGCAACACATTGAGGGCGAGCACGATCGCGGCGAAGGTCATCGCCACGAAGGCCATGAAGGCGACGAGGCCCGCCGGATTCGCCACGGGCAGGTGAAGGGCGAGGGTCACCAGCGCGAAGAGCGCGACCATCTGCACGACCCCGAGCATTGCGGGTGTGAGCCACCCGGCAAGAGTGGTGCGGATCGGGCGGCGCACCGCCGTCAGGGCCCGGCGTGAGAGCGGTCGCACCAGCAGGAAGAGCGCGTAGATGCCGATCCACGAGGCCAGGGCGAGGAAGAAGGGTGCGAGCCCGGCTCCGTAGTTGGCCGCCTGCGTGATCGCACTCTGTTTTACCGCGAGCGGGTTGGCGATGAGATCCGCTGTCGCCTGGCGACCGGCGGCGGTGGTGACGGGAACCTTGGTAACGGCGTCGGAGAGCGAGCTCTCGAGCGTCGCCGATCCGGTCGCCAGTTCGGCCGTGCCACTGCCGAGAGCGGATGCCCCGCTCGCCAGCTCCGCCGCTCCGCTCGAGAGACTCGCGGCTCCGGTCGCGGCCGAATGAACCGCGGAGGAGAGGGCCGGGGCGGAGGCCTTCAAGGCGGCGGCACCCGCCGAGACCTGCGCCGCCCCGGCGGCGAGTGTGCCGAGACTCGTCGAGAGCGACGAGGTTCCCGCGCCGATCTGCGCGGTCGCGCCGGAGACCCCGGCAAGCTGGGCGTCGATTGTCGCGGCGACGGCCGGATCGACTCCGGCCGTCGTGAGCTCGGCGGCCACCTGGGATCGAGTGCCCGCGGCGAGGGTCGCCACCTGGGTCGCCTTGCCAGCGAGCGTCGCGCTGCCGGAGGAGGCTGCCGCGGCCCCTGACGACACGCTCGACGCGCCGCTGCTGAGTCGAGTGGTCGAGGACGGCAGGCTGGAGGACTTCGCGTCAAGCCGGGAGATCCCGCTCGAGAGCGACGCCGCTCCGCTGGCGAGGGTGGAGCTGCCGGAGCCGAGAGACGCCGCCCCGGTCGCGGCCGAGGTCGCGCCATCCGCCAGCGTTTTCGCCCCGTCGTCGGCTTTCACCAGGCCGTCACGGAGGTCGCCCACCGCGGCGAGCAGGGTGAGGGATGCCTCCGCGCCGACCTCTTTGGCGATCTCCACCCGCACGGCCTCGGCGGCCTGCTTGGCGATGGTCGTGGAGAGGTAGCTGTTCGTGTCATCGGTGGTGACCGTCAGCTCCGCGGACCGCGGGCTGTCACCGGATGCGGAGGAGAGCCGGGAGGAGAAGTCGGACGGGAAGGTGACGCCGAAGTCGTAGCTGCCGTCCTTCACGCCCCCGGCCGCCTGCGCTGCGGTCACCTCGACCCAGCCGAACTTCTCGTCTGTCAGCAAGGATTTCGCGGCCTTCTCGCCGTAGTTGGTCGCCGTGCCGTCGACGGTGGTTCCGGTGTCCTGCACGACGAGCGCGGCGGGCACCTTGTCGAGGCTCGAATACGGGTCCTGGTTGCCCCAGAGGTAGAGGCCACCGTAGACCAGCGGCACCGTCATCAGGGCGATGAGGGATGCGATGCCGATGCGGCTGGAGGTGAGACGCGCGAATTCGGCGCGGATGAGAGGGGAGATCTTCACGACAGGTCGCTTTCCGGGGAATCCGTGGGGGAGGGCAGGAAGGGCTCTGCTTCCGCTTCTTCTGTTACTGGTTGGGGCGGGGCTTCCGGCGCTGCGCCGTCTCGCGCCCCGAGGTCGATGAGGATCTGCGAGGTGGCGTAGTCGGTGACGATGGCCACGGTCACGCCGCGCTCGGCAAGGGCCACCAGGTGCGCGAACCACTCGGCGGGTGCGCCGCCGTGACGCTCCGGCGAAGTGACGATGATGCCGTCGACTCCCGCACGCAGCACGGCCAGCTCGCTGAAGAGGCGGATGCGGTCGGCCGGGGGCAGCGCCCGCACCGGGAGGGAGGCGAAGTCGGCCAGCCCGTGGTCGGTGAGAAAGCCGCGCACCGCCCGCCCGGAGGTGCGCAGACCGGCGAAGGAGAACTCCTCGGCGACGATGGTCGCGAGGGCGATGCCGGCGCTCGGCTCGGCGACGATCGGGGTGTCGACGAGGGCCGTCCGGCGACGAAGCTGGTCGGCATCCTCCTTTCCGTCGACGAGCACTCGCCCGGAGTCGCAGCGCACCCGACCGGCAAGGAGCATCGACACCAGCATCGGGCGTTCATCAGTCTGCACGGCAATGACGACGGGCACCGGTCCGTCGACGATCAGGTCGAGAGCGGGCAGCGAAGCACCGAGTCCGCGCCCGATGGCGGCCTGTCGCAGTTCTACGCGCATCACTCTGGCACCGTCTCTGTTTCTCGATCGGATTCGATGTCTGGCTCGGTGGCTGCGGGCCAGGCGAGCTCCGGCCGCCCGTCGATGAAGGTACCGGCTTCGCGCCAGCCGAGGCCGACCACGGCGAGGGTCATGAGCATGGCGAGGCGGTCGCCCTCCTGCGCGCCGAGGGGATGCTCCGTCGAGTCTTCGAGCACGACGAGTGCGGTGTCTTCCACCAGCCGGGCGAGGCGCCCGACCGCGAGGTCTGTGCGCATCGAGCCATCCGCCTGTCCCTCGGCGATCGCGGCGCGCACGTTCGCCCGGATCGCACCGAGCGTCGCGGCGGTGTGGGCCGCGAGCGGGCCACGAACGGCGACCAGCGCCATCACGCGAACGCTCTCCACCTCGCGCCAGAGGTTCGAGGCGATCAGGGCGAGGCGCACGAGGGGATCGGGATGGGTCACCGACTCCAGCGCGGTCGCCACCCGGCGCGCGCCGGTGGTCACTATCTCCAGCAGCAGCTCCTCACGATTGGCGAAATGCCCGTAGACCGATCGTCGGCTGAGGCCGGCTTGCGCGGCCACTGCCTCGAGCGAGGCGGAGGGATCGTGGTTGAAGACGAGGCGTGCCGCGGCGAGAAGGGACTCGCGATTCTCGGCGGCATCACGGCGCGGTGCGCGCGACGGAGAGGGGGTGGACATGGCTCCAGTGTAATAACTTGCACAACACTGTGCAAGTTATTGGACGACACCCGCATTGTCCACTTCCCCGCCCGGGGAGGTTGATTCTGCTCGACGCCTCACCCGGGTCGGGGAATACCCGGCAGGCAAGGCCGTGAGCTTCGCGCTGCTCGGCAACGACGTGGGAACCGGCCTCACGGTCACAGCCTTCGCGAAGCCCCCGCACGGCACGATGGCGATCACCGCCGACGGCACCGCCACCTTCACACCCGACGTCGGCTGGTGGGGCCTCGAAACGCTGAGCTACACGACGACGGATGCCGCGGGAAGCACCGCGACCGCCGCGATCACGATCACGGTGACGCCGACCATCGGGCTCGCCTTCACCGGCTCGACCAAGACCCATGCCGCGAAGATCGGTCTCGCCTACACGGGCCTCGCGTTCACCGGGGCCGACCCCTGGTCGATGGTGGCCATCGGCGTGCTGCTGCTCATGCTCGGTGTCATGATCGCGATCGTCGGGCGACGCAACCGCACGAACCCCTGAAATCGCATGGATTGGTAGACTTGGGGCTCATCCCCGTTTGACGTAAGGATCCGCCATGCCCGCGATTGTCTTGATCGGCGCCCAGTGGGGCGATGAGGGCAAGGGTAAGGCCACCGACCTCCTCGGCCCCCGTGTCGACTATGTCGTCAAATTCAACGGCGGCAACAACGCCGGCCACACCGTGGTCGTCGGTGACGAGAAGTACGCGTTGCACCTGCTGCCCTCCGGAATCCTGAGCCCCGGGGTCGTCCCGGTGATCGCCAACGGTGTCGTCGTCGACATCGAGGTTCTCTTCCACGAGCTCGAAGCGCTCACCGCGCGAGGGGTGGATGTCTCGCGCCTCCTCGTCTCGGCGAACGCTCACGTCATCACGCAGTACCACCGCACGCTCGACAAGGTGACCGAGCGCTTCCTCGGCAAGCGGATGATCGGAACAACAGGGCGCGGCATCGGACCGGCCTACGCCGACAAGATCAACCGGGTGGGCATCCGCATCCAGGACCTGTTCGACGAGAACATCCTGCGCCAGAAGGTGGAGGGTGCACTCGATCAGAAGAACCACCTGCTCGTGAAGATCTACAACCGTCGCGCGATCGGCGCAGAGGAGGTCGTGGCCGACCTGCTCTCCTATGTCGACAGGCTGCGCCCGATGGTCTCCGACACGAGCCTCGTGCTCAACCAGGCCCTCGACGACGGGAAGACCGTCTTGTTCGAGGGAGGCCAGGCCACCATGCTCGACGTCGATCACGGCACCTATCCCTTCGTCACCTCCTCCAACGCGACCAGCGGCGGCGCTGCTACCGGATCCGGCGTCGCACCGAACCGCTTGGAGCGGGTCATCGCTGTCGTGAAGGCGTACACGACCCGGGTGGGCTCCGGGCCGTTCCCCACCGAACTGCACGACGAATCCGGCGAGTTCCTCCGCTCGAAGGGCTTCGAATGGGGAACGACCACGGGTCGCCCACGGCGCTGTGGATGGTACGACGCCCCCGTCGCCCGCTATGCGGCACGCATCAACGGGGTGACCGACTTCGTGCTCACCAAACTCGACGTGCTGACCGGGCTCGAGAGCATCCCGGTGTGCGTCGCCTACGACATCGACGGAGTGCGCGTCGACGAGGTGCCGGTGTCCCAGTCGGACTTCCACCACGCGGTGCCGATCTACGAGGAACTGCCCGGCTGGACCGAGGACATCACGGGCGCCCGCACATTCGACGACCTGCCGAAGAATGCGCGCGACTATGTGCTCGCAGTCGAGAAGATGAGTGGTGCACGCATTTCCGCCATCGGAGTCGGCCCCGACCGTGAGGCCATCGTGGTTCGGCACGACCTCCTGGGCTGACCGGTGACCGAGGCGGCGACGATCCAACGGCCACCGCTGGGCCGGAGTGTGATCCGTGCGTGCCTCCGTGTGGTCCGCCCGCTCATCGCCTTCAACTACGTGGCCGGCGCGCCGACCCAGATGGCCGCTGGCGTGCCGGACGACGCCCCGCACGGGCTCATCGAAGGTCCGCGCCCGCTCCACATTCTCGTCGTCGGAGGGCTAAGTGGCTCTTCCGTCGGCGTGCGCAGCTACGAACTCGGCGTTGCGCACCAGTTCGCCAAAAACCTCGCGAAGGCGACCGGTCGCGGGGTCGAATGGGAGAGCATCGCCACCGCTCGGCCGCGCCTCGCTTCGACCTCGGCCACGATCCACGCACTCGACGGGCTGGGGAGTTTCGATTTCGTTGTGCTCTCGCCGGGCACGATGGACGTGCTCTCCTTCTCCTCTGTGCGACTGTGGCGTCTCGAGCTCGAGCGCCTGATCGCCTTCCTGGCCGAAAAGACTTCGCCGCGTGCCCTGGTGCTGGTGACCGAAATCCCTCGCGTTTCGGGCTACGTGCAGGTCGGGCGCCTGGCGAGCCGCATCCTCGACGACGACGCCGTGCGGTTCACCGCCATCGCGGAAGCCGCGTGTGCCCGCTCGTCGAAGACCCACCTGGTGGCCATGCCCGCGATCGAGAAATCGGACTTCGTCGACGGTGCCTTCAGCTACCCGGGGCTCTATCGCCGCTGGGGCGCATTTCTGGCGTCCGTTGCCTCGCAGCACCTGCGCTGACGACCCGACCCGTAGGTTCCTCGCTCAGACGACGCTGAAGTACTCCGGCAGAGCACTGCGACCGGTGAGCGCGAGGAGCACGTCCTCACCCGATCCGCGCCGGGTGGCCACCGCAGCCGCGAGCTTCACGGCATCCTCCACCGCGGCCTCGGGCAGGCCATGGGGGATACCGGATGCCCGGGAGAGGTCGATCGTGTGGACCACGAGCTCGAACACGCGCGTTCGCAGGTACTCGGGCAGGCGGATTCCCATCCCCCCGATCGACACGATGCGATTCGACGGCTGGGATTCGATCGCCGCACCGACCCGCGCCAATGCCGCGGAGACCTGCGCAACCGGATTCTCACCCAGCCACTCGCCGGCCTCGACTCCCCGGGCGGCGACGGCCGCGTCATCCGTGAAGGTGAGGTAGGCGGAGGTGTAATACGCCTCGGCCGTGGCAATGGTCACGTCGCCCGGCTCGTCCTGGAGCAGGTAGTTCTCCACGGTGAGGATGGCGCGGGCGGTATGTCCGGCGAGGCTGCGCACCGTCCATGCTCCGAGTCCTGGCGCGGACCACTGGTCGTCCCGCACCTCACCGAGCAGACGCACGAACGCATCGGCGGAACCGAGAAAGAGTGCGGTGTTGATCACGCCTGCAATTATTCACCTACGCGGAGCCGTCACGGCCGCGCCGGGCGGGCACCTCCTGCCAGACTGTGTGGTGTGACTGCGACCCGTCCTGTGCCCAGCGTGATCGGCGGACGATTCGTTCGTCTCGAACCTCTGCGCCGGGAGCATCTGCCCGCACTGTTCCTGGCGATTGGGCATCCGGTTGTCTTCGCCGGGGGATACGGCGGCGGTCTGGCCGGATACCGCGACACCGAGGCGGGTTTCACCGAGTGGGCGGAGAGCTACTTCCGCTGGGACGACTGCAATCCCTACGCCGTGTTCCTCGTCGGCGGACCTCACGACGGTGAGCTCGTCGGCACCACGACCCTCGCCGATTTCGAGCCCCTGCGTGAAGCCACCCATATCGGCTGGACCGCGTACGACCCGCGCGTCTGGGGCACCGCCGTGAACGCGGAAGCGAAGCTGCTGCTGCTCGGACTGGCCTTCGATCACGGCTTCGGTCGCGTCAAGATCCAGGCGGATGCTCTCAACGAACGGTCCCGCGCCGCGATCGCTGGCATCGGCGCCACCTTCGAAGGCATCGTGCGCCGGGACCTTCCGCGGGCGGACGGAAGCTGGCGCGACAGCGCGGTCTTCTCGATCATCCTGGATGACTGGCCCCGCGTGCGCTCCGGGCTCGAGCAGCGCCTGGAGGGCCACGGCGACCGCCCAGTGCTCTTCCGCACTCGCTCCACCACGTAGGGGCCGCACTCGGCCAACGCCCAGACGGGGATGGTCGGCTTGCCCCATGGAAATCTCTTACACCGCCATCGCCCATGCCACCGGAGGCGGCCGCGACGGCCACGTCCGCTCGG
This sequence comes from Frigoribacterium sp. UYMn621, assembly GCF_040549525.1. Lineage (NCBI taxonomy): Bacteria > Bacillati > Actinomycetota > Actinomycetes > Micrococcales > Microbacteriaceae > Frigoribacterium > Frigoribacterium sp. UYMn621. Next base: position 410,987 of record NZ_JBEPTM010000002.1, on the reverse strand, counting down.
AGGACGACCGTCTCGACTTCGACACGCGTCCGCCGAAGGAACTCGGCGGCAGCGGTGAGGGCACCAACCCGGAGCAACTCTTCGCGGCGGGATTCTCCGCCTGCTTCCTCAGCGCCCTCCACGTCGTGGGGCGTTCGCTGGAGCTCGACACCTCCGACTCCTCGGTCTCGGCGAGCGTCGGCATCGGCAGCAACGGGGAAGGCGGATTCGGCCTCGCCGTGGAGCTCGACATCTACACCCCGCACGTGCCTGCGGACCGCCAGCAGGAACTCGCGGATGCCGCCCACCGCGTCTGCCCGTACTCCAACGCCACCCGAGGCAACATCGAGGTGACTCTGACGTTGGTCGCGTAGCGCCTGCGAGCGCGCACATCGCGACTCACGCCCGGTAGCCTCGAAACATGCCCGACTCTCTCGATTCCGCCGCCCAACTCCTGAGCCTCCGTCAGAGCATCGACAATGTCGATGCCGCCCTCGTGCACCTCCTCGCCGAGCGTTTCAAGTTCACCCAGCAGGTGGGGCGCCTCAAGGCGTCCAGCGGTCTGCCGGCGGCCGACCCGAGCCGGGAACTGGAGCAGATCACCAAGCTGAAGGCGCTGGCATCCGAGTCGCACCTCGACCCCGCGTTCGGCGAGAAGTTCCTCAACTTCATCATCGCGGAGGTCATCCACCAGCACGAGCAGATCGCCAGCACCGGCACGATCGCCACGCACTCCGAATGAGCTGGGATCCGCGGTCCATCCCCTCACAGGCCGGCAAGACCTTCGTCGTGACCGGGGGCAACGCCGGAATCGGCTACTTCATCAGTGAACAGCTCGCGGCAGCCGGCGGGCACGTCATCATCGCGTGCCGCAGCGCTGCCAAGGCGGATGCCGCCATCGCCGCAATCCACGCGCGCACCCCCGAGGCGCAGCTCGAGCACGTGGCGCTCGACCTCTCCTCCTACGCCTCGGTGCGTTCCGCCGCGGCAGCACTGACGGGACGCCGCATCGACGCGATCATCGAGAACGCCGGCTCGATCATGCCAAGCAAGAAGCGAGAGACCACCGTGGACGGCAACGAGGTGATGTTCGGCACCAACCACCTCGGGCATTTCCTGCTCACCGCACTGCTCTACCCCACCCTCGCGGCGACCCCCGGCGCACGCGTGGTGACCATGGGGAGCGGTGCGACCCGCCTGACCACAGCGCACCTCACCGACCTCCAGAGCTCTTCCTCCTTTGCGCCGTTCGCGGCCTACGGCCAGTCCAAGCACGCGACCCAGTCCTTCGGGTTCGAGCTCGACCGCCGGCTGCGCGCCGCCCGCGGATCCGTCACCTCGCTCGTGGCGCATCCGGGCAGCGGCATCGACGGCCTCAGCCCGCTCCGTGCCGGCGTGACGAATCCCTCGGCGGGCGGCCGCCTGTTCGCCCGGGTCTTCCCCTTCATCGGCGGCGGAAAGGACCGGGCGGCCTGGTCCGCTGTTCGTGCGGCGACCGATCCGGATGCCGTCGGCGGCCAGTACTGGGGCCCGCGTGGCGGGTTCAGCGGCCCTCCCGTGCTGCAGAAGCCCGTCGCATCCAGCAGCAACGCGGCCTTCGGGGCAGCCCTCTGGACCGCGTCGGAGAAGCTCGTCGGGCAGACGTTCGGGGTCTAGGAGCTCGGCGGGGCTGGCCCTGATCCCCGGGGGTGATCCGTCGCAAACTGTCGTCTGGGCGGGGGTTGCCAGCGGTGTGTGACGGTTCGCCTGTGGCGCCCTTCTGTGCCGTCGGCCTGGCTTCCCGCCCCCGGCGGTGATCCGTCACGAACTGTCGTCTGGGCGGGGGTTGCGAGCGGTTAGTGGCGGTTCGCCTGTGGTGCCGTGGTGCTGCGGAGGCCGCCGGGCTGGCCCTGATCCCCGGCGGTGATCCGTCGCAAACTGTCGTCTGGGCGGAGGTTGCCAGCGGTTGGTGACGGTTCGCCCGCACCACCCTGCTGTGCCGTCGACCTAGCTCTCCGCCCCCGGCGGTGATCCGTCAAGAACGGTCGCTTGACCCGGCGCTGCCGACGATGTGTGACGGTTCGGCTGCCGTCCCACTCACCCCGCCCACCCGGCCGCCTCCAGCGCCGTGCGTACCTTGTCGAGCAGGGTTGCGCGCTGCCGCATCAGGCTCTTGTTGACGCGGATCACCCGCCACTTTTCCTCCATGAAGGCGTCGAGGCGGGCGATGTCGATGTGGAATTGGCGCTCGTCCGCGCGATGCTGCCCGCCGTCGTACTCGAGCAGCACCCGATACTTCTGGTACCCCAGGTCGCCGAGCCCGATCACCACGCCGAAACTGTTGCAGATCACGAGATTCACCTCCGGCTCCGGCAGCCCTGCCCGCACGATCAGGAGACGCAGGATGGTCTCGCGCGCCGAGTCGGTTCGGCACCGAATCTCGGGCAACGCTCGACGAAGCAGGTGAGCTCCGCGCCTGGCGCCCCATCCGGCAACCGCGGCGGTGAGCTCCGAAAGGCTCGCCAGCGGGGCCTGCCGGCTCACTAGTCCGTCGCCCATGATGATCAGCTCATCGAGGGAGAGCTCGGCAGCAAGGTGGCACCAGGTCTCGACCGGATCGCTCACCCGAAGACCGCTCGGAAGGGTGCGGGTGCGCGCGCTCGGCAACTGTTCATGGCCGCGCACGCCGCGAAGCCGCGGCGCTCGGCGTGGCGACGGAACCGAGACATCGAGCGATGTCGGCACCCGGCCCTCGGGCAGCCGCAAGCCGAGCAGCACCGCGGCAGTCCAGTGACTGAAGTACTGGTCGGGCGGCATCCGGGTGGCGTACGCGGCGGCGAGATCGGCGACGTCCGCGGCGAGGCTTCGAGACATCCGGATGCCATGGAATGGCCGCCGGAGGTCGCCGCCTCGAAGCCGTCCAGCTCCGACACCGAGTTCTGCGGCCTCCCCGACGGTGAACGGTCGAGAGGCGAGGGCCGGAGGGAGCGGATGATTGCGGCGCATCCGACCACGGTGCGCCATGCCGCTCCACTCTAGGCTCGGGTCACGGAGATCGGGGGATAGTCGCCCCAGTGGCTACCGGTGGAGGAGGAGCCTCGCCGCCGGCCAGTCGTCGCAAATGGTCCCGAAGTCATAGGCTCCCGACGATTTGTGCCGGGTCGACCACGCTTCGGGGAGAGGCGAAGTCCTCCGGAGGGACCGATCCGTCGCAAACGGTCCCGAGGGCATCGGCTGCCGACGATTTGTGCCGGGTCGGCGGAGCTCCGGGTCTGGGGAGCTCCCCACGAGGGACCGATCCTTCGCAAACGGTCCCGAGGGCATCGGCTGCCGACGATATGTGCCGGGTCGGCGGAGCTCCGGGTCTGGGGAACTCCGGGTCTGGGGAGCTCCGCACGAGGTGGCCCTCCGTCAGGAACTGTCGCATAGCCAGGGGCAGCCAGCCGTTACCGACGGGTCGGCGCAGTACCCGCCGACCGGTAAGACCCCCGGGAGGAAACCCGCGCCCGTCAGTACCCGACGACCGGCCCGAAGTGCTCCGGGAGGGTGCCGCGGTGCGTGGCGCGCAACTCGTCGAGGGTGAGAGCGAACTGGTCCTGCACCTCGAGGCCCGTGCCATCCGTCACTCCGACGCGCAGTGCGGGCACGCCGCGGCCCTCACAGAGACCGATGAAGCGCACGTCGTCTTCGCGCGGAACCGAGACGATCGCCCGGGCGCCCGACTCGCTGAAGAATGCGGCGGTCGCGTCGACGCCGTCGCGCTCCATGAGTTCGGTGATCCACAGCCGGGCGCCGACACCGAAGCGCAGCACGGACTCCGAGACGGCCTGGATGAGGCCCCCGTCGGAGAGGTCGTGCGCGGACGCGATGATGTTCTGCTCCGAACCCGACTTGATGAGCCCGGCCAGCGCCTGCTCCGCGGCGAAATCGACGATCGGGGGGTGGCCGCCGAGGTGGGAATGGATGACTCCCGCCCACGCCGACCCGTCGAGCTCGTCACGCGTGGTGCCGAGCAGGTAGATGTTGTTGCCCTCGTCCTGCCAGCCGCTCGGGATGCGGTCGGCGACGTCGTCGATAACGCCGAGCACCGCCACGACCGGAGTCGGGTGGATCGGCACGTCCCCGGTCTGGTTGTAGAACGAGACGTTGCCGCCCGTGACGGGGATCTCGAGCTCGAGGCATCCGTCGGCCAGTCCCTCGACGGCCTTGGAGAACTGCCACATCACCTCGGGGTTCTCCGGGGAACCGAAGTTGAGGCAGTCGGAGACGGCCACCGGGGTCGCACCGGTGACGGCCACGTTGCGGAAGGCCTCCGCCAGGGCGAGCTGCGCACCCTGGTAGGGGTCGAGGTAGGCATAGCGACCGTTGGCATCGGTTGCGACGGCGAATCCGAGGCCGGTCTCCTCGTCGACGCGCACCATGCCGCCGTCGTCCGGGAACGACAGTGCCGTGTTGCCCATCACGTAGCGGTCGTACTGGTTGGTGATCCAGTCCTTCGAGGCGAGGTTGCCGCTGCCGAGCAGGGCGATCGCCTGTTCGCGAAGCTCGGTGGGGGATGCGGCGCGCCGCAGCGAGGATGCGGAATCGGCCTGAAGCGCATCGATCCAGGTCGGGTAGGCGACCGGGCGTTCGTACACCGGACCGTCGACGGCGACCGTGCGTGGCAGCACATTGACAATCTCTTCGCCGTGCCAGTTGATGATGAGGCGCCCGGTATCGGTGACCTCACCGAGCACGGAGGTCTCCACATCCCACTTCGCGGTGACCGCGAGTAATCCCTCCAGTTTCTCGGGCGTCACGATCGCCATCATGCGTTCCTGCGACTCCGACATGAGGATCTCCTCGGCGGTCAGCGTCGGATCCCGAAGCAGCACCTTCTCGAGCTCGATGAACATTCCGCCGTCGCCGTTGGAGGCGAGCTCCGAGGTCGCGCAGCTGATGCCGGCGGCACCGAGGTCCTGGATGCCCTCGACGAGTTCCTGCTGGAACAGTTCGAGGCAGCACTCGATGAGCACCTTCTCGGCGAAGGGGTCGCCCACCTGCACGGCGGGACGCTTGGTCGGACCGCCCGCGGAAAATGAATCGGAGGCCAGGATGGATGCCCCGCCGATGCCGTCCCCGCCGGTGCGGGCTCCGAACAGCACGACCTTGTTGCCGACGCCCCGCGCATTCGCGAGGTGCAGGTCTTCATGGCGCAGTACGCCGACGGCAAGAGCGTTCACGAGCGGATTGGCCTGGTAGACGGAGTCGAACCAGGTCTCGCCACCGATGTTGGGGAGTCCGAGGCAGTTGCCGTAGAACGAGATGCCCGCGACGACACCGTGCACGACGCGGGCGGTGTCGGGGTCGTCGATCGCACCGAAGCGCAGGGCATCCATCACCGCGACCGGTCGGGCGCCCATCGAGATGATGTCGCGCACGATTCCGCCGACGCCGGTGGCCGCGCCCTGGAACGGCTCGATGTACGACGGATGGTTGTGGCTCTCGATCTTGAAGGTCACGGCCCAGCCCTGGCCGACATCCACGACGCCCGCGTTCTCGCCCATGCCCACCATGAGGTTCTCGCGCATCTTCGGTGTCGTCTTGTCACCGAACTGACGCAGGTACATCTTCGAGGACTTGTAGGAACAGTGCTCGCTCCACATGACCGAGTACATGGCGAGTTCACCGCTCGTGGGCCGGCGGCCGAGGATCTCACGGATGCTCGCGTACTCGTCGGGCTTGAGGCCGAGGGCCGCGTAGGGCTGCTCCCTGTCGGGGGTGGCTGCGGCGTTCGACACAGTGTCGGGGAGGGAAACTGGTGGGGTGCTCACGGGCGCTAAGACTCCTGGATCGAGGGCGTGCCGGAAGCCCCAATTCTACCGGCGCCGAGCCTCGTGATTCAGCGCGGGAGCAGCCGGCTGAGGAATGCCTTCTTTCGGGAGTAGCCGTTGCCCTCGAGGAAGGTGAAGAGCGGGTCCGTGAGGCGGCTGGTGGGGTACGGGTGGCTGAGCACCGGCGCGGCCGCGGCCCCTGTCGCGGAGACCCCGCCAGCGGTGCTGTGCTCGGTGAACGTGTAGGTGCTCTTCTTCTCATCGAGCTGGACTCTGACGCGATAGTCCAGGTCCACAGCGCCCGCGTCGCCGAAATCCTCGAACACGGCACGCCTGACATCCCAGGTTCCGATGATCGTCTCGCCCTGCACGTCGAAGCGGTAGGGCTCCTCCGGGTCGTTGAGAGCGGTGACGAGGCGCAGGAGGATGGTGAGGCTGGTTGCCATCCGCTCACCATAAAGGCACGCGCTCATCGGTGGCAGCCCCCACTCGCGGGTGATTCCCGCCGCAGCCGTGCAGCAAAAACCGCCTACTCTTGGCGTCATGTCGGACTGGAAATCGTGGATCGGACTCGGCATCGCCGTGGTCATCGCCCTCGTCGCCGTGCTCGTGGTGGTGGTGGTCACTTCGATAGCCGCGCGGCTCACCGCTCGCCGCGAGAGCTGGGCGCGAGCGCTCATCCTGCGGGCCCGGATGCCGTATCGGGTATTCCTGCTCGTGGTCGCGCTCTGGATCGCCGTCCACTTCACCCTGCCGGTGGCGGTGCCGCTCAGCACCGTCGACCACGGATTCCTCATGGGCACGATCGCCGCGGGCACCTGGCTCACGGCGGCCCTGGTCAGCTTCGGACTCGGCCTCGCAACCGGCAGGTATCGCACGGATGTCGCGGACAACAAGCGCGCCCGTCGCGCCCAGACCCAGATCGCCATCGTGCGCCGACTGGCAAGCGTGATCATCGTGATCATCGGAATCGCGTCGATCCTGCTCACTTTCCCCGGGGTGCAGGCGGTCGGGGCGAGCGTCCTCGCCTCCGCCGGTGTCGTGTCGATCGTCGCCGGCCTCGCTGCGCAATCGACTCTCGCCAACGTGTTCGCCGGAATCCAGCTCGCATTCAGCGATGCCATCAGGGTGGACGACGTGGTGATCGCCGAAGCCGAATGGGGGCGGATCGAGGAGATCACGCTCACCTATGTCGTCGTCCACATCTGGGACGATCGGCGCCTCGTGCTCCCTTCCACCTACTTCACCAACGCCCCGTTCGAGAACTGGACGAGACACTCCAGCGAGCTCCTCGGCTCGATCGAGTTCGACGTCGACTGGCAGGCGAGCCCGTCAGAGATGCGCGAACGGCTCGATGCCATCCTGGCCGAGTCGCCACTCTGGGACGGTCGCACCGGGGTGCTGCAGGTGACCGATGCCGTCGGTGGCTGTGTGCGCTTCCGCGTCCTGGTGTCGGCGGTCGACGCCCCCACCCTTTTCGATCTCCGCTGCCATGTGCGCGAACAGCTGGTGCAGTGGCTGCACGAGACGGATGTCGCGGCACTGCCCCGCACTCGGATCCAGTCCGTCGACCCGGCGTCCCGTTCGACGGAGAAGTCCCCGTCGACCGAGCCGATCGGACTCTTCACCGGAACCCGGGAGGCCGAGGAGCGGGCGAGCCAGTTCACCGGAACGATGCCGGTCATTGATCCGGAGCGCACCTGACGGGCCGCCTCGCCGGCAACGACTCAGGCCGAGATGAGTGCCGCGATCGCGCTCGTGAACACGGTGAGCCCGTCGGTTCCGTTGCGCATCGCGAGAGCGGTATCGGGGCCGAATCCCTCTTCGGTCGCATGCTCCGGATGCGGCATGAGGCCAACGACGTTGCCGCGGGCGTTCGTGATGCCGGCGATGTCGTCGAGTGAGCCGTTGGGGTTGACGTCGAGGTAGCGGAAGACCACCCGTCCCTCACCTTCCAGCCGCGCGATGGTCTCGGCGTCGGCGATGAAGCCGCCTTCCCCGTTCTTCAAGGGGATGGTGATCTCGGCGCCGGATTCGAATTCATTGGTCCAGGCTGTGGAGGTGTTCTCGACCCGCAGCTTCTGGTCGCGGCAGATGAAGCTGCCGTGGTCGTTGCGGATCAGCCCACCCTCGAGCAGGTGCGCCTCGGCGAGCATCTGGAACCCGTTGCAGATGCCGAGCACCGGCATCCCCTTGCCCGCCGCATCGATGACCTCCGCCATGATCGGCGAGAGGGAGGCGATGGCACCGCAGCGCAGGTAGTCGCCATAGCTGAAGCCACCCGGCAAGACGATCGCGTCGACGCCCTCGAGCGAGTGGGAGCCGTGCCAGAGGGCGACAGGGGTGGCCCCGGCCAGTCGCACGGCGCGCTGGGCATCCCGGTCGTCGAGGGAACCGGGGAAGGTGATGACGCCGATGCTGGTCATGACGCGGCGGACGTGGAATCGACGGTGATCGAGACGACGTCTTCGATGACGGAGTTGGAGAACATGTCGTTCGCCAGTTGAGTGACCTCGGCGAGCACCTCATCCGTGACCTCGTCAACAGTCACTTCGAAACGCTTGCCGATGCGCACGCCCGCGATGCCGGACGTGCCGAGGCGATGAAGAGCACCGGCGACGGCCTTGCCCTGAGGGTCGAGAAGCTCGGGCTTCGGCATGACCTCGACGACGATTACGGGCACAAGTCACTCCAGGAGTTCGCCTATGGGTGGATGCTCCGAGTCTACCGGAGTGCATGCCGGGACCTTCCGCGCAAGCCCCACGCCGGATCGGCGGGCCATCGGTACGCTCGAAGCATGTTCACCAAGAAGCCCCTCACCGTGCCCGTGCCCAATCTGCGCACCTCGTCAGCGGTCTGGAGTGACACCTTCGGTCGCCTCGCCCAGCGTTGCGGCCAGGCGCTGCTCGTGCTGTCGATCGTGGTGATCATCGTCTATGCGGCAACCCGGCTGCAGCTCGTGGTGGTGCCGGTGCTTCTCGCCCTGATCGTGGCATCCGCGTTCCGACCGGTGGTGCGACTGCTCGAGAAGCACATGCCTCGGGTGCTCGCCGCGATCATCTCGCTGCTTGCCGGCGTGATCGTGTTCGGCGGGGTGATCACGATCGCGGTCTTCCAGGTGCAGTCGCAGTTCTCCACGCTGCAGAAGTCGGTGAGCTCCGGCATCAACACCGTCGCCGATTTCGTGCAGAACGGTCCCCTCAATATCGGCGCGAAACAGATCAGCGATGTGCAGAAGACCCTGGTCGATTTCGTCACGAGTGCGCAGTTCGGGTCCGGAGCGCTCGCCGGGGTGTCGACCGCCGCCGAGCTTCTTACCGGCGCAGTGCTCACGGTGATCGTGCTCTTCTATTTCATGAAGGACGGGCCGATGATCTGGGCCTTCCTCATCACGCCGTTCCAGCCCGTGATGCATGCCAAGCTGCGCCGGGCCGGGAACAGCGCGGTGGAGACCCTCGGGGGCTATGTGCGGGGGACCGCGATCATCGCGCTCGTCGACTCCGTGTTCATCGGGGTCGCCATGCTGATCCTGCAGGTGCCGTTGGCGATCCCGCTGGCGATCCTCGTGTTCATCGGTGCGTTCATCCCGCTCGTCGGTGCGACGGCAACGGGCATCATCGCCGCCCTCGTCACCCTCGTGACGAACGGGCTCACTGCCGCGATCGTGGTCGCGATCGTCGTTATCGCCGTGCAGCAGGTCGAAGGCAACTTCCTCTCCCCGTTCGTGATGGGAAAATCGCTCAAGTTGCATGGCCTTGTCGTGCTGCTGGCACTCACCGCAGGAACGATCCTCGGCGGAATCTTCGGCACCCTGATCGCGGTACCCGCGGCCGCGGTAGCGTGGGCGGTCATCAAGCGCTGGAACGATCCCATCACTCCGGTGCCCGGTGTCGACACGTCCAAGCGGGCCTCAGCCGCGGCGTGAGTGGTCGCGCCGCAGCGGCGCGAGCAGGCTGAGCGGCACGGAGTCGAGCACGAACTCCGCCCACTCCCGGTACCCGGAGGGGCCGGGGTGAAAGAGGTCCGATGCCCAGAACGTCGGGGTGTACGGCGGCGGTTTCGGCAGGGCGAATACCCGGTCGAGGCCGCGCACGGCCGCGCGCGCCGCGTCGTCGAGGCTCGCCGCGTGCAGGGCGAGGTTCCAGCGCAGGGGGCTCTGGAGGCTGCGGAAGCGGTCGAACCGAGGCATCAGCGAGACCAGGAGCAGGGCATCCGGATTCGCGGCGCGGAGCCGGCGCACGATCTCGCGCACATCCCGGCCGAAGGCGCGGCGGGAGCGCAGGCCGAGCGCGTCATTGGCTCCGATGGTGAGAAAGACCACGTCGAAGGTCGCCGCAGTGGCGTCGTCGATGAAGCGCTCGAGGATGTCGCGGGAGGTCGCTCCGTTCTCGCCGATGGCCGTCCAACTGGTTCCGCGGTCGAAGCGGTCACCGAATTCGTGGGCGAGAGTACCCGGCAGTGCCTCGCTCTGGCTGTCGGCGCCGACCCCGGCCGCCGTCGAGTCGCCGAGCACGAGAAGACGGATCAGGTCGGCACCCGGCAGCGATCCGCTCCAGGGGAGCGCCGCGTCCGGCAGGCGGGGGATGCTCGCACGCGCCCGTCGCGCCTGTACGAGCAGCACCGGCGCGAGCGGTATGGCGGCGGCCCGGCTCAGGAGGTTCGGGCGGAGATTCATCACTCCAGCGATTTTAGGCTGCGCTCGCCGGGCGAATTGCCAGCTTTCTTTTCGTCCCGGGTGCATCCGATCGGGTCATTGCGCCAGTAGTACCCGATAAGAGCATGACCAGCATGCTCACGAATTGGAGCAGACACGTGAAAACTCGAATCATGGCCGGCGGCGCTGCCGGTGCATTCCTTCTCGTCGCACTCGCGGCGCCGCTTCCGGCCTCGGCTGCCACGAACGCGCAGCTCTCTGTGCTGCACGGCGTGCCCGGTGTCACCGTCGACGTCTGGGTGAATGGAGCCCTCACCCTCGACAACTTCACCCCCGGCACCCTCGCCGGCCCGCTCAGCCTCGCCCCCGGTACCTATTCGGTCGCGATCACGTCATCGACGGCGACCTCCGCGACGGACGCCGTCGTCATCGGCCCGGTCGACCTCCCGCTCGCAGACGGCGGCAACTACACCGCCGTCGCGCACCTCTCGGCAACGGGCACCCCCACCGCCACGCTGTTCACGAATGACATCTCCAAGACAGCCGCCGGCCAGGGCCGACTCACCGTGCGCCACGTTGCCGCCGCCCCGGCCGTCGACGTGCTCGCGGGAGGATCACCCGTTGTCAGTGGATTGACAAACCCCAATGAGCAGATCCTCAACCTCGCTCCGGCCACGGTCTCGGCATCCGTCGTCGCGGCGGGCACGACGACTCCGGTGCTCATCGGACCGGCGGATGTCGCCATCCAGGAGGGCGTGAACACGATCGTCTACGCCTACGGCAGTGCCGCGGACAGCACACTCGCCCTCGCTGTGCAGACCATCACCGGACTGCACACCCCGCCGGCGGGCGTTCCCGCCGGTGAGACCGGCGCGGCAGCACGCGCCGAATCGGCACAGACCCTGTCGACGATCGGTCTCGGAGCATTCGGGTTGCTCCTCGCCGCCGCCGCTGTGCTGGTAGTCGCTCGCAGGAAGGTCGGGTCGCGCGCCTGACGGCGTAGCGCCTGAAGAGAAACCTGCAGTGAGAATGACGGGAAGGGCCGCAGTCGGCGCCCTACTGGCGCTCTGCCTGGCCCTTCCCGTGCTCGCCGGTTGCACGGCGGCACCCCCACCCGTGGCGAAACCCACCGCGTCGACGACGCCGAGCCCTCGACCGACGGCTCCCGACATCCCCAAGGCCGATGCCTCACTCGGCAGCCTCTCGGTCGCCTCGGTCGTCGCGCCGGTGCGCATCCGATTCGACCGGCTGGGCATCGACATGACGGTCACCGCGGAGGGGGTCGATGCCAAGGGGGCCATGGCCCTTCCGGCCAACGCCGCCGACGCGGGATGGTATCGCTACAGCCCAGGACTCGCCGCTACCCAGGGCGCGACCGTGATTGCGGCCCACATCGACTCCCGGCACGACGGAATCGGACCGTTCAGCAAGCTCAAGAACGCGGCAGCGGGAGACACCATCACCCTGCTGGGAGAGGATGGCTCGACCCTCGCCTACACGGTGACCGAGCTGCGACAGGTGGGAAAGATCGACGCCCCGATGGCAGAGGTCTTCGATACCACCGGCGCACCGCGCCTCACCCTGGTGACCTGCGGTGGCGTCTTCAACTCGAAGACGGGGCACTACCTCGACAACGTCATCGTCACGGCGACCCCGGTCGCTGCGGCGCCCACGGGCAAGTGACCATTCACCCGCCGAGATATTCACTCCGAGCGCGGATGGGACTAGGTTGAACGACAACAGAGTCCCTCTTCCCGGCGACCACCCCTCGTCGGCCAGCGTCAGGATCCCCGTGTCCGAGCTGCTCCAGAACCATGACGAGTCGTCTCTCGTCGCCAGCTTCCAGGCGGGTGATGAGCGGGCCCTCGCCACCGTCTACGAGAGATGGGCGCGGCTGGTCTACGGGATGTCGATGCGATCACTGGCCAATGTCGCCGACGCAGAGGACGTGACCCAGCGCGTCTTCGTCTCGGCCTGGCTGGGGCGGGCGAGTTTCGATCCCGAGCGTGCGCGCCTGTCGGCCTGGCTGGTCGGCATCACCAAGCACACGATCGCGGATGCACACGAACGGCGGGCGCGTGATCGCCGCGATCGCGAGGCCCTCATCCAGAGTCTCGACCGTGATGTCATGGACTGGCCCGACGATCTCGCCGAGCGACTCGTGGTGGCGGATGCCCTCGCCGACCTTCCGGAGACGCCGAGGCAGATCATGAGACTGGCGTTTTACGATCGTCTCACACACACGCAGATCGCCGAACGGCTCGGCCTGCCGCTCGGCACCGTGAAAAGTCATATCCGTCGAAGTCTCGACCGGCTACGAACCAGATTGGAGGTGAGCGACGATGAGTGACAGCACGGTTCCGGATGCCGGGCACAGAGATCCCGACATCCTGGCCATGATGGCCATGGGCGAGCCCGACATCCCGCTCGCCGACGAGCTCCACGTGCAGGAATGCCCCGAGTGCCTCGAGGAGCTGAACAGCCTGATGCGGGTGGCGACCCTCGCCCGGTCCGGCTCGCCGCTCGAGCGTCCGCTCGACGCGCCGGGACCGGCGGTCTGGGGATCGATCAGCCGAACGCTCGGCCTTGCCGCCGACGTGATGCCCGCTCCCTTCGCCACCACCGTGGCTTTCGAGACCGCTGCGAGCCCCGAGGCTGCGTCCACGGAGACTCCTGATTCTTTCGGGCCGGAACCCGTTCTCCCGATCGCCTCCCGCTCGTCCGGCCGCGCTCACCGCCGCCATCATCGCCGAAACCGGCTGCTCGTACCGGTGTTCGCAGGGGCGCTCGCGGTGGTCGTGTCGGTCGGGGCGATTCTCGTTGCGGCGACAGTGCTCGCCCCGAAGTGGGGCGCGCCGAAGCCGAGGGTGCTCGCCGAGGCCCGCCTGGATGCGCTTCCCGATTGGACCGGTGCCTCCGGCGAGGCTGTGGTCGAGCAGACGCGCTCCGGACGACAGGTCGTCGTCACCGTCTCGGAGCCGCGGAGCGCGCCGGGCTATCGCGAGGTCTGGCTCATCTCCAGCGACCTCAGCAAGCTGATCAGCGTTGGAGTTCTCGTGGGCACGGAAGGCACATTCACGATCCCCGCCGATGTGAAGCTGGCCGACTATCCGATCGTGGATGTCTCGAGCGAGCAGCCGGACGGCAACCCGGCACACTCGGGCGACTCGATCGTGCGCGGCACCCTCTAGGCGGTCACGCGGATCACATTCGCCCAGGGGTCGTCGAAGCTGAGGGTCTTCCCATCGTCGCGGGTCTCGATGCCGTAGTGCGACATCCGCTCTCCGAGGGATCCGAGATCGTCTGAGCCGGGCACGACGATATCGACCTGTCCGAGTCCGAGGGTGCGGCCGCGGCGCCCGGCGCCGGCACTGTTCCAGGTGTTCATGGCCATGTGGTGGTGGTAGCCGCCCGCGCTCACGAAGAGCGCGGAGTCGCCGTACATGATGGTCTGCTCGAAGCCGAGCCGGTTCACATAGAACTCGCGCGCGGAACCGATGTCCCCGACCGCGAGATGCACGTGCCCGACCACGGCCTCGCCGAAGTTCGGCGCCTCCACCGCCTCGGCGGTCAGGTGCTCCCCCAGGAACGTGTTCGGGTCGAGGAACAGCGTGGACATCTCGACCTGGCCGTGAACCCAGCTCCATTCTGCGCGGTCTCGATCCCAGTACAGCTCCACACCATTGCCCTCTGGGTCGGTGAAGTAGAAGGCCTTGCTCACCAGGTGGTCGGAGCTCCCGGTGAAGGTGCCCGGTGCCCTGGTGGCGACGGAGTAGACGGATGCCGCGAGCGCGGCTTCCGAGTCGAAGAGGATGGCCGTGTGGAACAGCCCAGCGTCACGGGGGCTCGCCTGCACCAGCTCGGGGGCGGCCCGCAGGATGATCAGCGGGGTCGTGCTGCGACCGAGGGTCACGGTGTCGGTGGTCGACGCGAGCACGCTGAGTGCCACGGCATCGCGGTAGTAGGCGGTCATCCCGTCGAGGTCGGCGACGAGAAGGGTCACCGTGCCCATCGAGGTGTCGGCGGAGAGAAGGTCTGTAACGCTCATGTCAGTACCAACTTAGTTGATGCGACAACTATTCCGCTCCGGCACCGCCGGTCGAGTGGCCTCACGATCCACTCGCCCTCTTCCCCACCACCTCCGTGTGGATCTCGCTGGTCAGCTGCTCGATCTTGGCGGTGAGATCCGCGATCTGGCGGGTGAGCGTGGTGTTGTCGCGCAGCTCCTGCTCTGTCGAGCTGAAGTCGTGGTCGGCCTTCGACTGCTGGAACGCGGCCTGGCGGTTCTGGCCGATCATCACGAAGGTCGACAGGAAGATCGCCTCGAGCGACACCACGAGCGTCAGCGTGGGCCAGGGGCTCTTCTCGAAGAACAGCATCCAGAGGGCGAACAGCGCCACGTGCACGTAGACAAAACGCATCGACCCGGCGAAGGCGGTGATCGCATCCGCCACCCGCAGCTGCACGCTGCCGGCCCGGCGCCTCGCCTCTGCGAGAACGGAGGGATGATGGTCCCGGCCATCCGCGAGGAGGCGGAGGGGAACGATGTGTGGGCGATCGGTCGCGTGAACAGTCATGACTGACTGTAAGCACTGCCGGCGCCACCAGCGATCGATTCGACGCTCGAGCCGCGAATCATTCCTCCGGATGCGGCTCCCGCAGCGTTCCGGTTACCGGTGGCTCGATCACGACCAGTGATCTCAGCTCCTCCGGGTAGGCCATCGCTGGCCGGATCGACACCCGGGTCGGACTCGATTCGACGATGACCACCCTCCGCCAGGTCCAGTCCGCGGCCGGCGTGCCGGCATCGACCCCTCCGAGGGGCACCGGATTCGGCAGTCGCGCGTAGTAGGGGCGGTCGAGCGCGGCGAGGCCGCTCCTGTCGAGGAGGTCGATCGCCGCCTCTCGCGACGCCGTGCCGGCGAGAGCCAGCCCGATCAGGCTGGTCGCGACGACGCCGTCACCAGCGGGAACGAGGTAGCCGACGAGCTCACCGTCGGCCCGGCGCCGAGGCTCCCAGGAGGCGGGAATCACTGGCAGCCCTCGCAGGAGATTTCGCTGGCCGGATCGACCGCGAACAGCGACTTCTCGTAACAGAGCGAATGCTCCGAGTCGGCGTAGTAGGCGAAGTTCGGGATGCGGGTGAATCCCTCGCGCTCATAGAACCGCACGGCGTCCGGTTGCCGGTCGCCCGTCTCGAGCAGGAGGCGCGACCATCCGCGTTCTCGTCCGAACAGCTCCAGTTCGAGGAGGATCGCCCGCGAGACTCCGGTGCCGCGATGCGCCGGCATCACGAACATCCGCTTCACTTCCGCTTCGTTTCCCGGCAGTTCGCGCAGTCCGCCGCACCCCAGGGGCACTCCGGAGTCGTCGTACGCCACGAAGAACGCGGTGATGTCGTCGGCGCTTGGAGCGGGTCCGGGTTCGGAATCGGGCGTGCCGTAGCGCGCCTCGACCTCCACCCGCTGGGCCTCGCGAAGCGTCGTCGCCTCCACGTCGGACCAGGGAACCTGTCGCACGATCATGAGCCGGTGAGCCTCTCGATCAACTCCCGGTAGCGCGCGGCGGTCTGCGTGACGATCTCGGGCGGTAATGCCGGCGGCTCGCCGGTCTGGTCCCAGTGCGCGCTCAGCCAGTTGCGCACTATCTGCTTGTCGAAGCTTGCGAGCCGACCCGGTCCGCCGGCAGCGTAGGCCTCGGCATCCCAGTACCGGGAGCTGTCGCTGGTGAGCACTTCGTCCGCCAGAGTGATCACGCCGGAGTCACGATTGGCCCCGAACTCGAACTTGGTATCGGCGAGGATCACCCCGCGCGACTCCGCGATGCCGGACGCCCGCGAGAAGACGTCGAGACTGAGATCACGGAGCGCCGCCGCGACCTCCGCTCCCACCAGCTCGACCGTGCGCTCGAACGGGATGTTTTCGTCGTGTTCGCCCATCGGAGCCTTCCACGCCGGAGTGTAGATCGGCTCGGGCAGGCGATCCCCGTTGGCGAGCCCGGCGGGCAGGGGGATGCCGCACACCGTCTGGGTCTGCTGGTATTCGAGCCAACCGGAGCCGACGAGGTATCCGCGCACCACGCATTCGATCGGGAACATGTCGAGGGTGCGGGCGAGCATCGCCCGGCCGGCGACGGCATCCGGAATCAGGTCCCGCACCGCATCACCGCGCAGTTCGTGGTCTGCGACGAGGTGATTCGGCACACCGACGAGGCGGTCGAACCACCAGAGGCTCAGGGTGGTGAGCAGTTCGCCCTTGCCGGGGATACCGGGGGAGAGCACGTGGTCGAACGCGCTCACCCTGTCGCTGGCGACCATCAGAACGCGCTGGGCGCTGGCGAGATCCGCCGTGCCCGTCTCGATGTAGAGGTCGCGCACCTTGCCCGAGTAGGCGTGCGTCCAGCCATCCGCGGTCAGGTCGATTGCGTTCACCCCCTCATTATTCAGGAAGGGGTGGGGCGGATGGTTCGGATGACGGCGTCTGGGACCTCATCCGTCTCTCCGTGCACTCCAGCACCAGACCTTCCTGAATGATGAAAGGCGACAAGGGGCAGGGGGCAAGGGCACAGGGGGCACCGGGGGCCGGGGCGGGGCGGGCTATTCCGCGACGCGCTGCGCGATGTCGGTGCGGTACTGGCCGCCCTCGAGGTCGATCGCCTCGAGCGCGAGATAGGCGCGGGATCGGGCCTCCCCGAAGTCGCTGCCGGTCGCGACGACGCTGAGCACCCTCCCGCCGGTCGCGACAAGGTCGCCGCCGGAGAGGGCAGTCGCGGCATGTGCCACCGTCACTCCGTGGATCGCCAGTGCGGTGTCGATGCCCGTGATGATGCGGCCGGTGAGCGGGGTCTCGGGGTAGCCCTCGCTCGCGAGCACGACAGTCACGGCGACGTCATCGGAGAACTGCGGGCGCGGCATCCCCCCGAGTTCTCCGCTCGCCGCGGCGAACAGGAGGCCGCTGAGCGGAGTGATGAGGCGCGGGAGCACGACCTGGGTCTCCGGGTCGCCAAAGCGCGCGTTGAACTCGATGACGCGGGTTCCGGCCTCGGTGAGGATGAGTCCGCAGTAGAGCAGTCCGATGAATGGCGTCTGCTCCGCAGCGAGGGTGCGCACCGTCGGGAGCGCGATGGTGTCGATGACCTCATCGACGAATCCGGCGGGCAGCCAGGGCAGCGGGGAGTATGCACCCATGCCGCCGGTGTTGGGGCCCTCGTCGTTATCGGAGAGCCGCTTGTAGTCCTGTGCCGGCTCGAGCGGAAGCACGTTGTGGCCGTCGCTGAGGAGGAAGAGCGAGACCTCCTGGCCATCGAGGAACTCCTCGACGAGCACGCTGCCCTGCCCGATCCAGTACCCCGCGTGGGCGACCGCGGCATCCCTGTCGGTCGTGACCAGCACGCCCTTGCCCGCCGCGAGGCCGTCCGCTTTCACCACATAGGGAGATCCGAACGAGTCGATGGCGGCGATGGCCTCGTCGAGGGTGCCCGCCCGGGTCGCGCGGCCGGTCGGCACTCCCGCGACATCCATGATCCGTTTCGCGAAGGTCTTGCTTCCCTCGAGCTGGGCCGCGGCCCTGCTCGGCCCGAACACCGCGATACCGCGCTCGCGCAGTCGATCCGCGACACCGGCGACCAGGGGCGCCTCCGGCCCGATGACCACGAGCTCGATGTCGTTCTCGAGGGCGAACTCGGTGACGACGGCAGGATTCGCGGGGTCGAGCGCGATCACGTGCACGTCCGCCGCGATACCGGCATTGCCGGGCGCCGCGATGATCTCATGGTCGACGTCCTCACGAAGAAGGGCGGTGATGATGGCATGCTCGCGAGCACCGGAACCGAGGACGAGGATTCTCACTGGGCAAGCGTACCCACCCGGCACCGTGTCCACTGATCCCGCTCGGAGCATCGCCCGGCAGACTGGGTCGATGGCCCACCGTCAGAGACCCGTAGAGGCCGTGCCGGCAGACAAGACCTGTGCGGCCTGCGGCCGCCGCATCCAGTGGCGCGCCAAGTGGGCCCGTGACTGGGAAGCGGTGAAGTACTGTTCCGATGCCTGCCGACGCCGCGGGGTGACAGGGGGCGACCGGATGCTCGAGGCCGCGATCCTCGCACTGCTGGCCGAGCGCCCGACCGGCGCCACCATCCTCGACTCCGACGCCGCCCGCGCGGTAGGCGGGGAGGGCTGGCAGCAGCTCGCGGAGCCGGCCCGCCGGGCGGCGCGACGGCTGGGTGCGGCGGGGGAGATCGACATCCTGCAGTCCGGATCGGTGGTCGACGCATCGACGGCGAAGGGACCGCTGCAGCTTCGGCGCCGGTGAAGGGAGGTCCTCCGTTGCTGCCAAGCTGGTCGGATGACTCCCCGCCACACTCTCCTCGCACTGCTGGTCGTGGTGATCTGGGGGGTCAACTTCGTCGCGATCGACCTCGGCCTCACCGATGTGCCCCCGCTGCTCTTCCTGGCGATGCGGTTCGTGCTCGTGGCGATCCCGGCCGTCTTCTTCATCCGGCCGCCGGCGATCGGATGGCGCAACATCCTGTTGATCGGCGCGTTCCTGAGCCTCGGCCAGTTCACCCTCCTCTACCTCGCCCTCTCGCTCGGGATGCCACCGGGCCTCGCCTCCCTGCTGTTGCAGACGCAGATCGTGTTCTCGGTGGTCGTCTCCTCCCTGCTGCTGCGGGAGCATCCCACCCGACGCCAGCTCGTCGGCATCCTGATCGGCATGGTGGGTCTCGCTGTCGTGGTCATCGGCCATACCTATGCGGCACCCTGGCTGCCGCTCGTCATCACCCTGCTCGCGGCGCTCTCCTGGGCCATCGGCAATGTGCTGTCCCGGCGGGCGCGGGCGTCATCAGGCCTCTCGCTGGTGGTGTGGTCCGGTCTGGTGGTGCCGATCCCCTCCCTCGCGCTCTCCCTGCTGGTCGACGGCCCGCACGCTGTCGGATTCGCGCTCACCCACCTCTCACCGATGGCCATCCTCAGCACCCTGTACACCGCGGTGGCCGCGTCACTTGTGGCCTACACGATCTGGAACTCCTTGCTCGCGCGCTATCCGACCAGTGCCGTTGTGCCGTTCACGCTGCTGGTGCCGGTGATCGGCATCCTCGCCGCCTGGGCGGTCTTCGGTGAGAGGCCGGCCGGCACAGAGCTCATCGGCGGGGCGATCATGCTCGGCGGACTCGCGGCCGCGGTGCTCACCTGGCGCCCGCGAGTGCCCGCTTTCCCGGTGGACTGAGATGGCGCCGCATTCGGCAGACGGATGCTTCGCCGACCGAGCTCGACCACCTAACTCGCGCGGTGCCGGCTCGTGTCGTGCAGCTCGCTCACGATGCCCGGGCCCGCGGCGCCGGCTCCATCGAGGTGCTGGGTCCGGTGGCAGCGAGGGTTGCGTCGAGGTGCAGGACGGCTTGTGGGCCCGACCGACCACACGTCGCCACTACCGTAGAACCATGGCGAAAGCACGCATTACCGATGACGCCGGCCGCGAGGCCGTGGAGCGCGCGCTCGCGACGGTAGCCGACCGGGAGACCGAGGCCACCGCCGTGCGTTACCTTCTACAGGTGCTGGCCGATGGAGCTCCGGGCAACTCGGTGGAGGTGCGGGTTCCGCCCTTCGGCGCGGTGCAGTGCATCGAGGGTCCGGGCCACACCCGGGGCACCCCGCCGAACGTGGTCGAGACCGACGCGCTGACCTGGCTCGCCATCGCGACCGGCGGAACCGCGTGGAATCACGCCCTCGAACACGGACGCATCGCCGCCTCCGGTTCCCGTGCGGACCTCTCCGCCTACCTGCCACTCCTCTGGCATGGGGCGGATACCCCGGAAGCGTCAGGGACAATAGAGACATGACCCCCTCCGAGCCGCAGCCAGAGCCGGATGCAGTGCCGCGAGCCGCCGAGCCCTCGCAGTCCACCGAGCCCTCGCAGTCGACCGAGGAGACCGAGGTCACGGTGCGCCGGATTCCGCGATACTCGCGGTTCCTCATCATCGGAGCGGGGCTCGGGGCGGTCACCACGTTCATTCTGACGGCGTCCTTCCCCTCGGATCCGCAGGTCGGTTTCGGCGCTCTCTTCGGCTATTTCCTGCTGTTCGGGGTGCCCATCGGGGTCGTGCTCGGGGCTGTGGTCGCGATCCTGCTCGATGTCGGGCTCACCCGTCGTGCCCGCACCGTGCTGGCCGAGCGCACGATGGTCGACCCGCGGCCCTACGACGAGGAGCCGGTGAGTGCAGAGGTGCCGGAAGCCCCACCCGCACCAGAGGAAACTGCTACTAGATAGTTTCACTATCGGATAGTTACACTATCCGTATGCGAATGGCCGAACTCAGCACCACCAGCGGCATCCCGGTGGCGACGATCAAGTACTACCTGCGCGAGAAGCTGCTTCCGGCGGGTGAGAGCGAGACGGCCAACCAGGCTCGCTACGGAGATGTCCACCTGGATCGGCTTCGCCTGATCCGAGCCCTCATCGAGGTCGGGGGGCTCAGCGTGGCATCCGCCCGCAGCGTGCTCGACGCCATCGACTCGGAGGCTTCGCTCCCCGAGGTCTTCGAGGTGGCGCAGTGCACCGTCTCGGCGGCCGTCGCACCGGACGACGTCGACCCGGCGTCACTCGCCGATATCGATGAGCTGCTCACCGGCTGGCACGTGTCTGCCGCCAACCCCGGGCGCCTCTCCGCTGCGCGAGTGCTCTCCGTCTTCCGCGGGCTCGGGCAGACGGATGACCGGGGCTGGTTCGCCCGCTACGCCGAGGCCGCCCTGCTCATCGCCGCCGCAGACCTCGACGAGATCGAGTCGCGCGAGGGCCGCGCCGCCAAGGCAGAAACCGTCGTCGTCGGCACCGTGCTCGGCGACGCCCTGATCTCCGGACTGCGTCGTGCAGCTCAGGAGCACGTGACATCCGAGCGCTATTCCTGAAGGAGAACCGACCACCATGACCCGCACGATCGATGCACCCCCCGCCTCCGTCATCGCCCGCTTCGGCTCGCACCGTCCACTGCTGTGGCTCTCCGTCGGCATGATCGCGCTCGCCGCGGTCGCCCTCGTCGGGTTGGTCGTCGACCAGCGCTCGATCACCGGGATGCCCCTGTGGGCCAAGCCGCTGAAGTTCTCGCTCTCCGTGCTCATCTACAGCGTCACGCTCTCCTGGCTGCTCGGCCAGCTGCCCCGCGCCCGCCGCATCACCTGGTGGTCGGGCACCATCGCCGCGGTCTTCCTCGCCGTGGAGATGATCGTGATCTACGGGGCGGCCTTCGCCGACACGACAAGTCACTTCAACGTCTCGACCCCGTTCTCGACCGCCCTTTGGGGCACGATGGCGGTGTCGATCGTGATCGTC
Organism: Frigoribacterium sp. UYMn621; assembly: GCF_040549525.1. Classification (NCBI taxonomy): domain Bacteria; kingdom Bacillati; phylum Actinomycetota; class Actinomycetes; order Micrococcales; family Microbacteriaceae; genus Frigoribacterium; species Frigoribacterium sp. UYMn621. The sequence goes on along the minus strand of NZ_JBEPTM010000002.1, from coordinate 389,238 downwards.
TGGTCCGCCACCATCCTCGTGGCCGTGCTGCTGTTCCGCGCCGATCTCGGCGACCCCGCGCGCAGCTTCGCCATCCGTTCCGGTCTCATTATCGCGGTGATCGGCATGGGCCTCGCCTTCCTGATGACGAGCCCGACCGCCGCACAGCTGTCCAGCTTCCAGGGGATCGCCGGAGCCCACACCGTTGGGCTCGCCGATGGGGGACCCGGCCTCCCGCTTCTCGGTTGGAGCACGGTCGCCGGCGACCTGCGCATCCCGCACTTCGTGGGGATGCACGCGATGCAGGTGCTGCCCATCCTTGCGCTGCTGCTCGAACTGGGCTCTCGCCGCCTGACTGCCTTGGGCGACTCGCGCACCCGGCTCGGCATCCTCGTCGTGACCGCCGCCCTCTACCTCGGCGTGATCGCGGTGCTCACCGCGCAGGCGCTCTCGGGCCGGTCGATCGTGAGTCCGGATGCCGCGATCGGCACGGTCTCGACGGCGCTGTTCGCCGCGGCCGCGGTCGCCATCGGGGCGATAGTGGTGCGGGGCAGGCGCCTCAGCTGAGCTGCGTGCGCTCCACCCAGGCGAGGTATTCGGGAGTGACGGTGCCGGTGACGTAGTCGCCAGTGAAACAGCTCATCTCGAGGGCGGTCACGTTCGAACCCTCGAGAATCGCCGACTGCATGTCTGCGACCTCCTGATAGATGAGGTAGTCGCTCCCCATCTCCCTGTTGATGTCCGGGATCTTGCGATCGTGGGCGATCAGCTCCTGGCGGCTTGGCATGTTGATGCCGTAGACGTGGGGAAAGCGCACGGGAGGTGCCGCCGAGGTGAAGGTGACCTTGTTCGCGCCGGCTTCGCGGGCCATCTGCACGATCTCCTTCGAGGTGGTGCCGCGCACGATCGAGTCGTCGACGATCAGGATGTTCTTGCCGCGGAACTCGGATCCCATCGCATTGAGCTTCTGCCTCACCGACTTCTTGCGCTCGGCCTGGCCGGGCATGATGAAGGTGCGGCCGACGTAACGGTTCTTGTAGAAACCCTCGCGGTACTCGATCCCGAGCTTCTGGGCCACCTGCATGGCGGCCGGTCGCGAGGAGTCGGGAATCGGCATGACCACATCGATGTCGCCGCGCGGCGTGTACTGAGCGATCGTGTCCGCGAGCCGGTTGCCGAGGCGCAGGCGCGCGTCGTAGACGGAGATGCCGTTCATGATGGAGTCGGGCCTGGCGAGGTAGACATACTCGAACGAGCACGGCACGAGCGAGGGGTTCTTCGCGCACTGGCGTGAGGTCATCTCGCCGTCGAGGGCGATGAACACGGCCTCGCCGGGCGCGACGTCTCGCACGATCTCGTAGCCACCGCTCTCGAGCACGAGGGACTCGGATGCCACGATCCAGTCGTCCCCGACGAATCCGCGTGCCCGCTTTCCGAGCACGAGCGGACGGATGCCGAAGGGATCTCGGAACGCGAGCAGGCCGTATCCGGGGATCATCGCGATCGTCGCGTAGGAGCCTTCGACGCGCTCGTGCACGCGTTCGACGGCGGCGAAGATCTGGTCGGGATCGAGGTCGAGCCCGGTGACCTGCTCCTGCAGTTCGTGGGCGAGCACGTTCACCAGCAGCTCGGTGTCGGAGCTGGTGTTGAGGTGCCGCCGGTCGATGTGGAAGAGCTCGTCGGTGAGCTCCCTGGTGTTGGTGAGGTTGCCGTTGTGCACGAGCACGATGCCGTAGGGGGCGTTCACATAGAAGGGCTGCGCCTCCTGCTCGTTTCCGGCATTGCCCTTGGTGGCGTAGCGCACGTGACCGAGCCCCATGTTGCCGGGGAGGGCGCGCATGTCACGGGTGCGGAAGGCCTCTCGAACCTGGCCCCGCGCCTTCACCATGTGGAAGGTGCGGCCTTCGGCGGTGGCGATGCCGGTGGAGTCCTGGCCTCGGTGCTGCAGAAGAAGGAGGCTGTCGTAGACCTGTTGGTTGGCGGGTTCCGAAGAAACGATGCCGACAATGCCGCACATTCGCGGTGAGTCTCCAGACCGTAGAGTTGGGGGTGATTTACTCCAGTCTTTCACGCTTTGAGAACGGAAAACGAATGGCCGACAAGTACGCCGAGGCGGGCGTCGATACGGCGGCCGGAGACCTCGCTGTCGAACTCATGAAGTCGGCGGTTTCCGCCACCCACGGGCCACGCGTCGTCGGCGGTGTCGGGGGCTTCGCCGGACTCTTCGACGTGTCGTTCCTCACCTCCTTCGAGCGGCCGCTTCTCGCGACATCCACCGACGGGGTCGGCACGAAGGTCGCGATCGCCCAGGCCATCGACAAGCACGACACGATCGGCATCGACCTGGTCGGAATGGTCGTCGACGACATCGTGGTCGTCGGAGCTACTCCGCTCTTCATGACCGACTACATCGCCTGCGGCAAGGTCGTGCCCAGCCGCATCGCCGACATCGTCGCGGGCATCGCACGGGGCTGCAGCGAGACCGGCACCGCCCTCGTGGGGGGCGAGACCGCCGAGCATCCCGGGCTGCTCGCACCGGATGACTACGACGTCGCCGGTGCTGCGACGGGCGCGGTCGAGGCGGATGCCCAGCTCGGTGCCCATCTGGTGGCGGATGGCGACGTGGTCATCGCGCTCGAATCATCCGGCCTGCACTCCAACGGCTACTCGCTCGTGCGCAGCATCATCCGCCAGAGGGACATCTCGTTCCTCGATCGCTCCGATGAGCTCGGCGGTCTGGTCGGCGAGGTGCTGCTCGAGCCCACCAGGCTCTACACCTCTCCCCTGCTGAGCCTGCTGGCGGACGCCCCTGGCGCAGTTCACGCACTCAGCCACGTGACCGGCGGCGGTATCGCGGCCAATCTCGCCCGGGTGCTGCCCGTCGGCAGCTGGGTGGAGCTGGAACGCAGCACCTGGTCGCCGGCCCCGGTCTTCCGCGTGCTCGCCGAATGGGGATCGATGAACCTCGAAGAGGCCGAGGGCACCTGGAATCTCGGCATCGGCATGATCGCCGTGGTGGAGGCGTCCCGGGTCGACGCGGTCATCGCGCACCTCGCCGCCGATGGCATCCCGGCCTGGACCCTCGGCGCGGTCTCGACAGTGCCGCGCGACATCACCGGCTTCGACCAGGGCGTCAAGGGCGTCGACGGCGGTGCCGTGCGCCTGGTCGGTCGCTACCGCGACTAGCCCGTCCGTCGCCGCGGTTCGAGCCTGCCGCTGGTCGAGCCTGCCGCAGGTCGAGCCTGCCGATTCTGATTCCATCATTCAGGAAGGTCTGGGGCGCAAGTGGACGAAGTGACGGATGAGGTCCCGCAGGCGCTCGTCTGCCGCATCCGCCCCACAGGTTCCTGAATGATGAAGAGGGCGAGCGCGCCGCATCCGCCCCACAGGTTCCTGAATGATGAAGAGGGCGAGCGCGCCGGATTCGCCGGATTCGGCGGTCTCGACCGAAGGCGGTCGAGACGCGGATCGCCGGACCGTGCCGACATCCGGTCCGAGCGTGGCGGAGGGCTTACCCGCCCGCTCCTCGGAAGGGGGCAGATGACTCGCGCCGACTCAGCGCAGCCGAGCGGATGCGCGCTGCAGAACTGCCTAGGCCGTCTTGTTCTGGTCGGACTCGTACTCGTCTTCCGAGAATCCGGAGACATCCGGCGAGTAGGCCGTTGCGCTGAATTCCGGCCACTTCTCGAGATCTTCTTCGAGCTTGGGATCGATCGGGGCACCGGTGACGGGATGCGTGAGTTCGCGTTCGAGCGCGTTGTAGTTGGTGTCCGGGCTGAAGTACTTCAGCTCACGAGCCACCTTGGTGTGCTTTGCTTTTTGACGGCCGCGCCCCATGGCTTGACCCCCTCACGATTCCTGCCCGGACGAACGGAGCCTCGACTGGCGAACAGCTGCCCGGGATTGACCAAATAGGGAACTAAAAACTAAAGGCCAACTTTAGCATGCACGCGCACCCCGGCCGCGTCCGCCATCCGCCCTCCCGGTGGCGGCTAACGTAGACGCGTGACGTCCTCGCCTGGCTCCCCCTCTGTCGTGGTGATCGGCGCGGGACAAGCCGGATTGTCCGTCTCCTTCTACCTGAGACGACTCGGCCTCGAGCCGGGTTCCGACTTCGTCGTCCTCGACCGCGGCCCGGGCACCGGTGGCGCCTGGCAGCACCGCTGGGAGGCTCTGCGCATCGGCTCGGCCCACCACATCAATGACCTGCCGGGCATGGATGAACTCGGCATAAGTTTCGACACCGCCGACCGCACCCAGCCGGCGAAGGATGTCGTGGCCGACTACTACGCGCGCTACGAAGAGCACTACGAGCTCCGCGTGCGGCGCCCGGTCGATGTGAAGCGCGTCTTCAACCGCGGCACCGAACTGGTTGTCGGTTTCGAGGCGGGTGGCGGCATCGGCGCGTTGGAGACGGATGTCGTCGTCAACGCCACGGGCACGTGGGGGTCGCCATTCATCCCCTGGTACCCGGGATTCAACGACTTCGCCGGACGACATGTCCACACCACGAATTACGAGTCGGCGGCCGCCTTCGCGGGCCAGAACGTGGTCGTGGTGGGCGGAGGAACCTCGGCGATCGGCTTCCTCCTCGAACTCGAGGGCAGTGCGGAGAGCCTCACGTGGGTATCCCGGCGACCCATCGAATTCCTCGACGAGGGCGAACTCAACATGGAGGCGGGGGCCGCGGCGGTCGCAGCCCAAGACGAGGCCGCGCGCAGCGGCCGCGCCCTGCCGAGCATCGTCAGCGGCACGGGAGTGCCCCGGACCCGCCGCATCCAGGCCGGGATCGAGCGGGGAACCCTCGTCGCCAAGCCGATGTTCACCTCGATCGAACCGCGGGGCGTGCGCTGGTCCGATGGCACATTCCAGCCGGCGGATGCGATCGTCTGGTCGACCGGTTTCCGGCCGGAACTCCGCCATCTCGCCCCCCTCAAGCTGCGGGAGAAAGAGGGCGGTATCAGTGTCGGCGGGGGATCGTCCTGGAAGGACGGGCGTATATTCTTCGCCGGGTATGGACCGCAGGCCAGCACGATCGGGGCGAATCGCGCCGGACGGGCGATCGCCCGCCAGGTGGTCGCCCTGCTCTCCAACCTGTAGCGGAGCGCTCACAGCGGGAGTGGATGCTCGACAACCTCGCCACCATCCGCGAAGATCGAGACCATGACCCGCCACGACGCGCTTGAGAGCCAGATCCGGTCTGTCTTCCGCCGGGGGGCATGGATTGCCGCGATCAGCGCACTCCTGGTCGGAGCCTTCGGCCTGATCTTCCCCCAGGCCGCGCTGCGCTCGGTCGCGCTGCTCTTCGGCGTCTATCTCATCGTCGCCGGCACCAGCAGGGTCTTCACCGCGGTCTCCGGCACGGATATGCAGGCCGGCTGGCGCTGGTTCGTCGGGCTGATGGGTCTCGTGGTGATCGCCGCCGGCGTGCTCTGCCTCAATAATCCATTCGGCACCCTCATCGCCATCGGGCTGTTCATCGGAATCGGCTGGCAGATCGATGGCCTCCTCTGCATCATCACCGCGTTTGCCCTGTTCCGCCGCGGCACGCGGGCGAGCCTCGTGCTCACGGGGCTCGCGTCGTTCGTGTTCGGCATCGTGGTGATCCTGCTGCCGGGGGCGGCGATCCTCGGCTTCCTGTTCGTGACGGCGATCTTCCTCGCCGTCATCGGTGCGGTCGGCATCGTGAGCCTGGCGATCAGCGGATCGCGGCGCCGGGCCGAAATCGCATAGTCCGGCACACGCAACCGGGTCGAGGCGGCAGCGCCTATTCCACCTGCACTGACGCGCCGGAGGACGCGGTGACCTCGCCGTCGGCATTCACCGTGATCGAGACATCCTCCCCGCCGAATCTCAGACCGTTCACCGTGAGCGCACCGACCATCGTCATCGGGGAGACTCCGAGGGTCGCGGATGGCGCGTCGGGACGCAGTCCGAGCGTCGAGGCCAGCACCGAGACCGAGGCGGCCGCCGACCAGGCCTGCGGTCGACACGCGGCAGGGTAGGGAACAGGGGCGGCGAACTCGCTCGCGGCATCGCCGGAGTGCAGCTCGGGCATCCGATAGTCGAAACCCGATGCCGCGGCCAGGAGCCCGGCCGCGAGGGACGAGGCCTCCGCGGTGAAGCCGTCGCGGGCGAGTCCGGCGATCGCGATGGCAGTGTCATGGGTCCAGACGCTGCCGCCGTGGTAGCTGAGCGGCCAGTAGCCCTCCGAATCGGTGGACATGGTGCGAAGGCCGTACCCAGAATTCAGGTGCGGGGAGACCAGCCGGCGGGCGACGAGGGCGGCCTGGTGCGAGTCGAGCAGGCCGGTGCCGAGCAGGTGGCCGATGTTGCTGGTGACGGTATCGACCGGTCGCTTGGACGAGTCCAGTGCGATCGCCGGATAGGCGCCGGCCGGGTCTTCGATCCAGAACGACTCGTGGAATCGGGTGCGCAGTCGGGCCGCCCACTCTCGCCATTCCGCGGCACCGGAGACACCGAAGTGGTCGAGCAGCTCCGCTCCATGCATCGCCGCCTCGTAGGCGTAGGCCTGCACCTCGCAGAGCGCGATCGGGCCCTCGGCGAGGCTTCCGTCGCGCCACTGCACCGAATCGCCGGAATCCTTCCAGCCCTGGTTCGCGAGTCCCGTCCCGGTGGCGTCGACGTATTCGAGCAGGCCGTCGCCGTCGGCATCCCCGTAGTCCCGCATCCATTCGAGAGCGGCGACGAGGTGTGGGAGGAGCACCACTACTTCTGGCTCGGGCAGTCCCCACTTCCAGGCGTCGTGCAGAAGGCACACCCAGAGCGGAGTGGCGTCGACGGTGCCGAAATAGAGAGGGGGAAGCACGACCGCCTCACCGGGGATCGACAGCGTCGCCCGGCGCAGCTCGTGCATGATCTTGCCGGGCTGCTCTGCGCTTCCGGCGACGGACTCGGTGCCCTGCAGCGACGCGAGCACCCGCAGGGTGTCGGCGGCGAGGGTCGTGCCGAGCGGCAGCATGAAGCGGGCCGCCCAGAGCGAGTCCCGGCCGAACAGGGTGAAGAACCAGGGCGCGCCGGCGGCGAGGAATTCGGATGCCGGATCCGATACCGTCGTGAGCCTCAGGGCATCGAGGTCGGAGAGCGCTTGGGCCACCCAGCGCTCGAGGCGATCGTCGCCGGCGCTCACCATCGGAACGGACCAGCGCGCGGCATCGGTGGTGCCGCGCACGACCGCATCGGCATCCTCCGCATCGATCGTCCAGCTCACCGTCACCGACCCGTTCGCGGGGATGTCGAGAGCCCAGGCCAGCCGGATGCCGCCGTCCGGGTGGTCGGTGACCTCCGCATCAGGGGCGTTCAGCGTCGCCCGCACGGCGCCGCGGCCCCAGGTCGCCGTGTGGGGGGACACGTCGAAGGGCACACCGGCGCCCCCGATGCCCGCCTTCACGGACTCCATCTCGGCGAGGTCGCTGTCGATCTGCACCGTCGCCGTCGTTGAGACGCGCGTGTCGAGCGCCGACTGGATGGTGATCGACTCGGCCACCCCGGTGGTCGAGACCGTGCGGCGGTGCAGCAGTCGCACCCGCGGGTCGGCGGTGCGATCGTCGAGGCCGCGTAGCAGTCCGACGAACACAGTGCTCGCCGCACCAGAGGGAACCGTCGCGATCGGTTCGGCCGACTGCCCGCCCACCGTCACCACACTGCGGGACACGACCCGGATGTCCGAGTGATAGATGCCCGTGATGCCGTGCCCGTCGATCGTCCCGTCACCGGCCGACCAGGCCTGCGACGGCGCTCGGAGCAGGACGGTCGTGTCGTGGAGCAGCGGTTGCAGCGTGGGGAGCATGAGATTCAAGAACTTTCAGTGGTGGTGCGGAAGGCGTGAAGGGATGTGCCGGCTCGACTCGTCTACTCCTTCACCGCCCCATCACTCGCGTTCATGATCTGCCTCTGGAAGATGAAGAACATGACCGCCACCGGAACCGTCATGATGGCTGCGGCGGCCAGCTTGATCGGATACTGCGTGCCCTGACTGAGCTGTCCGGAGGCGAGGGAGGCGACTCCCTTGGTGAGGGTCACGAGATCGGGGGACTGGGTCGACACGATGAAGTGACTCAGCTCGTTCCACGATCCCTGGAAGGAGAGGATGACGATCGTGATGAGCGCGGGGCGTGCCATCGGCAGCACCACGGACCAGAACACCCGGAAGGTGCCGGCGCCGTCTATGCGGGCCTGCTCCTCGACACTCGCCGGGATGGACTCGAAGAAGTTCTTCATGATGAAGATGCCCGCGGCATCGGTGAGCAGCGGGATGATCATGCCCGCATAGGTGTCGTAGATGCCGATCTGATTGATCACGAGGAACTTCGGGATCAGCAGCACCACTCCGGGCACGGACATCACCGCGATCAGGCCGGCGAACATCACGTTGCGCCCCCGGAAGTTCAGCCGCGCGAGCGCGTAGCCGGCGAGCGAGTTGAAGAACACCCGTCCTGCGGTGACGAAGACCGTGACGATCGCCGAGTTCTTGAACCAGATCGGAAAGTCCGAGTGCAGGAACAGCCGCTCGTAGGCCGCCGTCGAGAAGGTCGCGGGGATCAGCGAGAGCGGATCGCTCGCGGCATCCGCCTCGGTCTTGAACGAGGTCGCCACCTGGATGAGGAACGGGAAGATGTAGACGATCGCGAGCACGACGAGCAGCGCGTAGAGGATCGACCGGCCGGCGAGCAGTCCGCCGCTCGGGCGGGACTTGCGTCCGACTAGGCGGGGGGTCATGGCGCTCATAGCGAGCCTCCCTGGTTCTTCGTGACGATCTGGCTCGCCGCGATGCCGGTCGCGACATTCAGAGGTCCGTTACCGTCGTTCCAATCGTTCGGACCATCGGGACCGTCGTCTTTCGGGCCCCCGGGATTGCCGTCCTTCGGCGGAATCTCGTACCCGCGCATCCGTCGCTTGGACACCCTGCGCTCGGCGAGGATCCAGCGCTGGAGGAGCGTGAACAGCACGATGATGACGAAGAGCAGGAACGCAATCGCCGCGCCCTGGCCCCACTGCTGATTGTTGAACGCCGACTGGTAGGAGAGGAACGCCGGGGTGAGCGTCGTCTTGCCCGGAGCGCCCTTCGTGCCCGTGTAGATCTGGTCGAAGACCTGCCAGCAGCCGATCAGCCCGAGCGTGAGCACGGTGAAGAGGGTGGGGCGGAGCTGCGGAAGAGTGACCCGCCAGAAGCGCTGCCAGCCGTTCGCACCATCCATCATCGCGGCTTCGGTCACGTCACCGCCGAGGTTCTGCAGCCCGGCGATGAAGAGGAGCATGAAGGTGCCGCTGGTCGTGAAGACAGCGAGCAGCACGAAGGCGAACATGGCGACGGATGGCCCGCCGAGCCAGTCCCACCACGAGACGCCCAGCGCCGTGGAGTTCGTGAGCGCGCTCGGCCCCGCCGTCACGCCGAACAGCTTCAGAAAATTGTGGATGATTCCGTCGGGATCGTTGAACCAGTTGGGTCCCTTCACCCCGAGGTACGACAGGAGCTTGTTGACCGCGCCGGTGGAGTTGAAGAGGAACAGCCAGAGCACGGTGATGGCAACCGAACTCGTGACGGAGGGGAAGTAGAAGGCGGTGCGGAAGAAGCCGCGCCCCTTGAGGATCTGCCGGTTGACCAGCACCGCAAGGAAAAGGGCGAGCGCGGTCTGCAGGGGAACGACGAGCACGACGTACCAGGCGTTGTTCTTGAGCGCGGTGCCGAAGTCCTGCTCGGCGAGGCCGCCACCGCCGAGGAGCGCTGAGTAGTTCTCCAAGCCCACGAAGTGCACGTTGCCCGAGAGCGGGCTCCCGCGGCCGGTCCAGTCGCTGAAGCTCACCCAGAGCGCCATGAGCACCGGCACGACCAGGAACAGCCCGAGCAGGATGACCATCGGCGCCGTGAAGAGGTAGCCCGAGAGGGCCTCCCCGCCCCGGAGTCCGGAGCGGGGAGACCGTCTCGTGGTAGTCGCCATGGTGACTACTTGACCAGTGCTTCGAGGTTCTTCTGGGTGGCGTCGAGGATCGTCTTGGGGTCTCCCGTTGCGAGGCTCTCGAGCTTGGAGTTCAGGTCGGTCACGACATCCGCCGCGCCCTTCGCTGTAGGAACGCCCTTCGCGTAAGCGGCCGCGTCGAGGAACGGCACCAGCTTGGGGTTGTCCTTCTTCCAGGTGCCGGCTGCCGACTTGATCGAGGGCATCGGACCGAACGCGGTCGAGAACGCGAGCTGGTCGCTCGAACTGGTCAGCTTCTCGACCAGCTTGACGGCCGCGGCCTGGTTGGGGCTGTCGGCGGCGATTCCCCAGCAGTTGGTGAACTGCAGCGTTCCCTTACCGGCCGGGCCTGCGGGCAGCGGCGCGATCGTGTAGTTCACGGTCGGGTAGTCGCTCGTCATCGCACCGGTGATCCAGTTGCCCTCGATGGTCATCGCCGCGAGGCCCTTACCGAAGGCCTCACCGCCCCATCCGGCTCCGAGGTCCTTGGCGTACTTGAGGCTGCCGTCGGCCATGAGCTTCTTGGCGTAGTCGAGCCCCGCGATGTTCTCGGCGCTGTTCGCGGTCGCCTTGGTGCTGTCCGCGTTCATGAGGTTGCCGCCGGCCTGCGTCATGAAGGCGCCGAGGCGGGCGTATTCGCCACCGATTCCCAGGCCGACGTGGCCGTCCGTCGTGAGCTTCTTCGCCACGGTCTCGAGCTGGTCCCAGGTGGTCGGGATGTCCGCATCGGTGAGTCCGGCGGCCTTCCACATGTCGGTGTTGATCTCGAGCGCCAGGGTCGAGAAGTCTTTCGGAGCGCAGTAGAACTTGTTGTCGTAGGTGAACGACTTGACCAGGCTCGGGTAGAAGTCGCCCTTGTTCTTCAGGCTGTCGCCGTAGGCGAGCAGCGAGCCGTTCGAGGCGTAGCCGGCGAGAGCGTCGGTGCTGAGGTAGAAGACGTCAGCGGGCTTTCCGGCGGAGAATCCCTGGGCGAGCTGCTGGTTGAGGTCGCTGGCCACCGAGACCTTTGCGTCGGTTCCGGATGACTTGGACCAGTCCGCGACGGCACTGTTGACTGCCTTCGTCTCCGCGTCTCCGCTCGAGCCGATCAGCACGGTGAGCGCCTTCTTCGACGAGGTGAGTTTTCCGCCGGAGCTGTCGGAGCTTCCCGCGCCGAAACCGGAGCTGCAGGCGCTGAGCGCGAGGACTCCGACGGTGGCGAGGATGCCGGCAGCCAGCCAGCGGTTGGTGCGTCTTTGCATTGTTTCTCCTTTAATGGGGGTGCCCGGTGATGGGCGCTGTGTTTCGTCAGCGGAGTCGGAGGCATCGCGGGCGAACCGGGGGCGGCGGCCGAGGGAAGTGTGCGCGGACTCGATGTTAGCCACGGTGCCCTCCTTTGGGTCGCAGGTCGGTTCGCTGGTGCGGTGGGGATGTGCCGGCGGTGTGCGGGAATTCGCAGGTCGGCCGGGTGTACTTTTGGATCGTTCAAATTGGACGGGGTGCCGGTCAATTGGATCGATCAAATTGTAGACCGACTGTAACGCCCATCCGGGGGGAGTGTCAACCGTGCATTCGGCATCCACCCTCCCGGGGCTGCGGTAACGTGACGGTACCGCACGAACGGACTGACCCTTGGAGGCCGCGATGTCACAGTTGCCGACCGTGCTCGACGTCGGTCGGGTCGCGGGTGTCTCGCGCCAGACCGTCTCCAATGTGCTCAATTCGCCCCAGATCGTCAAGCCGGAGACGCGAGAGAAGGTCGAGGCGGCGATCGCCCAGCTCGGCTATCGGCCGCACGCCTCGGCTCGGCGGCTGCGCACGCGAAAGAGTTCGACCCTCGGCATCCGCCTCGATCCCATGACCAATGGCATCTCGGGGTCTCTCCTCGACCGATTCCTGCACGCGCTCACCGAGCAGGCTGACCGCCGGGGGCTCCGGGTCATGCTGTTCACCGCGACCGGCCCAGAGGACGAGATCCGCCAGTTCGCCCGGTTGCGCGACGGAGCGGATGTCGACGGTTTCGTGCTCACCGCCACCTTCGTCAACGACCCGCGCACGGAATGGCTGATCGAGAACAACGTGCCGTTCGTCACCTTCGGGCGGCCCTGGGGTATCGACGACATGAACGACCCGCGGCACCTCTGGGTCGATGTCGACGGGCGTAGCGGTGTGCGAGACGCCACCGATCACCTGCTCGACGGAGGTGCATCGCACGTCGCGTTCCTCGGTTGGCCGACGAAGTTCAGCACCGGTGACGATCGTCGTCGGGGCTGGCGGGATGCCATGGAGGCGCGGTCCGGACTGGATCCCACCCAGCTCGACGCGCTCCAGGCGGATTCCGAGGACGACGTCGCCGCCGCGAGCCAGGCCATCCGTGCGCTCATCGACTCGGGAGTGCGGGTGGATGCGGTCGCCTGCGCCAGCGACTCCCTCGCGCTCGGCGCGCTGCTCGTCGTCGGCGCCGAGGTGCCGGTCGTCGGCTATGACAACACGCCTGTCGCGGGCGCCATCGGGCTTTCGAGCGTCGAGCAGCCCCTCGATGAGGTGGCCGTCGGCGCTCTCGACCTGTTGCTCGGAGACGGCTCGCACGGCATCGTCGGCTGGGAGAGCTCATCGCCCGAGCAGCGTCACCGGCTGGTGACCCCGCGCCTCGTGGTGCGCGAACGCTCCCCGATCGGGCGGTTGGCCTGAGCTCCGAGGCGCGTGTTGCGACGACGGTTCCCTGCGGTGCCGATTACGCCGAGCGGGCCTTCGCGGACATCCCGGGCCAGCGTGCCGACCCGGTGGGGCCGCACACGCCCGTTCTGCGCGAGGCGGGCGCCTAGGGCCGGTATTGGTGCAGAAGGAAGAACCAGTACGCGACGAAGTACGCCGCCGTCGCGGCACCGAGGCCGAGCACGAGGTTGAGGAGCACATTCGCGATCGCGGTGCGCCAGCGCCCAGAGAGCGCGAACTGCAGTGTCTCGACCGACCAGGTGCTGAAGGTCGTGAGACCGCCGGCGATCCCGGTGACCAGGATGAGGTGGAGGCCGCTGTCGAGGATGCCCCAGTCCGCGAGGGCGAGCACCCCGCCGCCGAGCAGGGATCCGGTCACGTTCACGACCAGCACCGCCCGGGGAAAGCGGGTGGCGCGGATGAACGCCAGCGAGATCGCGTACCGGGCGAGCGCGCCGATGGCTCCAGCCCCGAGCACCGCCGCGACGACGACCGGGCTCATTCGTCCACCATGTCGATCTCCAGCGGACTCGGCCTCGGGCGACGCCCCACGCTCAGCCCGAGCAGCGCGGCACCGAATCCGAGCAGCAGGGAGAGCACGAGGTACAGCACCGCGAGCATCCACAGGCCGTGGTGAGCTTCGGCGACGAGCGAGACGATGAGCGCGGAGAACGTGGTGAACGACCCGACCGTGCCTGTGCCGAGCCCCATCTTGAGCCAGTTGGGAGTGCCCGCGCGCCTCCACAGGGTGGCGACGAGGGCACCGAGCACGAAGGACCCCACGATGTTGACGATCAGGGTGCTGAGCGGAAACTCGGTGTCGGTGTGCGGGATCACCGTGTCGAGGGTGAATCTCAGTCCCGTGCCGATCACGCCACCGGCGGCGACGGCCACCACTTCACGCCAGCCCGCCACGAACCCTACTTCTGGCCCGGGGGGTTTCTGGCGGCGGACTTCTTGGCGGCCGACTCGCGGGCGAGACGCGCGGCGCGGTCGACCTGACTCTCGGCGCGACCATCGCCGGCGAGCACGCTGGACTTGCGCGCCGCGGGTGCGGCCGGGGGGAGCGGCTTGCGCATGATCGGGCGGCGGGGCTCCCCGCGGCGGGACTCGCCGGGAAGGGGACGGTACGACCGGCTGTAGAGGTTACGCGTGGAATCGAGCAGCCACGGCACCAGCGCGATCGTCACACCGTGCACGAGCATCAGCTTCTGGCGGATGCGTCGGGCCTTGTGGTTGTGCAGCAGGTTCTCCCACCAGTGGCCCACGATGTACTGCGGGGTGTAGACCGTGACGACCTCGGAGCCGAACTCGGCTCGACGCGCCTTGATGTACTTGATGAGCGGCATGCTGATGTCACGGTACGGCGAGGGCACGATGCGCAGCGGCACCTGGATGTTCATCTCGTCCCACTGCTTCGAGAGCAGCTCCGAGGCGTTGTCGTCGATGTTGATGTGCACGGCTTCGATGCTCTCGTGGCGAGCCGCGATCGCGTAGTCGAGCGCCTTCAAGGTCGGCTTCTGCATCTTGCCGACGAGCACGACGGCGTGGTCGCCGGTGGCACCGAAGGTGGTGGTGGGGTCGACCTCGATGTCCTTGGCCACCTGCCCGTAGTAGCGGTTGATGCGCAGCATCAGGTAGAAGAGCACGGGCATGATCGCGAAGACCAGCCAGGCACCGTGGGTGAACTTGGTGATTGTCACCACGATGAGCACGATGCCGGTGAACGTCGCTCCGGTGGCGTTGATCGCCCGGCTGCGCCAGACCTGGCCGCGCTGGGCTTTGCTGAGGGTCTCGCGGCCGTCGCGCAGCATCCGGGTCCAGTGCACCACCATGCCGGTCTGGCCGAGGGTGAAGGAGACGAACACACCGATGATGTAGAGCTGGATGAGCTGGGTGAGATTGGCGCGGTAGATCACCAGGAGCAGGATGGCCGCGCCGCTCAGCACGAGCACGCCGTTCGAGTAGACCAGGCGGTCGCCGCGGGTCTGGAGCGACTTGGGCGCGTAGGTGTCGCGGGCGAGCACGGAGCCCAGCAGCGGGAAGCCATTGAATGCGGTGTTCGCAGCAAGCAGCAGTACGAGTGCGGTGGCGCCCTGGATCACGTAGAACATGAAATAGCCGGCACCCGGGAAGGTGGCCGCCGCGATCTGCGAGATGACGCTGGTCTGCGGAGCCGTGGTGCAGTCCTTGAAGCCCTGGAGGTCACACGCTGACTCCGCGTAGTGCACCTTGCTGATCAGCGCGAGGGCCATGATGCCGACGAAGAGCACGATGGCGATGGATCCCATGAGCACGAGAGTGCGCTGCGCGTTCTTGATCTTCGGACGGCGGAACGCCTGCACGCCGTTCGCCACCGCTTCGACACCGGTGAGGGCGGAACATCCGCTCGCGAAGGCGCGAAGCAGCAGCAGGATGAACGCGATCTGCGTGAGGCTGGCCGGATCTTTGACCGTGTAGGCCGAGGACGCCGCGATCGGCGTGTCACCCAGCGCGGCGCGAACAAGCCCGGTGACGATCATGATGCCGGTGGAGGCGATGAAGAGGTAGGTGGGAAGGGCGAAGGCCTTGCTCGACTCCGCGACACCTCGCAGGTTGATGGCGGCGAGCACGATCACGAAGCCGACCGCGATCTCGACCCGGTACGTGTTGAGCATCGGGAACGCGGAGATGATGTTGTCCACCCCGGAGGCCACCGACACGGTGACGGTGAGGATGTAGTCGACGAGCAGCGCAGAGGCGACGACGAGGCCGGCCTTTTCGCCGAGGTTCTTGTGGGCGACCTCATAGTCGCCGCCGCCGGAGGGGTAGGCCTTGATGAGTTGGCGATAGGAGGTGACCACCACGATGAGCAGCAGCACGACGGCCGCGGCCACCCAGGGGGCGAAGCTCAGGAACGCCAGTCCACCGAGGGTGAGGATGAGGAGCAGTTCCTGGGGCGCATAGGCCACGGAAGACAACGCGTCGCTGGCGAAAATGGGCAGCGCGAGGTGCTTCGGGAGGAGCTGGCCCTCCAGTTTCTCGGAGGCCAGCGGTTCGCCGATCAGCCAACGCTTCGGCGAACGAACTTCGCTAGTCACGAGGTGCGACACTACACCTGAACTCTGGTCTGTTTGAAATCAGCCGCCGATCGGGGGAATACTCCCGGCATTCCCTCGCTTAACCCGCGGTCCGCGGCTGGCCTCCCCGGCGGATCGGGCGCTGGTGGCTCGAGCTCCGGAGAGACGATGGCGCTTGACCTTGACGCTGCGTCAACCTCTAGCGTGAGGTTCATGACGAACACAGCCAAGGACTGGTCCATCCAGGAGATCGCCCGTCTCTCGGGCACGACCTCCCGCACCCTGCGCCACTACGACGAGATCGGGCTCCTCGCGCCCACCCGCCTCGGCGCCAATGGCTACCGCCATTACGACGCGGTCGCCCTCACGCGGCTCCAGCGCATCCTGATGCTGCGCGAGCTCGGACTCGGGTTGCCGGCGATCGCGGACGTGCTCGCCGGTGCGACAGACGATGCGGATGCGCTGGCGGCGCACCTGCGCTGGTTGCGCCAGGAGAAGAACCGTCTCGACCGGCAGATCCGCTCGGTGGAGATCACCATCATCAACCAGAAGGAAGGAACAGCGCTCATGGCCGACGAGATGTTCGACGGATTCGACCACACCGTCTACCGGGAAGAGGTGGAGGAACGGTGGGGCATTCGGTCCTACGCCGGAGGTGACCGGTGGTGGAGATCCCTCTCCGCAGAGGACAAAGGAAGGTTCCGGTCCGAACAGAAGACGGTGGAGGCGGACTATGCATCGGCCATCGCGGCGGGCGCGGATGTCGACGGCGACGCGGTGCAGGCGATCACCCGGCGCCACTACGTGTGGATCACGGCCTCCTGGCAGGGAACGGCCCCGACTTCCGAACAGTTCACGGGGCTGGGTGAGATGTACGTTGCCGACGACCGCTTCGCCGCGAACTATGGCGGCCCGGGGGGTGCCGCCTTCGTGCGCGACGCGATGGCCGCATACGCCTCCCGCCACCTCGGCTAGTGCGTTCCGTGAGCCGGCGCGTTCCGTGAGCCGGCTGGTTCGGTGAGCCGGCGCGTTCCATGAGCCGGCGAGTTCCGTGAGCCGGCTGGTTCGGTCAGTCGGTTCGGTCCGTGAGTTCAGTCGGCGCGTTCCATCATTCAGGAAGGTGTGAGACGGGAGGTGCCGGAGTGGCGGATGGGGTGAACATCCGTCCCTCTGGCCTCTCTGACCCCGTATCTTCCTGAATGATGGAGGCCCGAATGGCGGCCGCCCGAGTGACGGCCGCCGGAGTAACGGACGCCTGAGGGACGGCCGCCGGAAGGACGGCCGCCCGGGGGACCGCCGCCGGAGGGGCGGCCGCCTGAGTAACCGAGGCCTGAGGGACGGCGGGGCGGATGCTCGCTGGCACGGTCAGCAGCGGAATCGTCACGTTGACCATCGGCCCGATCAGCACCGCGAACAGCACGGTGCCGACACCCACGTTGCCGCCGAGCAGCCATCCGATGGCCAGCACCGTCACCTCGATCGAGGTGCGCACGATCCAGAGTCGCCAGCCCCAGCGGCGATGGATGCCCGTCATGAGGCCGTCACGCGGCCCGGGCCCGAAACGCGCGCCGATATAGAGGCCGGTGGCCAGGGCGAGCAGTGCGAGCCCGCCGGCGAACAGGAGCACCTGTTCCCAAGGCTCTCGAATGACCGGCAGCAGCCACAGGCCGAACTGGGCGCTCGGCCCGATCAGCAGCACGTTGAGCAGCGTTCCGAGGCCCGGCCTCTGGCGGATGGGTATCCACAACAGCAGCACCAGCAGCCCGACGACATTCGTGATGAGGCCGAACGCGAGACCGGTCTGCCTCGCTATGCCCTGCGTGAGCACATCCCAGGGCGAGACGCCGATGCCCGCCTGCACCATCATCGCGATCGCGAACCCGTAGAGGATCAGGCCGACGAGCAGCTGGGCCAGGCGTCGAAACATCATTTAGCTATCCAATTGGCAGATTGGCCTTCTGGCAAGATGCCAATCCTCCTAGAGTGGCTCCATGAACTCCCTGTCGGCCCGATCATTGGCCTCACTCCTGCGGGGGTGGCGCGAGGCCACCGCCGCTCCGGCGTACGCGGCACTGGCCGATCGCATCCGCCTGCTCATCCTCGACGGCCGCATCCCCCTCGGCACCCGGGTGCCCGCGGAACGTGACCTGGCGGCGCAGCTCGGGGTCAGTCGCACCACGGTGACGGCGAGCTATGGCGAGCTGAGGGAAGGGGGATACCTCGACAGCCTCCGCGGATCGGGCAGCGTCGCGCGGCTGCCCTCACGCTCACCGATCATCGTCGACAACCATCAGGCCGGCTATCTCGACTTCAGCAAGGCTGCGCTGCCCGCAATCCCGGCGCTCGCTGCGGCGGCGCTCCAGGCGGCCGCCGAGCTCCCCGCCTATCTCGGCGACTCGGGCTTCGACCCGATCGGACTCCCGGTGCTGCGCGCCGCCGTCGCCGACCGGTACAGCGCGAGGGGGCTGCCGACTGAACCGGAACAGATCATGATCACCCTCGGTGCCCAGCACGCGATCGCCCTTCTCGCGCGCACGATTCTCGGTCGCGGCGACAGCGCCCTCGTCGAATCACCGAGCTATCCGCATGCCTATGAAGCCCTCCGGCTCACCGGTGCGCGGCTCGTTCCCGTGAGCGTGACGAGCGATGACGGCTGGGATGAAGCGGCGCTCGAGCAGGCCATCCAACGCTCCAGCCCGGCGATGGGGTACCTCATGCCCGACTTCCACAATCCCACCGGACAGACCATGCCGGCCGCACTGCGGGAGCGGATGCTGGCGCTCGCCGAACGGCAGGGCACGGTGATCGTCGCGGACGAGACCATGGCCGAGCTCGCCATCGACCGGCCGGATACCCCGCTGCCGCTGGCGGCCTACGGTGCCGCCGTCACCATCGGATCGGTCGGGAAGACGGTGTGGGGCGGGGTGCGGATCGGGTGGATCCGGGCCGAGCGGCAGCTCATCCAGAAGCTCACGCGAGCGCGGAGCGCGGGCGACCTCGGCACTCCGGCCCTCGAACAGCTCGTGGTGACGAACCTCCTCCATCAGTACGACGCCATTCTCGATATTCGCCAGGCGCAGTTGCGGGCGGGCCGGGACCACCTCGCCGGGGCGCTTGCGGCTGCCTTCCCGGAGTGGCGGGTGCCTACCCCGAATGGTGGCCTCACCACCTGGGTCAACCTTGGAGCGCCGGTGAGCTCGCAACTGACGCTCGCCGCACGCGCGGAAGGACTGTTGCTGGCGGCGGGCCCCCGCTTCGGAATCGATGGTGCCTTCGAGCGTTTCCTGCGCATCCCCTTCGGCCATTCGACTGATGAGACCGATCGTGCCATCGAGGCGCTCGGCCGGGCCTGGACCTCACTCGCGCGCGGTCCACTGCTCGACCAGTCCTTCCTGGCAGAAGTGGTCTAGCGCCCGCGGATCGGTTACTCCCACGAGAGTATGCAGACCTCCAGCAAGCACTGAGATACTTTCCACGAGCACAAGGTCGTGCGTATCGCCCTGCCACAGCCCCAGGAGACTTCCCCGTGCACTTGTTTTCAGTTTTCAGCCTGCGCAATCGCGCTCTCATCGCGCTGATCACTATCGTCATCGGAATCTTCGGCGGCATCGCCCTCACCTCCTTCAAGCAGGAGTTGATCCCGTCCCTCTCGCTCCCCTCGGTCTTCATCGTCTCGTCGTACCCCGGTGCGTCGCCGGATGTCGTGAACACCGATGTCAGCACTCCGATCGAGAGCGGGCTCCAGGGCATCGAGAATCTCGACTCCACCACCGCGACATCCAACACCTCGGCGTCGACGGTCACGGCCTCATTCGCCTATGGCACCGACATCGCCACCTCCGAGCAGAAGGTGCAGCTGGCCCTCGACCGCATCAAGACGCGCCTGCCGTCCAGTGTCACGCCGCAGGTGATCACCTTCAGCCTGAGCGACTTCCCGGTGATCCAACTCGCCGTGACCAGCGACATGGACGCCAACACCCTCGCCGCGAAACTCTCCGCTCTCACGGTCACGAACCTGAAGCAACTCGAGGGCGTCAGCGATGTGAGCCTGCTCGGCGCCGCGTCCCAGCGGGTCACCATCACCCCGGATGTGGACAAACTCGCCGCAGACGGTCTGACCATCCAGTCGATCAAGTCCGCCCTCGCGGCCAATGGCACGCTGCTGGCGAGCGGATCGATCACCGAGGACGGCAAGACCCTCACCGTGCAGTCCGGGTCGCGCATCACCAGCACAGCAGAGATCGCCGCCCTTCCGCTGCTCGGCACCCGGACGGCGACGCCACCCACCATCGCGGATGTCGCCACCGTCGCTGTCGTCAACGACCCGACGAGCGGCTACTCCAGTGTCAACGGCAAGCCTGCCGTGACCCTCAACATCACCAAGTCGGCCGCAGGCAACACGGTGTCGGTGTCCCACACCGTGCGGGACGACATCCCCGCTCTCGAGAAGCAGCTGGGCTCGAACACCAGATTCACCGTCGTCTCCGACCAGGCGCCGTCGATCACCCAGTCGATCGACAGCCTCGCCCAAGAGGGCCTGCTCGGCCTCGGCTTCGCCGTGATCATCATCCTCGTCTTCCTGTTCTCGGTGCGCTCGACCCTGGTGACGGCGATCTCGATACCGGTCTCGGTGCTCATCACCTTCATCGGCATGCAGGCCTCGGGGTACACGCTCAACGTGATCACCCTCGCCGCGCTCACGATCGCGATCGGTCGCGTCGTCGATGACTCGATCGTCGTGATCGAGAACATCAAGCGGCACCTCGGGCTCGGTGAGGAGAAGCTGCCCGCCATCCTCTCCGCCGTTCGCGAGGTCGCAACGGCGGTCACCGCCTCGACGGTGACGACGGTTGCCGTGTTCCTTCCCATCGCCCTCGTCGGTGGGCTCACCGGGGAGCTGTTCCGGCCCTTCGCGCTCACCGTGACCATGGCCTTGCTCGCGTCACTGTTCGTCTCCCTCACGATCGTCCCGGTGCTTGCCTACTGGTTCCTCGGCAGCAAGAAGGCGGTGCACAAGCACGCCGGCACCGAGGCGGTCGAGAAGGTCACTCGCCTCCAGAAGATCTACCTTCCGGTGATCCGCTGGACTCTCAAGTTCCCCGCGATCGTGCTGGTGGCCGCGCTGCTGCTCCTTGCCGGCAGCGGTCTGCTCGCCACGAGCCTCAAGACCAACTTCATCGGCAACAGCGGGCAGAACACGCTCACCGTGACCCAGAAGCTTCCCCTCGGCACCAGCCTCGAGGCCCAGGATGCCGCGTCGAAGGAGGTGGAGACCACGCTCCGCGAGGTGAAGGGCGTCGATACCGTGCTTCTCACCATCGGGTCCGGTGGCAGTTCGCTGCGCGCGGCGTTCTCGGGTGGGGGATCGAGCACCTACTCGCTCACGACCGACCCGAACGCCGACCAGGCCAAGCTCCAGGCGAAGGTCACCTCGGAATTGAAGAAGATCACCGGCAAGGGAGAGCTCGCCGTCGCGGCGGCCCAGGGCGGTTTCGCGTCGTCGGACATCGAGGTGAACGTCACCGCCGGCAGTGACGCGGACCTGCGCGAGGCATCCGACACCATTCTCGCCAAGGTGAAGGACCTCTCCGTCGTCTCGCGGGCATCGAGCAACCTCTCCGCGTCCCTGCCCTACATCGCGGTGCAGATCGACCGCGCGAAGGCGGCCGCCGCCGGACTGACCGAGGTGCAGGTCGGCGGCATCGTCACGCAGGCGATGAACCCGAGCGCCACCGGGAGCGTGGTCATCGACGGCAAGACCCTCTCGATCTATGTGAATAATTCCAGTGCGCCGACCACAACGGATGCCCTGAAGGCCTTCTCTATTCCGACCGCGACCGGCGTCGTGCCGCTCTCCGACCTCGCCACCGTCTCCACGGTCAACGGGCCGTCGAGCATCACCACGATCAAGGGCCTGCGCAGCGCCACTCTCTCGGTGACGCCGAGCACGGACAACACGGGGAGCGCCTCGACGATCGTGTCGGCCGCTGTCGCGAAGGCGAAGCTGCCGGCCAGCGCCACCGCGACTCTCGGCGGGGTCACCACCCAGCAGGGCGACTCGTTCAGCCAGCTCGGACTCGCACTGCTCGCTGCCATCCTCATCGTCTACGTCGTGATGGTGGCCACCTTCAAGAGCCTGCGGCAGCCCTTGCTGCTGCTCGTGTCGATCCCCTTCGCCGCGACCGGCGCGATCGTGCTTCAGGTGATCTCCGGGGTTCCCCTCGGAGTCGCCTCGCTGATCGGGGTGCTGATGCTCATCGGAATCGTGGTGACGAACGCGATCGTGCTCGTCGACCTGATCAACCAGTACCGCACCCGGGGGATGAAGGTCGCCGACGCGATCGTCAACGGCGCCTCGCGTCGTCTGCGGCCGATCCTCATGACCGCTCTCGCGACGATCTTCGCGCTTGTGCCGCTGGGAATCGGCCTCACCGGTCACGGTGGCTTCATCTCTCAGCCGCTCGCGATCGTGGTGATCGGCGGACTCGTGTCATCCACCCTGCTCACGCTCATCGTGTTGCCGGTGCTCTACTACCTGGTGGAGGGTGCGAAGGAACGTCGCAGCGATCGTCGCGCGGCCAGGGAGGCGGCGGACACGGCGCCAGTGTCCGAGGCGCAAAGCTAGGCTCGACTGATGGCCACCCCCGACTTCGTTCTCGCCCTCAGGGAAAAGATCGGGCACGACGAGCTGTGGTTGCCCGGGGTGACGGCGGTGGTGCTGCGGGGACCCGAGTTGTTGCTCGTGCGGCGTGCGGACAGCGGCGCGTGGACTCCCGTCACCGGCATCGTCGACCCGGGGGAGGAACCCGCCGTCGCGGCCGAGCGAGAGGTACTCGAGGAAGCGGATGTCGTCGCGCACGTCGAATCGCTGGCCTGGGTCAAGGTGATCGACACCGTCACCTACGCGAACGGCGACCGGTCGAGGTATCTCGACCTCGTGTTCCGCTGCAGCTGGGTCTCGGGCGATCCGTTCCCCGCCGACGGCGAGAACACCGAGGCGGCGTGGTTTCGGTTGGATGCCCTGCCACGGCTGTCCGAGGACATGAGCTCCCGCATCCGCGTCGCGGTCGAGTGTGCAGAGGCGGCGCGCTTCGAGCGCTGAGCTCAGCCGGCGGGCCGATCGAGCGCGCTGTGGAAGAAGCTCGAGATGCGCGAGCGCATGTCGTCGCTGAGCATCGCAATCGAATGGAGGTGCCCCTTCACGGTCACGAAAGTCGTGTCGATGTCGTGCTCCCGCAGCGCTCGCACGAACTCGCTCGACTGCTCGAGGGGGATCCGTTCGTTCAGGGAGTGCCCGATGAAGAACGGGGGATCCGAATCGTCGACCTGGAACAGGGGCGAGGCGCGCGCCGCCTGCGGGCAGTCCTCGAAGCTCGCGCACGCGAGGTAGGAGAGTTCGAGCGGGCGGAAGTCCGCGAGCTCGATGCCATCGCCGGTGAGGTTGGTCGGGCCGCTGAGCTCGGCCACCGCCGCGACCCGGGAGGCAGAGGTGAGGCTGCCGGTGCCCTCGACACCGAGCAGCGCCGCGAGGTTGCCACCGGCCGACCCGCCGAACGCCCCGATGCGCTTCGGGTCGATGTCGTATTTCTGCACGACCGCACTCGAGCGCATGTACCGCACGGCGGCCCGCACATCGTCGATTCCGGCAGGGAACGGATGCTGCGGGGCCAGCGCGTAACCCACAGAGAAGGTGACGAAACCCTCTGACGCGAGCCACTGGCAGACGCTGCGCCAGTTGATGTTGGCCTTGTCGCCCGCCCGCCAGCTGCCGCCGTGGATGGAAATGACTGCGGCGCGGGGGGTCGATGAGCCCGTCGAATCGGGCGGGAGGCAGACATCCACTCGCCCACCCGTCGCGCTGCCGTAGTCGAGGTTCTCGGCCACGACGATGCGGGGGTAGGTCTTCACCTGCGGATAGACGGGCTGCGCTGTGGGGGTGACTCGCTCCGACTGAGAGCCGGTCGGCGTGCACGCGACGAGCGACAGCAGAACGGCGGCGGACGCGAGCGCAGATATCGCCCACGCCGCCCTCTGCCGTGTGGCCGTCGCTCCCAGAACACGCATTCGTGTCAATCTAATGCGCTTTCGGCGGGTGTCCTGTAATGTAGTCGAGTCGGCTCTAGACATCGCGGCGTAAACGCGAATGGGTTTGTAAGTCTTTCGGGCCGGTTTCCCTCAGTTCTCACCTTAAGAGAACACCTCCAGCTACTCCCTGGAATACGTGGGAACAATCACGTATGTGAAACGGTCCTGGCCAAAGACTGCCCGGGTTCCAGCAGAAACACTGCTTGTTGGCAGTGTGCTGCCATGCACTTAAACACAACCCGGAAATACGACTATGCCCTTCGATAAAAAAGCGGCCACAGGCCGACCTGTCAAGAAGTACAACTCCGCTGGACCCGCCAAGAATGGCAGCCGCAGCGAGGGTCACCGCGGCTTCCACAACGACGCCCCGGTGAAGAAGCGCTGGAACGCGGATGAGCGTGCCGCGCGCACCGGGGACCGCCCCGCAGGCACCGAGCGCCCCGCATCCACGGATCGCCGTCCCAACTGGACCCCGACCAATGAGCGTCCGGCTCGCCCCTCCTACGGCGACCGCCCCCAGCGCACCGAGCGTCCCTCCTATGGCGAGCGCACCGAGCGTCCCTCCTACAACGACCGGCCCGCGCGTCCGTCGTACGGCGACCGTCCGGCTCGCCCGTCCTACAACAACACCGACCGCCCCGCGCGCCCGGCCTACGGCGATCGTCCGGCTCGCACCGAGCGTCCCTCGTACGGCGACCGCCCGGCGACCAACGACCGCGCACCGCGCACCGATCGTCCCGCATACAACGACCGTCCCGCTCGCACCGAGCGCCCGTCGTACAACGCTCGTCCGGCTCGCACGGAGCGCCCCGCGTACAACGACCGCGCACCGCGCACGGATCGTCCCGCGTACAACGATCGTCCGGCTCGCACGGAGCGCCCCGCGTACAACGACCGCGCACCGCGCACGGATCGTCCCGCGTACAACGATCGTCCGGCTCGCACGGAGCGCCCCGCGTACAACGACCGGCCGGCTCGCACCGAGCGCCCGTCTTACAACGATCGTCCCGCTCGCACGGAGCGCCCGTCGTACAACGACCGTCCGGCTCGCTCCTTCGAGGATCGTGCTCCCCGCCGCGACAGCGACTACTACCCGGCCAAGAACGACGCCAAGTCGACGGCTTTCGCCGCCCACGAAGACGTCGTGCTGGAGCGACTCGAGGCCAAGGTCATCACCGCGGGTGACGCGGCGGGCGTCAGCTGGAAAGACCTCGGCATCGGCGACAACATGACCCGTCAGCTCATCGTGATGGGTGCAGAGACGCCGTTCCCGATCCAGGCCGCCACCATCCCGGATGTGCTCGCCGGCAAGGACGTGCTCGGTCGCGGAAAGACCGGATCCGGCAAGACCATCGCCTTCGGGGCCCCGCTCGTGGAGCGCCTCATGGAGAACATGGGTGGCGCCGGACGCAAGCCCGGCCGCAAGCCCCGCGCGCTGATCCTCGCGCCCACCCGTGAGCTCGCCATGCAGATCGACCGCACGGTGCAGCCCATCGCCCGCAGCGTCGGCCTGTTCACCACGACGATCGTCGGTGGCGTGCCGCAGTACAAGCAGGTCTCGACCCTCCAGCGTGGTGTCGATATCGTCATCGCGACTCCCGGTCGCGTCGAAGACCTCATCGAGCAGGGCCGACTCGATCTGAGCGAGGTCTTCGTGACCGTGCTCGACGAGGCCGACCACATGTGCGACCTGGGCTTCCTCGAGCCGGTGCAGCGCATCCTCGAGTCCACCAAGGCCGGCGGCCAGAAGCTGCTGTTCTCGGCCACTCTCGACAAGGGTGTCGCCACCCTGGTCAAGCAGTTCCTCAAGGACCCCGCAGTGCACGAGGTCGCGGGCGAAGACCAGGCGTCTTCCACGATCGACCACCGTGTGCTGCTCATCGAGCAGCGGGACAAGACCCGCATCATCGAGGAGCTCGCCGGTGGCGAGGGCAAGACGCTCATCTTCGCCCGCACCCGCGCGTTCGCCGAGCAGTTGGCCGACCAGCTCGAGGATGCCGGCATCCCGGCCACCTCGCTGCACGGAGACCTCAACCAGTCGCGACGCACGCGCAACCTCCAGCTGCTCACCAGCGGCCGGGTCAACGTGCTCGTGGCGACGGATGTCGCGGCCCGCGGCATCCACGTGGATGACATCAGCCTCGTGATCCAGGCCGACGCCCCCGACGAGTACAAGACCTACCTGCACCGCTCAGGCCGCACCGGCCGCGCGGGCAAGGTCGGTACCGTCGTGACGCTCATCTCGAAGGCGCGTCGCCGCCGCATGGACGAACTCCTCGGCCGCGCCGAGATCACCGCGTCCATGGTCAACGCCGCTCCCGGCGACCGAGTGATCGAAGAACTCGCGGCGCTGTAGCAACCCCGTGTGCCGAAGGGCGTCCATCCGATCGGATGGGCGCCCTTCGTCGCACCGCGGGGGCGAAAAGAGGGGGCGTTACCCGGAGCCCATTCCGCCGGAACCGACGGGGAAGTCTAGGCGGCGCGGCGCGGGGCGACGAAGATGGGGGGATGCCGTCCCGTCGTGCGCCAGACCCGCGATCCGTCGTCGTGCTCCGTGCCGTCGCGGTCGCCTCGATTCTCGCGGTGATCCTCGGTGGGCTCGCGGCCGGCCGTGGGCCCGCCGACGCCGCATCACCGCCGCATCACGATGGTGCCGTCGCCGGCATCGCGGACTTCGACCCCGGATACATCCTGTCCGACCGGGTGCTGTCCGACTCGCGATCGCTGACCGAGGCAGAGGTGCAGTCGTTCATCGCCCAACAGGCACCCGGATGCGCCTTCACCAGTGAGACCACCTGCCTGCGCGCCTACCGGTCCGAACTCCCGGCCCGTGCGGCCTCGGCCAGCGGGCAGTGCACCGCTCTCCAGGGGGAGTCGGGCGTTCTCGCCAGCCGAATCGTGGTGCAGGTGGCGCACGCCTGCCGCATCAACCCGCAGGTGCTGCTCGTGATGCTGCAGAAGGAACAGGGACTCATCACGGCGGTGTCCCCGACGGACCGCGCCTACCGGGTGGCCATGGGATACGGATGCCCCGACTCCGCTGCCTGCGAGACCGAGTTCTACGGATTCGCCTCCCAGGTGTACCAGGCCGCGAAGCAACTGCGCAGCTACCTGCTGGATCCCGCGCACTGGCGCTATCGGGTGGGGCAGGTGGCGGTGAAGTTCAGCCCGGATGCGACGTGCGGGTCGGCCGTGGTGGAGATCCGCAACCCGGCGACGGCCGCGCTGTACAACTACACGCCGTATCAGCCGAACGCCGCAGCCCTGGCCAATCCGCGGGGTCAGGGTGACGCGTGCTCGTCCTACGGCAACCGCAACTTCTGGGTCGCCTTCACCGACTGGTTCGGATCACCCACCGAACGCTGAGTTTGCGAAAGTCACCAGCCCCCCAAAACGGGGGAGAGGCGATGTCCGTGGTGAGGGGCGCGGGAGCGCCAAAGGGGTACACCGCGGACGTTGTACCCCAATTCTTCGAAGGTGAGCTTCACCGGGCATTTCCCGGAATGAGATCGATATCACTATGGTCTGCGGGCATTAGCTAGACCGTGGTGTAGTTCAGCAGCTGTATGAAAACGCATCTGCTTCGAGCCTCCGGCGACGAATCGGGGTACAACGGCACATTGACGCGGAGCGGGATTCTGTTAGCGTTTCAGGTGTGAGACGCTCCCTAGGCAACTCACGAAACAGCTGCGACTAACCACCCGACACAGCACATGTACATCTGTGACTGAATCGGGGATTCCATGTCTGTGAGCGGCTTCGCACCATCTGCGACGGCATTACGCCAGGTGCTGACGACCCTCGTCGTCGGCGTCACCGCTGCCAGTGTCGCCATCCTCGTTCCCCTCTCGCCGGCGGATCGAGCGGCTGCCCACATCGCACAGCCCGCCCGCAGCGAGATCGTCACCATCGGCACCGAGACGGGCACGCCGAACAGCGTGCGTGCGGCATCGCTGTGGACCGATCGTCCGTCCATCCTCGTCGTGCCGGCCGGGCGCGCAACCGTGACGCAGGCTCCTCAGCCCGCAGCGGTCGCCCCGGCGGCACCCACCGTCGCGCACCTCGTGCGCACCGTCGTGCTCGGCGACTTCCTCTCCCAGCGGGATGTTCGCATCGAGGCGATCGCCCGCGCGGCGGCACAGCTGAAAGCCGAGCACGAAGCTGCTGTTGCTGCCGCCGCCGCTGCTGCGGCAGCACAGGCCGCCGCGGCCGCAGCGGCCCAGGCGGCCGCGCAAGCCGCGGCACAGGCTGCGGCCGAGGCTGCCGCCCGCGCCGCCCAGGGCTTCGTGCAGCGCGTGTGGACCAGCGGCTTCCAGAACGAGATCAACCAATGCCGCGGCGCCGTGGACGTCACCGCGGTCTACCGGGTGCGGGTCATCGCAGAACACAGCAACTGTGGCGGCAGCCGATTCCCCACCGCTGCCGGTGCGATCGTCACGATCACGGGCCTGGATGCCGGCCGCTACCGCGTGATCGGTGTGGTCGCCCACCTCAACGGTGAGGTCAACCACGCCGAGGACATCCCCCGCGGCTACGATCTGCTCTTCCAGACCTGCGCGTCCGGCTTCACCGACATGCGCTTCACCGCACTCCAGCGCATCGGCTAGTCGCTCCGGCCGCTACCCGGGTCTCCGCATCCGGGTGCCGGGTTGCGGAGCACGGCAGAGCCACCGACCGGTCAGGCCAGCGCGAGAAGCGCGGCAGCCACGAGGGCGACCGCCAGACCCACCCACTGCACCGGCGCGATCCGCTCCCGCAGCACGAGGGCGGCGAGCACGATGGTGCCGGCCGGGGCGAGCGCATTCAGCACTGAGACGATCGAGAGCTCTCCCGCGCGCAGTGCGAGCAGAAAAAGGAACGCTGCCGCGGCATCCGTCAGCCCACAGAGCACCGAGAAGATCACGGTCGCCCGGGTGATCGGCGGGCGTGGCGCACCGCCCCGGGCCAGCCGCTGGCCCAGCAGGATCACAGACATGACGACGCCGGTGACGACGAAGGTGACGAGGAGCGGCGCCGGCCCGCTGTCGGGCGGCGTCAGGTCGATGAAGACGAGGTACCCTCCGATCGCGACTCCGGCCCCCACCGCCATGACGATCCCGCGTGGGCTCGGGCGAACGGCGCGTTCGCCCGGAACGAGGCAGATCAGGATGATCGCGACCAGCCCGACGACGAGGCCGAGGTAACCCAGCCCACTCAACCGCTCGCCGCGCGCGAAACCCACAGCGATCGGGATCACCGCGGCCACCAGGGCCAGAATCGGGGAGAGGATGCTCATCGGTCCGATGGCGAGACAGGCATAGAGCAGCACGAGCGCGACCGCCCCGCAGGCGCCGGCGAGCCCGCCCCACAGCAACACGGAGCTGCCCCACCGGCTGGGGAGCACCAGGGCGGCGACCATCACTATCGCCAGGCCGGAGATCGAGTTGATCAGCGTCACCCTCACGGCGCTCGTGCCGCGGGCGGCGATGCCTCCGAAGAAGTCACTCGCCCCGTAGATGATGGAGCCCGCGAGGGCGAGAACGACGCTCAGCACCGCACGCTCCTAGGCCACCGCGAGCAGGGCAGCGGCCGTGAGTGCCAGAACGAGACCCACTACCTGCACCGGGGCGATCCGTTCGCGCAACACGATGGCGGCGAGAATGATCGTGCCCGCGGGATAGAGCGCGGTGAGCACGGACTGGATGGTGAGTTCGCCGAGCCGAAGTCCCACGAGCAGTAGGGCGTTCGCGGTGGCATCGATCACCCCGGCAATGATGGCCAGCGGCAGGCCGGGCCTCCACCGGGCGGCACCGGCAGGCGCCGTTCCTCGGCGGCGCGCCCACAGTGCGCCGAGCGCGATGGCGCTGAACATCACGGTGGCATTGACGGCCCGGCTCACCACGAGGGGCACGAGCCCCGAATCATCCGGGGTCTGGTCGATCAGGATCAGGAAGACGCCGATCAGCGCGCCGGATCCGACCGCCATCGCGAGCGCCTTCAGCGACGGGCGTACCGCGCCGCGCTCGGGCACGAAACCCACGAGCACGACGGCGACCAGCGCGACGGGGATGGCGATGTAACCGAGGGTGGTCAGCCGCTCGCCCCGAATGACCCCTGCCAGCACCGGCACCACCGCCGAGATCACGGCGGTGAGTGGCGAGAGGATGCTCATGGGTCCGATCGCGAGGCAGGCATAGAGCAGCACGACGGCAAGGGCGCCCGTGATGCCGGTGATGCCACCGAGCAGCACCGCCTTCGTCGACCACACGCTCGGGAACAGCGGAAGCGCGAGCAGCAGAAGCACGAGTCCCGAAAGTCCGCCGATCGCGGTCACGCGCACCGCGCTGATGCGCTTCGCTGCCATGCCCCCGGCGAAGTCCGCGGATCCGAAAATGAGCGCTGCCGTGACGCCGACGAACACAGCGAGCACGGGAGACCTTTTCTGGAGGGAGAACTCAACGGTAGTGCTAACCACCGATGACCATTCGGTAAAGGTCCTTCCATCGACGGCGTTCGAACGGATAGGGTGCACATCACCCCCCGATCGGGGGTGGACCTCATCGTCTGCACGCGCCGTGCATCCAAGGAGACACACGAAGCCATGGCACCCTTCCGTTCCCGCCGATTCACCATCCCGGCTATCGCGCTCGCTGTCGCGCTCGGTATCCCGACGCTCGCGGCATCCGCTGCCACCGCTGCGGATGCACCGGTCGCCATCGACATCCTCAGCTTCAACGACTTCCACGGCCGTCTCGAAGCGTCGTCCCCGTCGGCGGGCGCTGCGGTGCTTGGTGGCCTGGTGAAGTCGTTCCGTGCGGCCAATCCCAACACGCTCGTCGTCTCCGGCGGTGACTCCATCGGGGCCTCCACCTTCACCAGCTTCATCCAGAAAGACCAACCGACCATCGACGCGCTGAACGCGGTCGGCGTCGACGCGAGCGCGATCGGCAACCACGAACTCGACCAGGGGCAGGCAGACCTCGAGGGCCGGGTGATCCCGGCCACGAACTATCCGCTGCTCAGCGCGAACATCTACAACCGCAGCACCGGCCAGCCGGAGTTCGCCCAGTACGCCCTCAAGCAGGTGGGCGGTGTCACGGTCGGCTTCATCGGAGCGACGACGGATGAGACGCCGTCGCTGGTGAGTCCGGCCGGGGTCGCGAACCTCGAGTTCCGGGACATCCCGACCGAGGTCAACCGTGTCGCCGACCAGCTGAGCGACGGCAATCCCGCCAACGGTGAGGCGGATGTCATCGTATTGACAGTCCACGAGGGGGCGGCGGATGCCACGCTCGCGACTGCCACCGGTGACTCCGCCTTCGGCAAGATCGTGAGCACGGTGGACGCGAACGTCGACGCCATCGTCTCAGGCCACACCCACCAGGCCTACAACTGGCAGCTGCCGGTGCCGGGCACCGACCGCACCCGTCCGGTGCTTCAGGCAGGCAAATACGGCGAAAACTACGGCCACCTTTCTCTCTCTGTGGACCCCACAACGAAAGCCCTGCTCAGCATCACCTCCGAGGTGAAGCCGCTGTTCGGAGCCTTCGCTCCCGACCCTACCGTCGCCGGCATCGTCGCCGCCGCGGTTGCCGCGGCGAAGGACAAGGGCTCGGTGCCCGTCGGCGCGATCACCGCCGACTTCAAGCGGGCGAGCCAGAAGGACGGTGTCACCGAGAACCGCGGTGGCGAGTCCCCGCTCGGCAACTTCGTGGCCGATGTGCAGCTCTGGGCGACGAACGGCAAGGCGCAGGTCGCGCTGATGAATCCGGGCGGTCTCCGCACCGATCTCACCTACAAGGCCAGTGCCAACACTCCGAACGATGTCGACGGTCGCGTCACCTATCAGGAGGCCGCGAGCGTGCAGCCCTTCGCCAACACGCTCGTGACCGAGACGCTCACGGGAGCGCAGCTCAAGCAGGTGCTCGAGGAGCAGTGGCAGCCGGCGACGTCGACCCGTCCGTTCCTCAAGCTCGGCGTATCGAAGTCCCTGGAGTATCGCTATGACCCGACGGCGGCTGCCGGAAGCCACATCACGGGGATCACGGTGAATGGCGTGCCGCTGGCCGCGACCGATTCGATCACCGTGGTCGTGAACTCCTTCCTCGCCTCCGGTGGTGACAACTTCGCGACGCTCGCCAAGGGCACGAACGCCGGCGACACGGGAAAGATCGACCTGCAGAGCATGGTCGACTACTTCGTGGCGAACCCGGTGGCTTCCCCCGACTACGCGCAGCGGGCTGTGGGTGTGACCCTCTCCTCGGCCATCGCACAGCCCGGGGACGTCGTGACCCTCGGTCTCTCGTCGCTGTTGTTCTCCAACGGAGAGCCCAACTCCGGCACCGCCACGGTCAGTGCTGGCGGAGTGGTGCTCGGGCAGTCCGCCATCGACCCCACCGTCGTCGACCTCACTGATGAGGTCGGCCGGGCGTCCGTCGCGGTCACCGTTCCCACGGCCACGCCTGCCGGCACCCTGGTGCTCACGGTCGCGGTGCCGCAGACCGGCACGTCGATCGAGGTTCCGCTCACGATCACGGTGCCGGCCATCACCTCGGTGACACCGCCGAGCATCAGCGGCACCGCGAAGGTGGGGCGCACCCTCACGGCGACCCCCGGCAGTTGGAGCGTGGCATCCCC
Organism: Frigoribacterium sp. UYMn621; assembly: GCF_040549525.1. Classification (NCBI taxonomy): domain Bacteria; kingdom Bacillati; phylum Actinomycetota; class Actinomycetes; order Micrococcales; family Microbacteriaceae; genus Frigoribacterium; species Frigoribacterium sp. UYMn621. The sequence goes on along the minus strand of NZ_JBEPTM010000002.1, from coordinate 356,828 downwards.
CACCCTCGCCTTCCAGTGGAATCGGGAGGGAGCGCCCATCGGCGGAGCGACAGCCGCGGCCTACACACTGGTGCCCGCGGATGCCGGCGCAGCGATCACCGTGACGGTCACGGCGAGCGCACCCGGCACGACCCCGGGGGCGGCGACCTCGGCGGCGGCGACGGTCGATCGCCTCGCCTCCACCACGCGGGGGACCGTTGACCGGGTGTTCGTTCGCCACGACTTGCCGGTCGTCTACCGGGTGGCGGTGTCCGGCCGCGGCCTCATGCCGACCGGAGACGTCGTGGTGCGGGACGGTCGCACGGTCATCGCCACCGCAACGCTGACGGCTGCGGACAACGGTCGGGCGACCGTGACGCTGCCGAAGCTCGGCCGCGGCATCCATCTGCTCTCCGCCACCTACGGCGGAGACGCGCAACTGGAGGATTCCGCGTCCTGGCCGTCGCTGGTGTTCGTGTTCTGACGAGGGGAGTCGCCCTCGGTCAGGCGCCGAGGCCCTTCAGCACGTGGAATATGACGTACGCGGGCCAGACGATGGCCTTCAGGAGCCCGAGGATCACCTGGACGAAGGATCCGTCCGATGTGGAAATGAAGTACACAGCGGCGCCGATGTAGGCCAGCAAAAATACGAATCCCCACGGCCCATCGCGCACGATTCCGCGACCTCGACTGTTTGTCGCCATCTGACTCTCCCGACCTCGAATCCACACTCCCAAGACTTCAGGCCATCAACACTAGCCAGACCGTCGGCGTCGCGGGAGAGGACTTAGGGCCCGATGTCCCGCGAAAGGGGGAGTCCGGCTCTGGCCGGACTCCCCGTTTCAGTCGTTAGGCTCGCCGCGTGGAATTCGCCTATCACCGCCTCGCCAGAACTGTCCCCGGCTATCGCTGGTGGAAGCCGCTCGTCACGGGACTGATCGCCCTCGCCATCTTCATCGGCTTCACCATCGTGCTTGTCGTCCTGCTGCTCGCATCGACGCTGGTCTTCCCCGAGGTGCGACCGGTGATCACGAAGCTCATCACCACGGGCGAGATCGACAACAGCCTCCCGGTAGTGCTCGCGTTCTCACTGTCTTCCATCGCGGTGATCCTTCCGTCCGTCTGGCTCGCTCGACTCGTCATGGGGCCGCGCCCGGTCGGCCTGCTGTGGTCGATCGCCGGGCGGCTGCGCTGGCGATGGATGGCACGGCTCATCCTCCCGGTCGTCATCGCCTACGGCGTCTCGACCCTGTTCTCGGTGGTTCTGCTTCCCCTTGTGACCGGTGAGGGCATCCCGCCCGCCGCCGTATCCTCGAGCACCTGGGTCGTGGTGCTCGTCGCGGTGGTGCTGGTGCCGCTGCAGGCCACCGCGGAAGAGGTCTTCTTTCGCGGCTACCTCGCGCAGACGATCGGCGGATGGCTGAAGCATCCGCTGTTCGCGATCCTGCTGCCCGTGCCGCTGTTCACCATCGGCCACCAGTACGACGTGTGGGGGCTGATCGACGTCTCGGTGTTCGCTGTCGTGGCCGGATGGCTGGTGTGGAGAACCGGGGGGCTCGAGGCATCCATCGTGGCCCATGTCGTCAACAACACGGTGATCTTCGTGATCGGGGCCTTCGGCCTCGTCGACGTGAACTCCAAGACCCGCAGCGGCCTCGAGGTCGTGATCTCGGCGCTCACCCTCGCCCTCTACGCGTGGCTCGTGCTGCGCGCGGCCAAGCGGTTCGGGCTCGCCCGAGTGCGCTCCGTCACTCTCCCTCCACCGCCCGACCCTGCGACCCTCGTGCACAGCGACGGTGACCCGACGGGCGCTGTCACCCCCCGCGGCTAGACTCGCCCGGTGGGCCGGAGAGCCCCGGGATGAGGGCTGTGCGGTGAGCTGGAGTGCGGACGTCCCGTGGGATCCCGACGACCTCGAGCCGCCCGACGAGTTCGACTACGAGCCCCCATCGGTCGAAGATCGCGAGCGTGAATTCATCGCCCGCGAGCCGGCCCGACCATCGTCCTCCAAGTACTCCAGCGCGAGCGACGCGCTGCACACGGTGTTCGGTTACGACAGCTTCCGCGGCGACCAGGCCGAGATCATCCAGCAGGTTGTGGATGGCGGAGACGCCCTGGTGCTCATGCCCACCGGCGGGGGCAAGTCGCTCTGCTACCAGATCCCCGCCCTCGTGCGGGAGGGCACCGGCGTGGTCATCTCTCCGCTCATCGCCCTCATGCAGGACCAGGTGGATGCCCTGTCCGCGGTCGGCGTGCGCGCAGCGTTCCTCAACTCGACCCAGGACCAGGCTCAACGGATGGGAGTGGAGCACGCGCTGCTCAACGGCGAGCTCGACCTGCTCTACCTCGCGCCGGAGCGCCTGCGCGTATCGGCGACTGCCGATCTGCTCGACCGGGCATCCATCTCCCTCTTCGCCATCGACGAGGCGCACTGTGTCTCGCAGTGGGGCCACGACTTCCGCCCCGACTACCTTCAGCTCTCGATGCTGCACGAGCGATGGCCGAGTGTGCCGCGCATCGCGCTCACCGCGACCGCGACCGAGCAGACCCACCTCGAGATCCAGAAGCGGCTGCAACTGAGCGATGCGCGCCACTTCGTCGCGAGCTTCGACCGTCCGAATATCCAGTATCGTATCGCAGCGAAGAATGCCCCGCAGCAGCAGTTGCTCGAACTGCTGCGCAGCGAACACCCCGGCGATGCCGGCATCGTCTATTGCCTCTCCCGCGCCTCCGTGGAGAAGACCGCGGACTTCCTGGTGCAGAACGGCATCGCGGCCCTGCCGTACCACGCGGGTCTTGATTCTCGGCTGAGGGCCGCCAACCAGTCCCGGTTCCTGCGTGAAGACGGCATCGTCATGGTCGCCACCATCGCTTTCGGCATGGGCATCGACAAGCCCGATGTGCGTTTCGTCGCCCACCTCGACCTGCCGAAGTCGGTCGAGGGCTACTACCAGGAGACCGGTCGCGCCGGTCGCGATGGACTTCCCTCCACCGCCTGGCTCGCGTACGGACTGCAGGATGTGATGCAGCAGCGCCGCATGATCGACGGCTCAGAGGGCGACGCCGAGCACCGCCGCCGCCTCGGTCTGCACCTCGATGCGATGCTCGCGCTGTGCGAGACCGTGCAGTGTCGGCGCGTGCAGTTGCTCGGGTACTTCGGCGAGACCTCCACCGCCTGCGGCAACTGCGATACCTGCCTTTCTCCCCCCGAGTCGTGGGATGGCACCGTGCCGGCGCAGAAGTTGCTCTCCACGATCGTGAGACTGCAGCGGGAGCGCAACCAGAAGTTCGGTGCGGGGCAGATCGTCGACATCCTTCTCGGCCGCAGCACTGCTCGCATCACCCAGAACGATCACGCCTCGTTGTCGACCTTCGGAATCGGCACAGAGCTCTCGGACCAGGAGTGGAGGGGCGTCGTGCGCCAGTTGCTCGCCCAGGGCCTCCTCGCCGTGCAGGGGGAGTACGGCACCCTCGTCGTGACGGAAGCCAGTGCGTCGGTGCTCGGTGGTGCACGTCCGGTGATGCTGCGCCGGGAACCGGAGCGTGCGGCTCGTCCGGCCAAATCCCGTCGCGGCCCGGTTGTCGAGCTGCCGGCCGAAGCCGCCCCGCTGTTCGAGCGCCTCCGAGCATGGAGGGCCGCCGAGTCGAAGGAGCAGGGGGTTCCGGCCTACGTCATCTTCCACGATGCGACTCTGCGCGAGATCGCCACGGGCACCCCGACCACCCTCGCCGAGCTCGGCACGATGAGTGGGGTCGGAGAGAACAAACTCGCGAAGTACGGCGAGGCGATCCTCGAGGTGCTCGCGGACTGAGCGATGTGCCCGGCATCACAGCCGGGCCACATCGTCCGCCGGGCTGAGCAGTCCCCAGGGCGAGCTCCCGCGGGGCCGATTCTGCTGGGGTGCTGCACCGGCCGCGGGCCGCCCCGCCCCAGGCCGAGCAGTGCGAGCCCGGATGACGCGCGGCCGAACGCGAACGCCCGGTTTCCCCGTCTCCCGCCGCCTGCTCGTCCGGTCGCCTTCTCGCCTGCTCGTCCGCTCGCCCGGACGTCCGGTTTCTCGCTCGGCCGGACGCCCGCTCGATCGCTCGCCCGCTCGCGCTGTAGCGGGTTCTCCTGTTCTCCCGGTCGCCTGCTTTCCCGCTGTCTCTGTCGGCCGCCCAGGGCCGACAGCCACGAGTTGCACCCTTTTGCGGCTTCCCGAACGCTGCATCCCGCAAATTGATGTAACTCGCGGGTTACGGAGCTCGCGGGTTACGGAGCTCGCGGTTGGCCGCGAGCCCAGCCCGCCGGGTCGCGGACTCCGCCGAGCCGCATGCGGAGCCCCGGCGTCGCTACCGCGACTGCCGGTTCTTATAGGGTCGGGGTTCGCCCTTCACGATGGGCGCGCGGCCGGTGCCCTTCGAGGCCTTCGCCTTGCCTCCGGGCGGGGCCGGGGGAGCGGGCGGGCGTTCGTCGAATTCCGCGAGTTCGATCCGGGCATGGTCGAGCAATGCCACGCCGGCGCCCGTGAGGGTCGTTGACTCCTGGCGACGATCGAAGAGGTCGGAACCCACCTGGGCCTCGAGGGCACGGATCGACGAGTCGAGTTTCGCCCGGGAGATGCCCAGCGAATCGGCGGCGCGCACAAAGTGCAACTCCTCGGCGACGGCGACGAAATGCCTCAGGTGGGTGATCTTCACGCAATGCTCCTCGGTTTCCGCCCAGCATGACGGATGCCTTCAGGGTACGCGGCCCGGTCACCCGCCGCCCCGTAGGCTCGAACCATGCGCAGCTTCTACCCCGAGATCGAACCGTACGAATCCGGGTTGCTGGATGTGGGAGACGGCCAGAGCATCTACTGGGAGACCTCGGGAAACCCCGACGGCAAGCCCGCGGTCTTCCTGCACGGGGGTCCGGGCGGCGAGACGCAGCCCCATCACCGTCGGCTGTTCGATCCGAACAAATACCGAATCGTGCTGCTCGACCAACGCGGCTCCGGGCGCAGCCTTCCGCACGCCAGCGACGCCGGAGCCGACCTCAGCACTAACACGACCTGGCACCTCGTCGACGACCTCGAACTGCTGCGCCAGTACCTCCGCATCGATCGCTGGCTGGTGTTCGGTGGATCCTGGGGCAGCACGCTCGCTCTCGCCTATTCCCAGACGCATCCCGGCCGAGTGTCGGAGCTGGTGTTGAGAGGCATCTTCACCCTCCGCAAGTCGGAGCTCGACTGGTTCTACGAGGGTGGAGCCGAGGCCGTGTTCCCGGATGCCTGGGAGGGATTCCTCGCGCCCGTGCCGCTCGATGAGCGCGACAACCTGATCCGCTCCTATCACCGGCTCCTCGCCGATCCCGACCCCGCCATCCACGGTCCCGCCGCGGTCGCCTGGTCAGTCTGGGAAGCCTCCACCATCACCCTGCTGCCCCGACCCGACATCGTCTCGACCTTCGCGGACCCGCGCTACGCGCTCGCTTTCGCGCGAATCGAGAACCACTACTTCATCAACCGCGGGTTCTTCGACGATGGTCAGCTCATCCAAGATGCCGGTGTGCTCGCCGACATCCCCGGAGTGATCATCCAGGGCCGCTACGACATCTGCACTCCCGCCGTGACTGCGTGGGACCTGCACCGCGCGTGGCCGGAGGCGGAGTTCGTGATGGTCCCGGATGCCGGCCACGCCTTCGACGAACCCGGCATCCTCTCGGCGCTCATCGAGGCCACCGACCGCTTCGCGGAGGGCTGGCCCGACGCCTGACCACAGCCCGGCACGGCTGCAGTTTCGTCGGCAACACCACCGCGGGCTAGGCCGTCGACTGGGGCGAGGTGCTCCTCGCAGCCTCGAGTTCCTCTTCGCGATTGCGGGAGACCCCGCTGAGCCGCAAGGTCGCGAGGAACCCGAGCACCAGGAATCCGGCGGCCGAGAAGGCGGAGAACCGGGTGGCGTCGCTGAAGGCGACGCGGGCGTCTTCTGCGATCGAAGCGCTCTGCTTCTCGAGGCCGGGGATCGCGGCCCCGGCGCTGTCGACCACGGCGTTGACGATCTGCGTGCGCTGGGCATCCGGCAGCTCTGACAGCCGCGAGTCGAGGGCGGTTCCCGCCGAGGTGAAGAGGATCGTGCCGAGGATGGCGATTCCGAGGGCTGATCCGATCTGGCGTGCTGTGCTCGAGGTGCCGGATCCCTGCCCGCTCGCTTCGATCGGCACATCTTTGAGCACGACGCCGGTCAGCTGCGCGGTGGCGAGACCGACTCCGAAGCCGTAGACGAAGAGGAACGGCACGATCACGAGCCAGGTCGCATTCGCCGAGATCACGAATCCGAGGCCGGTGACGCCGATGATCTCGGCGAGCAGGCCCACACGCACGATGGTGACCGGGGAGACCCGATTGCCGAAGGCGCCCGCGAAGCCGCTCGCGACGAAGGAGCCGATGGCGAGGGCGAGCAACACGAAGCCGGTCTGGAGGGCGTCATAGCCCAACACGTTCTGGAGCCACAGGGGCAGCGACAGGATGATGCCGAACTCGCCGAGGGACACGATGAGTGCGGCGATGTTGCCGTTGCGGAAGGAGGGAATGGAGAAGAGGCTGAAGGCGAGCAGCGTCGTCTTGCCCACCCGCTGGCGATGGAGGCCCCAAAGCACGAAGGCGGCGCCGGCGAGGATCGTCACGGCGAAGGTGAGCGGGATGATCGAGAGATCGAAGGGCCAGGTCCAGTTGCCGATGGTGAGCGGCTTGTTCACCAGCCACCAGCCGTAGGTGCGGCCCTCGATCAGCCCGAAGACCAGCGTCGCGCTGGTCACGATGGAGAGGATCGCGCCGACGACGTCGATGCGTCGAACGTCGGTGGCCTTCGACTCGATCACGAAGAGCAGCGTTCCCACGATGATCAGGATGCCGAACGGGATGTTGATGCCGAACGCCCAGCGCCAGGAGAAGTAGGTGGTGAGCCAGCCGCCGAGCAGCGGGCCGACGGCGACCATTCCTCCGATCGTCGAGCCCCAGACGGCGAAGGCGATCCCGCGCTCTCGGCCACGGAAGGTGGCATTGATGATCGAGAGGGTGGTCGGAAGCACCATCGCCCCGCCGATGCCCTGGATCACCCGTGAGCCGATGAGCAGGTCACCGGTCTGCGAGAATGCCGCGAGGATCGAGGCGAGCGCGAAGATCGTCACACCGATGATGAGCATCTTGCGTCGGCCGTAGCGGTCGGCAAGCGTTCCGAACACGAGCAACAGGGCGGCGAACACGAGCGTGTAGCTCTCCTGCACCCACTGCACCTGTGTCGAGGTGATGCCGAGATCCTTGATGATCGACGGGATCGCCACGTTCACGATCGTGGAGTCGACGATGATCAGTGCGACGGCGATGCTGATGAAGACGAGCCCGACCCACCGGCGGCGGGACGAGCCCTGCGCGACCTCGCTCATGCGGACACCACCGTCGGGATCCCGGCACTTCGGGAGTTCCGGATGCGCAGGGCCACTGTGACGAGCACGACGACGACCACGGCGACGATGGCGGCGATGCCTGCCGGAGCGGAGAGCAGGTCTCCGGTAAGCCGGGCGACCGCCACCCAGGCGAGCCCCCACGACAGCGAGACGGCCGGCGCGAGCCGTCCCTTTCCGCGGATGGCGACGAGCACCCCGACGAGACCGGCGACCGCCACGATCACCACGGCCCAGGCATCCGCACCCACTCCGAAGCCGCGGAATCCGGAGGCGACGAGGAGAGCCGTGATGTTGGCGGCCGTCGCGACGCACACCCAGCCCAGATAGAGACCGACCGTGCCGTCGGCGACGATCGTCTCGACCAGGTTCTTCGGCCGTGAGGCGAGCGTGATGCGAAAGGCCCAGACCAGCACCACGAGCAGCCCGGCGATGATCGGCACGCTCGCGGCGAGGAATCCGAACTGGATGCTGAGGATCCAGGCCGCATTGAGGATCAGGGATATCGCGATCGGGTAGCCCAGGCGGCGTTGCCGCTGGTCCGCGCGCTGGTGCGGCAGCGACTGCCAGACCGCGTAGGCGAGGAGCCCCGCATAGATCGGGGTCCAGATGGCGAATGCCGGGCCCCCGGGGGCGATGGGGGTGGCATCCGCGGCAAGAGCGCCGCCCGCGGCATCCTGGATCGGAGTGCCGCCCGCCGCCCCCGATCCGATGAAGGCGCCGACCACGGCGACTATGGCACTGACCAGTACGACCGCCTGTCGCACGGTGTCTCGCGTCTCGTTCACGGTGTCTCCCGAATCATCAGCTAGCTTAGTAATTCACGATAGCGTTAAATGATGGCGAAGGAAGTGGCGACGCGATGACCGATCCGGTCGGAATGCAGGGCTGGCCGACCGGCCGACTGCTGTCGACGGCGGCGCGGCTCGTCGAGCACGCCTGGGTCGTGGCACTCGAACAGCTCGGACTCACCCACGCCGGACTCATCGTGCTGCATGTCCTCGGCTCCGGTCCACGCAGTCAGACCGAGCTGGCCAAATCGGCCCGGGTCGAGGTGCAGACGATGTCCCGCACCCTCGAACGGCTCGAGCGGGAGGGCTACATCGCGCGCGAGAAGCATCCGGATGATGGGCGACGCCATGTCGTCACGCGCACCCCGGCGGGTGAGGCAGCCTGGGGGTCGGCGAGGACCCTCGAGGCCGACCTGTTCCCGAGCATCGCGGACAACGCCGGCATGCGCGCGGCGCTGCTGGAGATCATCCAGGCGACAGCGGCGGACCGCTGGGACGTCGAGTAGCTCTCCTCACCACGGGGCGGAACGGATCAGGCTCCGGGCTGGGCGGCTTCCTGCTCCGCGATCTTGCGGTGCACCTCGTCCATGTCGAGGCCCTTCACGGCTTCGATGACCTGGTCGAGGGCGGGTGCGGGCAGTGCTCCGGGCTGCGAGAACACGAGGATCCCGTCACGGAACGCCATCAGGGTGGGGATCGAGGTGATTCCGGCGGCGCTGGCCAGGGCCTGCTCGGCCTCGGTGTCCACCTTTCCGAAGGTGATGTCGGGATTTTTTTCGCTCGCGGCCTCGTAGATCGGCCCGAACATCTTGCAGGGGCCGCACCAGTCGGCCCAGAAGTCCACGAGAGTGATTCCGGAGGAGGACACCGTTTCTTCGAAGGCATCCGTGGTCAAAGTGAGTGTAGGCATGTGAGGGGTAACCACCTAGTAGGTCTTCGCATTCCCGCACCGCTTCCGACTGTGGATTTCTACAACGGATGCCGCGCAGCCGTCGTGCGATTCGTGCGGGCCGCACCACCCCTTTGGCAGTCGACCGCGAGGCTCGTACCGTCGATGCAGGCCGTCGAAGGCCGCCATTCCTGACGAAAAGACGATCCCATGACGAACCTCGCTGACCGCATCACCGCAGAGTCCCGGCCGACCGCCGCTTCCGCAGCCCCGAAGGGCGCCATCGACACCGCCTGGCTCGGCGAGTACCTGCTCGGCACCTGGGCCACTGCTCGCCGCGAGTCCCGCGAGCTGATGAAGGACAGTGCGTTCCATCGCGACGACAGCCTCGCACTCGATGCCCAGCGCACCCGCGTGCTCGGCCAGCTCAAGCTGCTCGTCGACTCCGGATCCGTGCTCAAGGCGTTCCCATCCGGTCTCGGCGGCAACGACGACCACGGCGGCAACATCGCCTCCTTCGAAGAACTCGTCACCGCAGATCCCTCGCTCCAGATCAAGTCCGGCGTGCAGTGGGGCCTCTTCGGGGCGGCGGTCCTCCACCTCGGCACCCAGCGCCACCACGAGAAGTTCCTGCCCGGAATCATGAGCCTCGAGGTGCCCGGTGCCTTCGCCATGACCGAGACCGGCCACGGATCGGATGTCGCCGCCATCGGTACGACGGCCACCTACGACGAGGCCACCCAGGAGTTCGTGCTCGACACTCCGTTCCGCGCAGCCTGGAAGGACTACCTCGGCAATGCCGCCCTGCACGGCATCGCCGCCGTCGTCTTCGCTCAGCTCGTGACCAGGGGCGTCAACCACGGGGTGCACGCCTTCTATGTGCCGATCCGCGACGAGAACGGATTCCTCGACGGCATCGGCGGTGAGGACGACGGGCTGAAGGGCGGACTCAACGGCATCGACAATGGTCGCCTGCACTTCCACGGCGTACGCGTGCCGCGCGAGAACCTGCTCAACCGCTACGGCGACGTCGCCGTAGACGGCAGCTACAGCTCGGACATCCAGAGCCCGGGCCGGCGTTTCTTCACCATGATCGGCACCCTGGTGCAGGGCCGCGTCTCGCTCGACGGGGCTTCCGTCGTCGCCTCGAAGCTCGCCCTCTTCATCGCCATCACCTACGGATCGCAGCGCCGCCAGTTCACCGCGGCCGACCCAACGAAGGAAGAGGTGATCCTCGACTACCAGCGTCACCAGCGACGCCTGCTGCCGAAGCTCGCCACGACCTACGCCATGTCCTTCGCGCACGAGAAGCTGCTCACCGCGTTCGACGGCGTCTTCTCCGGAGCGCGGGCGTCGGATGCCGACCGCGAAGATCTCGAGACCCTCGCCGCCGCGCTCAAGCCGCTCAGCACGTGGAGCGCGCTGGAGATCCTGCAGGAGGCTCGTGAAGCGTGTGGCGGCGCCGGATTCCTCGCCGAGAACCGTCTCACCCAGTTGCGGGCCGACCTCGACATCTACGTGACCTTCGAGGGCGACAACAATGTGCTGCTCCAGCTCGTGGCCAAGCGGCTGCTCACCGACTACTCGCGCAAGTTCAAGAATGCGGATGCGGGGGCGATGGCGGGTTACGTCGCCGGCCAGGTGGGCGCCGTCGCCGTGAATCGCTCCGGCCTGCGCAAGCTGGCGCAGAACGTAGCCGACTTCGGCTCGACGGCCCGCTCGGTGGGGTTCGTGCGCGACGCCGCATCCCAACGCCAGTTGCTCACCGACCGGGTGGAGACGATGGTCGCTGCGCTCGCCGGACGCCTGCGGGCCGCTCGGAAGGCATCGCCGGTCGAGGCCGCAGCGCTCTTCAACGCCAACCAGAACGAACTCATCGAAGCGGCGGCCGCCCACGCCGAACTGCTGCAATGGGAGGCCTTCACCGAGGCTCTCGACGGAATCACCGACGGGAAGACCGCAGAGGTGCTCACCTGGCTCCGCGATCTCTTCGGTTTCGGTCTGATCGAGAAGAACCTCGCCTGGTACCTCATCAACGGCCGACTCTCCGCCCAGCGTGCGGCGGCCATCACCGACTACATCGATGACCGCCTGCTTCCACGGCTGCGCCCGCATGCGCTCGACCTCGTGAATGCTTTCGGGTTCGAACCAGAGCACGTGCGCTCGGCGATCGCCTCCGGAGCCGAGCGAGACCGGCAGGACGAGGCCGCGGAGTATTTCCGCGCTCGCCGTGATGCGGGCCTCGAGCCGATCGCGGAGAAGTCGCTGAAAAACAAGCGGTAGTCCGGCGGGGGAGTCACCGATAGCGTGCAAGCATGACGTTCAACGACAACGCCGACATCTCCTCCGGCAAGGCGAGCAGACGCGGTCGCACCGGCATGATCGCTGGCGGTGGTGGAGGCGTCGCCCTGATTGTGGTGCTGTACATCGTGTCGCAACTCACCGGGTTCGACGTCAGCGGGCTGGCCGGCGGGGGTGGCGCGCCATCCGGCGGATCGAGCGCCGACAGTCTCGACCAGTGCACGACGGGCGCCCAGGCGAACTCCGACATCGACTGCCGCATGAAGGCTGCCGCGGCGTCGCTCGAGGCGTACTGGTCCGAGGAGTACCCGGCACTCGGCGGCACCTATGCCGCACCCCAACCGATCGCCCTGTTCAGCGGGTCCACGAACACGGGATGCGGCGGTGCGTCAAGCGCGACCGGCCCGTTCTACTGTCCGGCAGACGAGACCCTCTACATCGACACGGCGTTCTTCGCCGAGCTCCGTGACCGATTCGGATCGAGCGGTGGGCCGCTCGCCCAGCTCTACGTCGTCGCGCACGAGTGGGGCCATCACATCCAGAAGCTCGACGGGGTGCTCGACAGGCCGCACAGCGACACGGGGCCGGGATCCACGAGCATCCGCACCGAGTTGCAAGCGGACTGCTTCGCGGGCGCGTGGGTGGGAGCCGCCTCGACGACACCGGATGCGAACGGCGTGCCATTTCTGAAAACGACGACGACGGCCGAGATAGCGGATGCCCTGAGCGCGGCGTCCGCGGTGGGGGACGACCGCATCCAGGCGGCCTCCGGCCAGGTGAACCCGGAATCGTGGACGCACGGGTCGAGCGAGCAGCGCCAGCGCTGGTTCACCACCGGGCGTACCTCCGGCGCCCAGTCCTGCGACACTTTCGCGCCGAGCACCGCTCGGCTGTAGCCGCCACCTGTCAGCCGTCAGCCGCCCACTGTCAGCCGCCACCCGTCAGCCGAGTGCGACCGGCTCCTCGTCGGTCACGGCGGCGAGCTCCATGATCTCCAGCGACTCCGCGACCGGAATGGCGGCGGCGACCGCGGCATCCACAAAATCCTGCGTGCCCTCGATGCGTGGATCGAGCCAGTCGTCCCAGAGCTCCCGGGGAAGCGGCACGGGATTTCGGTCGTGGATGTGGTCGAGGGTGCGCACCGAGTCCGCGGTGAGGATGGTGGTGGTGAGCGTCCAGAGTGCCGGGTCATCATCGGCCAGCGCGCGGTCCTTCCACCAGGAGTAGATGCCGGCAAAGGCCATCGACTGGCCATCCGGTGCCCTCAGGTAGAACGGGGTCTTCTTCTTCGTGACCGGATCGGTCTGCCACTCGTAGTACCCCGCAGCCGGGATGAGGGCGCGTTTCGACCGGATCGACGCCGTGAACGAGGCCTTCTCGGTGATGCCCTCGCTGCGGGCGTTGAAGGTGGGCACCTTCATCTTGAGGGTCTTCGACCAGCCGGGCGTGAGCGACCAGCGGGCCACCTCGAGACGGCGAGTGGGCTCCGGGCCGTCTTTCATCGATTCCAGCACCACGGCCACCGGGTCGGTGGGGCGGATGTTCCAGCCCGGTCGCCAGTCGCGGAAGTCGCCGCCGACGGCCACGAACTCCTCGATCAGGTCGTCGGTGCTCTTGTCCATCGCGAAGCGTCCGCACATGCGCTCATTGTGGCGCGCACCGCAGACAATCGCCAGCCGCTCGCGGTCACAGGCCGAGCGCGAGACGGATGCCGAGGGCGACCATCACGACGGCGATGCTCGCGTCGAGCACGCGCCAGGCCGAGGGCCGGGCGAAGACCGGGCGAAGCAGGCGTGCCCCGAAGCCGAGGGCCGAGAACCAGAGCACACTGGCGGCCATCGCGCCCCCGACCCACCACCAGCGTTCGGCCGGCCCCTGCTGCGATGCCACTGAACCGAGGAACAGCACGGTATCCAGGTAGACGTGGGGGTTGAGCCAGGTGAGGGCGAGCACCGTGGCCACCGCGACCCCCAGGCCCGTCTTCGCTGACGCGGAGACCGGCTCCGCAGCGAGGGACTGGGGCCGGATGGCCCGGCGCGCGGCGAGAAGGCCGTAGACGATGAGGAAGCCGGCCCCGAGCACCCGGATGATCACCAGCGTGATCGGCGCCGCCCGGATCAGCGCCCCGAGCCCGAGCACCCCGGCCAGAATCAGCACCGCGTCCGACAGCGCGCAGATGGCGACCACCGGGAGGATGACACGGTTGCGGCCCTCGATGCCCAGCCGGAGCACGAACGCGTTCTGCGCTCCGATCGCGATGATCAGCGAGAGACCGGTGGCCAGTCCGAGGAGGGCGGGAATCATCGTCGTCGACAGGGTCACGCTCTCACGGTAGGGCGCGGGCCCAATGTAATCCAACTACTCTTTCTTCACCTGCATAAGCTGGGCTAATGCACCGCTTCTCGCTGGAACAGCTCGACACCCTGTTGGCGCTCGTCGACGCGGGCTCGTTCGAGGAGGCGGCATCGAGGCTGCACGTTACCCCCTCGGCGGTATCTCAACGGGTGAAGGCGATGGAGCAGGCATCCGGTCGGGTGGTCGTGCGGCGCACCTCGCCCGTCACGCTGACCGAGGCTGGGGATGTGCTTCTCCGCTATGCGCGACAGGTCGACCTCCTCGAAGCCGACACTCTTCGAACCCTCCGGGTGGACTCCGAGCCCGGACGGCCATTCCAGGTCTCCCTCGCGGTGAACGCCGATAGCCTCGCCACCTGGTTCCTTGATGCACTCGCCGGGCTTGGTGAATCGCTCGGCGTCGTGTTCGATCTCCACCGCGAAGACCAGGAACGCACGACGGCGCTGCTGCGAGCCGGAACAGTGATCGCGGCCGTGACATCCACCAGGGACTCCGTCCAGGGTTGCGTGACCGAGCCGCTCGGCGTCATGCGGTACCGGGCGGTCGCGACCCCGGGATTCCGTGACCGCTGGATGCCTCGCGGGTCCGCTCCTCTGGTGCTCGCTGATGCACCGGTCGTCACCTTCGATCGCAACGACGACCTGCAGGCGGCATTCCTGCAGGAGCACTGCGGGGGTTCCGCGACGGCCTCTCACTATGTGCCGACCTCCGCTGACTTCGCCCGGGCGATCACGCTCGGCTTCGGCTGGGGACTGCTGCCAGAGCAGCAATGCCTCGAGCCGCTCAGCGAGGCTGTGCTCGTGGAGCTGGCTCCCGGGCATCCGGTGGATGTTCCCCTGTACTGGCAGCGGTGGAACCTGGCTTCGCCCCTGCTCGATGCCGTGTCGGCGGCGGTGCGTGACCGGGCGGCGATCGAACTGCGCCAGTAGGTCATCTCGCACGCAGTCGACCCCTACTCGACTACGTGTTCCGCCTCAGGGTGAGCACGCTGTCGACGGTCGTGCGCGCCGTGCCATCCGGGGCCGCGCCGATCCGTTTGACGAGGGCGCTCGTCAGCACCGACCAGCCCTGTGGGTCGAGCGCTGAGTCGGTGAACAGGGTGGCGTACACATCGTCGGGCGTCGGGAGTTAGAGCTGTGGATGTGTGTGGCCGCCGTCGTCCGGACGCGACCAATGCGGCGCACCGGAGTGGCCGACGATGAGCAGCGTTCCGCCGGGTGCGACCGCTGTGGCCGCGCGACGCAGGATCGACCCCCGCGGGATCTCGACCTCCGCGTGCAAGAAGCAGGAGGTGACGAGGTCGAAGGTCGTCAACGGTTGCCACTCGGCGAGGTCAGCAGGGGCAGGTGGGGAAATCGCGGTGCCGGATCGGCAAGTACGAGACTATCGAGGAAGGCGAAGACTGCGACTCTTCAGCTCCGGGTGCGTTCAGGCCTGTGCGCCCTGCGGCACGCGCACGAGAAGGGCACCGGCCTCGATCCGGGCGGTAAAGCCTGTCGCCTCACCGTAGCCGTCTCCGTCGAGTTCGATTTCCTCTGGGCGGTTGAGGTGCGCCTCCACCGATTTCACCGTCTCGTAGTGGAGGTCCCTCGTGTTGTGGTGCTCACCGGCAACCGCCCGCCCGGCCGCTGTGCGACGGACCACGCCATTGGTCCACGCGATGGCGAACCACACCTTGACCCACCCCCACAGCCCACCCGGTCGTGTCATCAACAGGTCGAAGAGGCCGTCATCGATCACCGCTTCCGGCATGAGCAGGATGTTGGCGGGCAGCGAGCCGCAATTGCCGAGGATCAGGGTATGGACCGTGCGCCGCAGCACCGGGCCGCCGTCGAGACGCAACCGGAAATGCAGCTCTTCGGGATCGCGGAGGGACTTGGCGATCGCACTCACGTAGGCGGCCCAGCCTGCCTTCTTCTTGAGGTCTTCGTCGGTGTTCTTGATCATCTTCGCGTCGATACCCAACCCCGCCATGACGACGAAGGCGTGCTCGTCGTGGGACCCATCGGCGCGCTCGATGTCGATGACGCCGATGTCGATGGGCCGATCCACCCCGGTGAAGGCGGACAGGGCTGATCCGGGCATGTCGTCGAGGGTGAGGTGGAGATTGCGGGCCAGCAGGTTGCCCGTGCCTGCGGGGAGAAGCGCAAGCGGTATGCCACTGTGTCGAACCGCTTCCGCAACCGCGCGCACTGTGCCGTCTCCGCCGGCCGCGAAGACGAGGTCGGCACCGGCTTTCAGAGCCTCGGCCGCAACTCCCTGGCCGATGTCGTCCTCAGAAGTCTCATAGAACGCAGTGCTCCACCCGGCCTGCGCCGCCGCCTCCGCCATGGTTGATCGAAAGGCGTCTGGATCCACTTTCGTCGGGTTGTAGATCACTGCGGCGATTCGTCGGGTCGTATCGATCATCGCGCAATCCTAGGGGCGGGCAGGGGCTTCCCGGGCGCTTTTCCTCACGACTCCACACATAAGAGTTTTCTCATCTGACCAGCCTTTACGAGCAGACGAACGCGGCCTACCGTGTCGCGTACGCCTGCCCGGACGGCGTGCGAAGAAGGGTCGACCCGATGGCCGATATTGCCGATCGTGGTGCTCGAAAAGTGAAGTCCAGCGCCCCGCTCAGGACCGCGGCCCCGACCGGAACGGGAGCGGGGCCCAGCGGATCGGCGACCTCGCGCCTGCGGTCGTCTCCGTCGTCGTTGGTGTGACCGCCCTGATGTTCGCATGCGGGTCCTCCGGCAGCACAGTTCGTGTTCGGGGAGACGCGATCCATGGCGCGCGCTCATAATTACACCAGGACCGCACCTGACCAGCCCCACCCCACCTCTATTCAGGAGAACAATGTCCCCGAAGAAGACTGACAGCGACCGACGCAAGCTTTCCAAGCGGGCCTATGAAGCGGAACTCGAGCGACTGCAGGTCGAGCTGGTGCAGATGCAACAGTGGGTGGTTCAGTCCGGCGCGCGTCTATTGGTGATCTTCGAAGGTCGCGATGCTGCAGGCAAGGGCGGTTCGATCAAACGCGTGATCCAATATCTGAACCCTCGATCGGCGCGAGTCGCGGCACTTCCGGCCCCGAGCGAGCGAGAGCGGGGCCAGTGGTATTTCCAGCGGTACATCGAGCGCTTGCCGGCAGCCGGAGAGATAGTGCTGATGGACCGGTCCTGGTACAACCGCGCAGGGGTCGAGCGCGTGCTCGGGTACTGCACCGATGAGGAATACGAGCGCTTCCTGAAGCAGGTGCCCGTTCTCGAACGCCTGCTCGTCGAAGACGGCATCATCCTGGTCAAATACTGGTTCTCCGTCTCTGACGAGGAGCAGCAGAAGCGATTCAAGTCGCGACTGAACGACCCGATGCGGCGGTGGAAGCTTTCGGAGACCGACCTCAAGTCCATCGTCGAGTGGGAATCCTATTCGCGAGCAAAGGACGCGATGTTCAAGGTGACCGACATTCCGGAGGCGCCCTGGTGGACGATCGAGAGCGACGATAAGAAGTCCGCACGGCTCAACGCGATAAGTCATCTCCTGACTCAGATTCCCTGGGATGCGATCGAACCGGAGTCGATCGAACTCCCGGACCGGCCGACAGCCGACGGCTATGAGCGACCCGCGCGCGAGCTCTACAAGTATGTGCCGAACCATGCGGCAAGACTCAGCTCATAGCCTTCGGGGATCCCGGCTGAGTCGCCGCGGGCGGCAGTCGGAGAAAGGGCACAAAAAAGTCCCACTCCCGGTAGAAGCCCGGAAATGGGACAGTGGCTCCGACGGGCGTCGATCCCGTGACCTCTCGATTTTCAGTCGAACGCTCTACCAACTGAGCTACAGAGCCTTAGCGTCTAACGATAGACGTAATAAGGCACGGCCGTCTGGCGAGAGATGACCGTGCCTTGCGACCCTGACCGGACTTGAACCGGCGACCTCCGCCGTGACAGGGCGGCGCGCTAACCAACTGCGCTACAGGGCCTAGCTATTCGCTGTATGTGAGGTGGTGCTATGTGACCCCAACGGGATTCGAACCCGTGTTAACGCCGTGAAAGGGCGCCGTCCTAGGCCACTAAACGATGGGGCCGTGAAGAAAAATCCTCCATAGCTGCCGAGGGACAAGCATAGGGGAGCCCGGCCCCTTTTCCAAACCACGCCCCGAACCGGATGGCGAGGGTCGAAGCATCCGATCGCCACCGGGCCGCAACTACGCCGCCACTCCGCAGTGATTGCGTGCATTCGTCGCCCCTCGGCGGTACGTTCAACGTGCAGTCGAGACTTCGGGGAAACATGGCACACACCAGCGGGCACAAACGCACGATCTTCTCCGGCCGCGGGCTGCGCGCGACCCGGTTGGTCGCGACTGTCGCCATGCTCGCGGTGCTGACCACCGGATCGATCCTCGGACAGGCTGGAGCTCCCGCATTCGCCGCGGACTATCCCAGCTGGGATGACGTGCAGGCGGCCCGCCAGAGCCAGTCCGCGACAGCGGCCGAGGTCACTAGGGTGCAGGGACTGCTCGCCGGATTGCAAGCAGCGGCGGATTCGACGCAGGCCGTCGCCGTGCAGAAGGGCGATGAATACCAGGCCGCCCAGCAGAAATACGATGAGGCTGCATTCAAGGCCGCGGCGCTGCAGAAACAGGCGGATGCCGCCCAGGCGAAAGCCGCGAAGTCTAAGCAACAGGCCGGCCAGCTCGCCGCGCGGCTCTCCCGTTCTGCCGCCAACGACCTCTCCACGCGGTTGTTCTTCAGCGGCGGGGATTCGAAGGCATACCTGGCCCAACTCGGCCTGGAGAGCATGGTGAAGGACCAGTCCGCCGGCATCTACGAAAAGGCCGTGCAGGACCAGAACACCGCACAGTCGCTGACCGACCAGGCTGATGTCGCCAAGGCCGCCCTCAAGATCCTCGCCGATGCCGCCCAGAAGGCCCTCGCCGAGGCGACGACTGCTGCGGAGGCGGCTGCAGCCGCCTACACGGAGCAGAGCGACAACTCGGCTCGGCTGCAGGCGCAGCTCGCCACCCTCACGACGAACGTCGATCACCTCGAGTCCGAGTATGTGGACGGCATCAAGGCACTCTGGGGTGAGCTCGCCGGGCTCGGCGCAGGCAAGATCTCGACCACGGGCTGGGTGCGTCCGGCGGGTGGTCACATCTCGAGTCCCTTCGGATTCCGCATCAACCCCTTCACCCACTCCTATGCATTCCACGCGGGCACCGACCTCGGCGCGAGCTGCAACTCGCCAATCTTCGCCGCCCACGGAGGCACCGTCATCTACGCCGGTCCGAACGGGGGTTACGGCAACTTCGTGCTGATCGACAACGGCAACGGGATCACCACCGGGTACGGGCACATCGTCAACGGCGGCATCCATGTGAGCGTCGGCCAGCCGGTCGGCCCGGGCCAGCCCATCGCGGCTGTCGGAAGCACCGGTCACTCCACGGGATGCCACCTGCACTACGAGGTGCGGGAGAACGGCACTGCAATCGACGCCGTTCCGTTCATGCGCAGCAACGGAATCGAACTGGCCAACTGAGCTCCGCGGGCACCGGCGTCCCCGCTGAGTCGCAGGCCCCGCGTCCGAGAATCGATCGGAGGCGAGCGCGTCCGAGCGCAGGCCGCAGCGACGGCAGCGGTGTTGCGCGCGCCGCACCCTTGCAGACACTGGCCATTCTGCGTCCGTGTTGTTAGTGTGACTGCTGTTAACAGTGTTACTGGAGTGACTGAGCACGCTCGATGTCACGGGATCGAGGACTGATGGCGCTCAACACGGGGCGAAACGCGCGGCTTAATAGGGCACGTGCGAGCATCCGATTGCGCCGGTGGACCGCGGCCGCGGCAGTGGTCTCCGTGTTGGCGAGCGGGTCCATCGTCGGCTCGGTCCCTGCGGCCTTCGCGACCACCTATCCCAGCTATGCGGACGTGCAGAACGCCCAGCGGAGCGAGACAGCCAAGAAGGCGGAGATCGCCACCCTGACCCAGCTTCTCGCGACCCTGCAGTCCGCCGTCGATTCGACCCAGGCGGATGCCGTGCAGAAGGGTGCCGCCGCGGAGGCCGCCCAGGCGAAATACGACGATGCAGCGGCCAAAGCGGTGAAGCTCAAGAGCCAGGCGGATGAAGCCCAAGCCCAGGCCGACCGCTCCAAGCAACAGGCGGGCGAGCTCGCTGCCCGGCTCGCGCGCTCCGGCGGGAGCGACCTCAGCAGCACCCTCTTCTTCGACAGCAAAGACGCGAAGAGCCTCCTCTCCCAACTCGGCCTCGCGAGCATGGTGAAGGACCAGTCGGCAGGCATCTACGAGAAGGCGATCCAGAACCAGAACGTCGCCAGGGCACTCACCGACCAGGCTGACATCGCCACAGAGGCCCTCAAGGCGCTCGCGGGTGAGGCGGAGAAGGCCGCCTCTGCCGCTGCCGATGCCGCGGTCACCGCCGCTGCAGCACTCACCGACCAGCAGGCCCACCAGGTGGAGCTCAACGCCCAACTGGCCATCCTCGTGACCAATGCCACCCAGACGGAGGCGGACTACGCGACCGGTGTCGAGGTGGCCCGCAAGGCCGCCGCCGCCGCACTGGCTGCCCAACTCGCCGCGGCACCGCGGGCGGGTCAGATCTCTTCGGTGGGCTGGGCGCGCCCGGCCGGTGGCCACATCTCCAGTCCGTACGGCTACCGGATAGACCCCTACAACGGCGTCTACGCCCTTCATGCGGGCACCGACCTGGCTGCCGGATGCAACACGCCGATCTACGCGGCACACTCCGGAACGATCGTGCTCGCCGGTCCCTACGGCGGATACGGCAACTACATCCGCATCCAGAACGACGGTGACAGCAGCTACGAGACCGCCTACGGCCACATCGTGAACGGCGGCATCCTCGTGCGCATCGGCCAGCATGTCGATGTGGGCCAGAACATCGCCCGCGTCGGAAGCACGGGCATGTCCACGGGGTGCCACCTGCACTTCGAGATCCATCACAACGGCGGAACCCAGGATCCCGTGCCGTTCATGCGCTCGATGGGTGTCGAGCTCGCCAACTGAGCCGATCACCCGGGCTGCGGGACGGTCCCACCCGTTCGTGGGACTGGTGCGTCAGCCGCCCCCTTGCTACTGTGACAGATGTTAACAGTGTTACTCATGTGACTATCAAGGTGTTCGCGGGGGGATCTGCGGAACGACTCGGGGACTGATGAAATCCACTTTGTTCGGCCACCGGGCCGTTTCGGCGCCGTCCGCAGGCGCCGCAGAAACGCGCGACTCGCGATCCACTATCGGCACGAGGGCCTTTCGGGTAACCGCGATCGCGGCCGCGCTGGCCATCGTGGTCGCGGGCACCATCCTGGGCCAGACCGGCCAATCCGCCTTCGCAGCGGACTATCCGACCTGGGCAGACGTTCAGGCTGCCCGCAACAACGTCAAGGCCAAAGAGGCGCAGATCGCCCAACTGAACGCGCTGCTCACCGGGCTCCAGTCCCAGGTGGACTCCGCTCAGGCGATTGCGGTGCAGAAGGGCGCCGAGTGGCAGGCCGCCCAGCAGAAATTCGACGAATCGTCTTTCAAGGCTGACGAACTGAAGAAGCAGGCGGATGTGGCCCAGGCCAAAGCCGCGAAGTCCAAGCAGCAGGCGGGCCAGCTTGCCGCGCGTCTCGCCCGCGCCGGAGGTAGCGACCTCTCCGCGCGACTCTTCTTCAACGGGGGTGAGTCCAAGAGCCTGCTCTCCCAGCTCGGTCTCGCCAGCATGGTGAAGGACCAGTCGGCGGGGCTCTACGACAAAGCCACGCAGGACGGCAACTCCGCTCAGGCGCTCACCGACCAGGCCAATGTCGCGAAGGATGCCCTCAAGGTGCTGGCGGCCACGGCCCAGAAGGCGCTCGAAGAAGCCAACATCGCCTCAGAGAAGGCCGCTGCCGCACTGAGCGAACAGGAAGCCAACAAGGGAAGGCTCGAGGCGCAGCGCGACATCCTCGCCACCAACTCCACCACCACCGAGGCCAGCTACAACGATGGCGTGGAGTACCGCGCCGAGGAAGCCAAAAAGCTCAAGGCCGCACAGGAGGCCGCCGCAGCCAAGGCTGCCGCCGACTGGGCCGCCGCGCATCCGCCGTCGTCCGGAGGCAGCGGCGGAGGAGGATCGAGCGCCAGCCCGAGCGGATGGGTGCGACCGTCCGGTGGACGCGTCAGCAGCCCATTCGGCTGGCGGGTCAATCCCTACACGGGGAAGGAAGCACTGCACGCCGGAACAGACCTCGCTGCGGGATGCAATTCCCCGATCTTTGCGGCCCACTCCGGGACGATCGCCTTTGCGGGCCCCAACGGCGGTTACGGCAACTTCATCCTCATGAACAACGGCGACGGCGTATCGACGGGCTACGGCCACATCGTCAACGGGGGAATCCTCGTGCGGGCCGGCCAGCAGGTGCAGGCGGGCCAGCAGATCGCGAAGGTCGGCAGCACAGGCAATTCAACGGGGTGCCACCTGCACTTCGAGGTGCGTCCCGGGGGTGTGGCCATCGATGCCGCACCGTTCATGGCCGCCCGGGGAGTGTCGTTCTAAGCGACATCCAGAGCGGTAGTCGAGCCCGGCAGCGCCGGGCCCGACCGCCTCGCGTGACTAGTGGGAGCCCTCCTCGGCGAGCTTGGTGATGCCGGCCTGCACGATGGCCTCGGCTTCGGCCGCATTGCCCCAGCCCTCGGTCTTGACCCATTTGCCGGGCTCGAGGTCCTTGTAGTGCTCGAAGAAGTGCTCGATCTCCTTGCGGGTGTACTCCGGGATGTCGTCGACATCCTGAATCCACGACCAGCGCGGATCCTTCGCCTGCACGGCGATCACCTTGGCATCTGACCCGCCGTCGTCCGTCATGTTGAAGACACCGACCGGGCGCACCTTCAGGCCGACCCCCGGGAAGAGCGGGTAGTCGAGCAGCACGAGCACGTCCACCGGGTCGCCGTCGAGGCCGAGGGTGTTCTCGAAGAAGCCGTAGTCGGTCGGGTAGACGAATCCGGTGAACAGCACCCGGTCGAGGAAGACGCGACCGGTGACGTGATCCACCTCGTACTTGTTCTTGCTGCCCTTGGGGATCTCGATGATCGCGTCGTAGCTGGCCATAGGGGGCGCTCCTCGTGTTCGGTGGATGACGCAATAACGTTATCGGATGAGCACACGCCCCCGCCTGACTCCCGCGATCGCCGATGTGCGCTCTGCGGTGCGCGCGTGCCTCCCCTCCCAAAACGCAGGAGATTCGCCACGAAACGCCGCCGTCGTGCCGCCGGAACCCCCGCTTGGCGGCGAATCTCCTGCGTTTTCGAAAGGGGTGCGAGGCGGGGTGCTCGTCGCGCTCAGCGGCGGACCCGATTCGCTGGCACTCGCCGCCGCGACCGCATTCGAGGCACCCCGGGCGGGCATCCGCGCCGGAGCCGTGATCGTGGACCACGGGCTGCAGGCCGGGTCGGCGGATGTCGCGGCTCGGGCCGCCCGGCAGGCCCGTGATCTCGGGCTCGAGCCGGTGATCGTGGCAACCGTGACCGTCGGCGCGTCCGGGGGGCCGGAGGCCGCCGCGAGAGATGCCCGGTATGCGGCGCTGGCGGACGCCGCCCGGGATTCCGGGGCATCCGCCGTGCTGCTCGGGCACACTCTCGACGACCAGGCGGAGTCGGTGTTGCTCGGGCTGGCGCGCGGAAGCGGGCCAGGAAGCATCACCGGCATGGCGGCGGTGGCCGGCCTCTATCGGCGCCCTCTGCTCGCGGTCACCCGCGAGACGACCGTGCGGTTCTGCGCCGACTCCGGGCTCGAGCCATGGAGTGACCCGCAGAACGATGACGAGCGATTCTCCCGGGTGCGTGTGCGAAAGACGGTGCTGCCCATGCTCGAACGTGAGCTCGGGCCGGGTTTCGCGGCGGCGCTCGCCCGCACCGCAGACCTCGCGCGCGAAGACACCGACGCGCTCGACCAGTTCGCCGCGGACCAGCTCGAGGAGCTGGCCGACCACGCCGAGGCAGGCATCTCGCTCGCAGCCCGCGCGCTCGAGCACAACCCGCCGGCGCTGCGGCAGCGCATCATCCGTGCCACCGTGCTCGCCGAGTTCGGGGTGAGCCTCAGCCGTTCGCAGACCCTCGAGGTGTCGCGCCTCGTGACCGATTGGCACGGGCAGTCGGCCATCGACCTCCCGGGAATCAGTGCGGAGCGGGTCGGCGGGCTGTTGCACTTCCGGTCGACGCGCACGGAGTCCGGCCGATGAAAGAATGGGGCAATGGAATACAGCGACATCGCCGATGACCTCGAGAGCGTGCTCATCACCGAGCAGGAGATCCGCGACAAGATCGCCGAGCTCGCCCGCCGCATCGAGGCGGACTACGCCGGTGAGCGCTTGCTGCTCGTCGGTGTGCTCCGCGGCGCCGTGATGGTGATGGCCGACCTGGCCCGCGAGCTCACGCTGCCGATCGAGATGGACTGGATGGCCGTGTCGTCCTACGGCTCTGGCACCGAATCATCCGGGGTCGTGCGCATCCTTAAGGACCTCGACACCGACCTCCACGGCCGCAAGGTGCTCATCGTCGAGGACATCATCGACTCCGGCCTCACCCTCTCGTGGCTGCGGGCGAACCTCGGTATGCGCGGCGCGGACTCCGTGGAGATCTGCGCGCTGTTGCGCAAGCCGGCAGCGGCCAAGCTCGCCGTCGACGTGCGGTACGTCGGATTCGAGATCCCGAACGCTTTCGTGGTGGGTTACGGCCTCGACTACGCGGAGAAGTACCGCAATTACCGGGACATCGGCGTGCTCGCGCCGCACGTGTACGAGTAGGTCCCGACACGTCGCTGGCGCTCCTCCTCGAACAGCGATCGCACGGATTACGCCCACGGCAAACATGCAGCAGCCACCCAGTACTGCTCGGGTAGCCTTGGCGACACATTCTTCGTCAGAAAGGTGCCGGGCGTGAGCCCCGGAACACTATGGACTTCAAGCGTTTTCTCCGCGGCCCGCTGATCTACATCCTGCTGGCGGTCATCGTCGTGTCGGTCGGATTCAGCCTCCTGAGCGGCTCCGGATTCAAGCAGATCACCACGAAGGACGGCCTCGCCCTCCTGCAGGACGACAAGGTCGCCTCGGCCAAGATCGTCGACAGCGAACAGCGCGTCGACCTCACCCTCTCCACTGCCGGCGCAGACGGCAAGCAGGTGCAGTTCTACTACGCCACAGCCCGTGGCGCCGACATCGTCAAGGCCGTCGACTCCTCCGGTGCGAAGTACGACGACCAGGTCGACAAGGGCAACTGGCTGACATCGCTGGCCGGTCTCCTCATCCCCTTCATCATCATCGGCGTCATCTTCTGGTTCCTGCTCTCCAGCATGCAGGGCGGCGGATCCAAGGTCATGCAGTTCGGCAAGTCGAAGGCGAAGCTCGTCTCGAAGGAGAGCCCCAAGGTCACCTTCGCGGATGTCGCGGGTGCCGACGAGGCGATCGAAGAGCTCGAGGAGATCAAGGACTTCCTCAAGGATCCGGCCAAGTTTCTCGCGGTCGGCGCTCGCATCCCCAAGGGTGTGCTGCTCTACGGCCCTCCCGGCACCGGTAAGACCCTGTTGGCCCGGGCTGTGGCCGGCGAGGCGAACGTGCCTTTCTACTCGATCAGCGGATCTGACTTCGTCGAGATGTTCGTCGGCGTGGGCGCGAGCCGTGTGCGTGACCTCTTCGCCCAGGCCAAGGAGAACTCGCCCGCGATCATCTTCGTCGACGAGATCGACGCCGTCGGCCGCCACCGCGGCTCCGGCATGGGCGGCGGACACGACGAGCGCGAGCAGACCCTCAACCAGCTGCTGGTCGAGATGGACGGCTTCGACGTCAAGACGAACGTCATTCTCATCGCGGCGACGAACCGTCCCGACATCCTCGACCCCGCACTTCTGCGCCCCGGTCGTTTCGACCGCCAGATCGGAGTGGATGCTCCCGACCTGCTCGGTCGGAAGCAGATCCTCGAGGTGCACGGAAAGGGCAAGCCCCTCGCCGCCGGAGTCGACCTCGAAGTGCTCGCGCGCAAGACCCCCGGTTTCACCGGCGCCGACCTCGCGAACGTGCTGAACGAGGCCGCGCTGCTCACCGCTCGCTCCAACGCCCAGCTCATCGACAACCGTGCCCTGGACGAGGCCGTTGACCGGGTGATGGCGGGTCCGCAGCGCCGCACCCGCGTCATGCGGGACCAGGAGAAGCTCATCACGGCGTACCACGAGGGCGGCCACGCGCTCGTCGCGACCGCGATGCGCAACACCGACCCGGTCACGAAGGTCACCATCCTTCCGCGTGGACGTGCCCTCGGCTACACGATGGTGCTTCCTCTCGAGGACCGCTACTCGATCAGCCGCAACGAACTGCTCGACCAGCTCGCGTACGCGATGGGCGGCCGGGTAGCGGAAGAGGTCGTGTTCCACGACCCGACCACCGGCGCATCCAACGACATCGAGAAGGCGACCTCCACCGCGCGCAAGATGGTCACCGAGTTCGGCATGTCGTCGAACATCGGATCCGTCAAGCTCGGTTCCGGATCGGGCGAGATGTTCCTCGGTCGCGACATGGGCAGCCAGCGCGACTACTCCGAGCGTCTCTCCGAGCAGGTCGACGCAGAGGTGCGCAGCCTGATCGAGAACGCCCACAACGAGGCCTGGGAGGTTCTCAACGAGAACCGCGACATCCTGGACAAGCTCGCGACGGCCCTCCTCGAGAAGGAAACCCTCGACCACACCGAGCTCGCCGAGATCTTCAAGGACGTGAAGAAGATGCCAGAGCGGCCCCAGTGGCTGTCGAGCACCAAGCGTCCGGTCTCGGCCCTGCCTCCCGTGCTCGTTCCCCAGAAGGCGCCGATCGACGCCGGAGTGGTGGACGGCGGAGTCACGTCGGAGCCGGCGAAGAAGGCTCGTGAGCCTCGCCCGCGCAAGCGCCCCGACATCGCCACGGCGTAGTCCATCCCCGTTCGCATCCCTCTACGCTCGTACACGTGAGTATCGATACCGCACGGATTGAGGCTGCCGTGCTTGAGATCCTCGCCGCAATCGGCGAGGATCCGGCACGGCCCGGCCTGGCGAGCACGCCGAAGCGGATCGCGCAGTCCTACGGCGAGTTCTTCGCCGGGCTCGCGCAGAATCCGCTCGACCACCTCGCCCTGAGCGCGGACTTCACGGCGGACTCGTCGGAGATCGGCGAGCTCGTGCTGCTGCGCGACATCGAATTCCGGTCCATGTGCGAACACCACCTGCTGCCGTTCACCGGGGTCGCTCATGTCGCCTACCTGCCGAAGGACCGCATCGTCGGGCTCGGGGCTCTCCCGCAGGTCGTCGAGACGCTCGCCGCCCGCCCCCAGCTGCAGGAGCGCCTCACCGAGGAGATCGCGGATGCCCTGCAGACCGGCCTCGATGCCCGCGGCGTGCTCGTGGTGCTCGATGCAACGCACGGCTGTGTCACGGCGCGCGGTGGCCGACAGACCCGAAGCACGACGGTCACCCTCGCGAGCCGAGGCGTCCTCTCCCGGCCCGTCGAGCGCGCCGAGATCATGGCGCTGATCGGAGCGCCCGCGTGAGTGGTGAACTCGTCTCCCTTCGGCCCTACCGCCCGATCGGCCTCACCCGCCCCCGAATCATGGGCATCGTCAACGTGACCCCCGACTCGTTCAGCGACGGCGGAAACTACCTCGAGCTCGCTTCCGCGGTCGCGCACGCCGAGGAGCTGGTCTCGGCCGGGGCGCAGCTCGTGGATGTCGGTGGAGAGTCGACCCGCCCGGGGGCGGAACGCGTGTCGGCCATCGAGGAACAGCGCCGCGTGCTGCCGGTGATCGAGGCGCTCGCCGATCGGGGGATCCCGGTCAGCGTCGACACGATGAATGCGTCGACAGCCCGGGCGGCGGCGGAACTCGGCTCTGTGATCATCAACGACGTCTCGGCGGGACTGGCCGATCCCGGTATGGCGCGGGTCGTCGCAGAGACCGGCCTGCACTTCATCGCCAGCCACTGGCGCGGACCGAACGCACCGGGCGACACGAGCCGGCCGAGCACCACCTACGGCAATGTGCTGCGTGACGTGCGCAACGAGCTGAAGAACCGTGTCGCCGAACTCATCGTCAACGGGGTGCGGCCGGATCGCATCATCCTCGATCCCGGCATCGGTTTCGCGAAGACCGCCGAGCAGAACTGGCAGCTGCTGTCCAACATCGCCGCCCTCAACACCATCGGATACCCGGTGTTGATCGGGGCCTCGCGCAAGAGATTCCTCGGGGCACTCGTGCCGCCCGATGCCCCTAGCTCCGCGCGCGATCCCGCCACCGCGACCATCAGCGCCCTCGCCGCGCAGGCCGGGGTATGGGGAGTGCGTGTTCACAATGTGGCGGCCACCAGGGACGCCCTCGACGTGTGGGAAGCGATGCAGCCATGAGCGACAGAGCACTGCCCGGAGACACCATCCGCCTGACCGGATTGCGCATCTTCGCCCACCATGGCGTGTTGGATTTCGAGCGGGAGAACGGCCAGGAGTTCGTGGTCGACCTCGAGATCGTGGTGGACCTCGCGCCGGCTGCCGCGACCGACGACGTGACCAAGACCATCCATTACGGCGAGCTCGCCGAGGCCGTGTACGCGGCAGTTCAGGCCGACGCGGTTGACCTCATCGAGACCGTTGCCGAACGGGTCGCGGCGATCGCCCTTGCCTACGAGCGCGCCGACATCGTCACGGTCACGATTCACAAGCCGGCTGCGCCGATCACCGTGCCGTTCGGTGATGTCTCGGTGACGATCACCCGCGGTCGCCCGGCCGGGTCTCCGTCGTGAGGAGTCGGATCGTGCTCCCCGCCGTTATCGCGCTCGGTTCCAACCTCGGGGATCGCGAGGAGAACCTTCGCGCCGCCGTGCACGACATCGCCTCCCTCGACGGGGTCAGCGTGACCGCGGTGTCGGGCATCGTGCAATCCCAGGCCGTCAAACCAACCGGAACGGATGCCGAGGCCCCGGCCTACCTCAACGCGGTGATGCTCGTGCAGAGTGCCCTGCACCCGGAGGCGCTGCTCGTGGAGCTGAATCGCATCGAGGCCGAACACGGGCGCGTGCGGGTCGAGCGCTGGGGCGACCGCACCCTCGACCTGGACATCATCGACTTCGGCGGGATGGAGCGGGACTCGGATGACCTCTCCCTGCCGCATCCGCGGGCCTGGGAGCGGGCGTTCGTGATCGTGCCGTGGCTGCAGGTGGACGCGGAGGCCTCACTGCGGGGGCACGGCCGCATCGACGCGCTCGCCGTCGCCGATTCCGATGATGTGTGGGCCTACGCTGCCGCGCCCCTGTGGGGCCGATCATGAAACGACACAGCCCATGAAACGAACGAATGCCGCGACCCTCATACTGCTCGCGCTGATCGGCGGCGTCGGGGGCGGATTGGTCGAGGCCGCGCTCGCCGCCTCCGGGCGCCCGATCGTGCTGCCGCCGTTCACCCTCGGGATCGCTCTCCTTGCCATCGGCGTGATGGTCGTGGTGCTTGCTCTGCCGATCCGTCGGCTGACCCGGGGCAAGGCCTCCCAGCCGATCGACCCGTTCTACTCGACCCGGGTGCTCGTGCTCTCCAAGGCGAGCGCCCTGGGCGGTTCGCTGATTGCCGGCTTCGGTGCCGGGGTGCTGGTCTACCTCCTCAGCCGCCCGGTTGTGCCCGGCTTCGGCTCGGTGGCGCAGGCTGTGGTCACGCTCGTCGGGGCCGCCGGCCTGCTGGCTGGCGGGCTGATCGCCGAGAGCATGTGCACGATCCCTCCGGACGACGACGATGATGACCAGGGCGGCCGCACCGTGAGGGTTCGGCCGTAGGGTGGGCACCATGGATCGACTCGAACTCCCCGGCGTGACCTGGCGGCGCGTTTCCCCCCGGCTCGTCTGGGTCGAACTGGTCGGCGGCGCCGGATTCCTCGTGGTGGTGCTTGCGGTGGGGGTGGTGATGGTCCTGCTGCAGGTCTGGATTCCCGTGGTGGTGCTCGGCGTGCTCGCGGCCATCTCGATCGTGAACCTCGCACTGACCCCGCGGCGCGTGCGGTCCATCGGCTACCAGCTGCGAGAGGATGACCTGCTGTTCCGCCGCGGAATCATGTGGCAGCGCTTCGTCGCGGTGCCCTACGGTCGCATGCAGCTCGTCGACATCAACCGGGGGCCGATCGCCCGCGGGCTGGGGCTCAGCGAACTCAAGTTCGTGACCGCCGCCGCCGCCGCGGGTGTGACGATCCCCGGTCTCCCCGAGGCGGAGGCCGAGGAGTTGCGCGACCATCTTGTGTCGGTTGCGGAGAGTCGCCGGGCGGGACTGTGAGCGAACCCGAGATCTCGGTGCCGACAGCGGCGCCGGCGGCTGTGCCGGAAGTGGTCGCGCGACTCACCGACGGCGAGTGGCATCGTCTCCATCCGGCCACGCCGTTGCTCAAGGGCGGCTTCGCGCTGATCGTCGTGCTGGGCTACGTGGTCAGCAACCTGCGGGAACGGCTGCTCGGCATGTTCCTGCCGCGATTCGACGACGGCGGGGACCCGGTGGACTACGTCGTGAGCCACGGCATCATCCTTCAGGTGCTCGGTGGCGTCGCGCTACTGCTGGTCGTGCTGATTTCGGGCTTCTATGTCTCCTGGCGCATGCATACCTTTCGCATCACCAGCGAGGTGGTGGAGGTGCGTTCTGGCATCCTCTTCCGCACCAACCGCAAGGCGCGGCTCGACCGCATCCAGGGCATCAACATCGTGCGCCCCTTCATTTCGCGGCTGTTCGGCGCGGCGAAGCTCGAGATCAGCCAGGCCGGCAACGACGCCAACGTGCACCTCTCCTACCTCAGCTCGGCGGCCGCGGACGACCTGCGCCGGGAGATCCTGCGCCGAGCCTCCGGAACCCGGGCGGCGGAAAAGGTCGCCGCAGCGGTGACGGGTTCCCTGATCGACCGGAGGGTGAACGAACTGCTCGCCCCCGAACTCGACCCGGATGCCGCCCCGCCGGAGTCCGTCGTGAAGATCCACCTCGGCCGGCTGTTCGGGTCGATGTTCCTCGGCACCGGAACGGTGATCGCGGTGCTCGTGGTCATCGGCGCCACGATCTGGATCTCGCTGAGCGGCGACTTCTTCGTGCTGTTCTTCGCGCTCCCGAGCATCATCGGTTTCGGCGGGTACTACGCCCGCAAGTTCTCGCAGTCGCTCCGCTACACGATCGCCGGGACACCGGATGGCGTTCGCGTTGGATTCGGACTGTTCTCCACCAGCAACGAGACACTGCCGCCCGGTCGCATCCACTCCATCGAGGTGAGTCAGCCGCTGCTCTGGCGGCCGGCCGGTTGGTGGCAGATCCGGGTCAACCGGGCGAGCCACACCTCGAGCCGCGGCTCGGCGAACCAGGCGAACACGACCATCCTGCCCGTGGGCAACCTTGCGGATGTCACCGCGGTGCTGGCGCTCATGCTGCCGGACTTCATCGGAGGCGAGACCGGTCATTTCATCGAGAGCGGGATGACCTCGAAGGGCGCCGACGGTTTCACGAACTCGCCGCGGCGCGCCGCATGGCTTCGACCGTTCTCCTGGAAACGCAACGGGTTCGCGATAGTGCCCGGATCGCTCGTGCTGCGCAAGGGAGCGATCTGGCGCCGACTGATCATCGTGCCGCAGCCGCGGCTGCAGAGTGTCGGGCTGCATCAGGGTCCGCTGTTGCGACGACTGCGCCTCGCCTCCGTGCACCTTCACACCGTTCACGGCCCCATCACCGCCGAGCTCGGCGCGGTCGACCAGGGTGCCGCCCTCGCATTCTTCGCGGAGGTATCCGATCTCGCCGTGCTTTCCGGCCAAGCCGACACCTCGCACCGCTGGCGATCCGGGGAGCTCCCCGCATGAGCTTCGACTCGGTTCCCGCCGCAGACCGCGAGGAGGATGCCCGGCGCCGGTCGGGTCGTCTCGGCATCGGGATCATCGGTGCCGGTCGGGTCGGCCCCGTGCTCGGCGCAGCGCTCGCGGGGGCCGGACATGCCGTCGTCGGAATCTCCGCGATCTCGGAGTCCAGCCGTGAACGCGCGGAGGCGATGCTGCATGGCGTGCCCATTCTCGACGTGCCGTCGATCATCGAACGCAGCGAACTGGTGATCCTCGCGGTGCCCGCTGCGGAGCTCCCGGCGCTGGTGGCCGGGCTCGCTTCCACGGGAGCGTGGCAGCCGGGACAGCTGGTGCTGCACACCGCGGCCGAATACGGAACGGCGGTGCTCGCTCCCGCCGTCGCTGCCGGGGTCATTCCCCTCGCCATCCATCCCGCCGTCTCCTTCACGGGCACCACCATCGACATCGCGCAACTCGTCGGCGCCTATTTCGCGGTGACCGCTCCCGGCCCGGTGCAGCCGATCGGGCAGGCTCTCGTCGTGGAGATGGGCGGCGAGCCGATCATCATCGCGGAGGACGATCGGGCCGCCTATGCCGAGGCGATCGCCACGGCCACGAGCTTCTCGAGCGCGATCGTCGACCAGGCGACGGGTCTCCTCGCCTCGATCGGTATCGAGATGCCGGGTGCCGTGCTCGGACCTCTCGTGCGATCCTCCGTGGAGAACGCGCTGCGCCGTCGGGGGTGAGTGCCGTGCTCGTGGCGAGGCTGTCGGGGGGCACTAGCATCGAGGGATGCCCATCGCCGTAGCCGAGACCATTTCCGAGCTGCGCACCATCACAGCGGAGGCTCGCGCCGCGGGCAAGCGCATCGCCCTCGTGCCCACGATGGGCGCGCTCCACGCCGGTCATCTCGCGCTCGTGCACCGGGCATCCGAGATCGCGGACGTCGTGATCGTCTCGATTTTCATCAATCCGCTGCAGTTCGGACCGACCGAAGACATCGACCGCTACCCGCGCACCCTGCCCGACGACCTCGCGCAGCTGGAACCGTCCGGCATCGCCGCGGTCTTCGCCCCGACCGTCACCGAGATGTACCCGAGCGGCGCGAGCGACACCCGCGTCACCGCCGGTCGCATCGGTTCGCTCTATGAGGGTCGCACCCGTGCCGGCCACTTCGACGGCGTGCTCACCGTGGTCTCCAAGCTACTGAACATCGCCCGACCCGACGTGGTCTTGTTCGGCCAGAAGGATGCCCAGCAGGTCTTCCTCGTGAAGCGCATGATCATCGATCTCGACCTCTCCATCGAGGTCGACGTCGTGCCGACCGTGCGCGAGGACGACGGTCTCGCCCTGTCGAGCCGCAACCGGTTCCTCGACGCGAAGGAGAAGCGGGCAGCGCGGGGTCTCTCGCTCGCGCTGGAGGCGGCCGAGTCATCCGCCGATGGGGGCATCGACGCCGTGCTCGCCGCCGCTCAATCGGTGCTGATGGGGGAGCATCTCGTCGAGCTCGACTATCTCGTGATCGTTGACCCGGGCACCTTCCTCCCCGTCGACGACGGCTACCAGGGGCGGGCCGTCGTGCTCGTCGCGGCCCGGGTCGGCACCACGCGACTGATCGACAACGAGGAGATCTTCCTCGCGGGCGTGCACTCCTGAGCCTCGCTCCCGCTCGCTCGACGGGCCGTCGCGGACACTCCGGGCCGGCACGCCGGCCCCGAGTGTCCGCAACGGCCCGGGATACCGGGGCAGACCCGCAGACCCGCGATCCGGCGGCCCGGCGGCCCTGAGGTCCGGCACCCGAGCTGCGCCGGTAAACTCGTCGAGCCGCAACCCTCAGGAGCACACGCATGACCGACCAGACCGCCGCACCCGAACTCTCTGAAGAGGAGCTGTCCGAGCAGACCCGGGTGCGCCTCGGCAAGCGCGACCGCCTCATCGCGTCCGGGGCGGAGGCCTATCCCGTCGGGCTGCCGATCACCACCACCATCCCGGCGGTGCGCGCCGAATACGAGAACCTGGAAACGGATGCCGCCACCGGCGTCACCGTCGGTCTCGCCGGCCGCGTGGTGCACCTCCGCAACACGGGCAAGCTGTGCTTCGCCTCGCTGCAGTCCGGCGACGGATCCCGCATCCAGGCCATGGTCTCGCTCGCCGAGGTGGGCGAGGAGTCGCTCGCCGAGTGGAAGGACCTCGTCGATCTCGGCGACCACCTCTTCGTTTCCGGGGAAGTGATCTCCAGCCGCCGAGGCGAACTGAGCATCCTGGTGAAGGAGTGGAAGATCGCGGCGAAGACCTTGCGTCCGTTGCCGAACCTGCATGTGGAACTCAACGAGGAGACCCGTGTGCGTGCCCGCTACCTCGACCTGATCGCCAGGGAGGGTGCGCGCCGCATGGTGCGCGACCGCTCGGCATCCGTCGCCTCGCTGCGCAAGACCTTCGCCGACCACGGCTACATCGAGGTCGAGACCCCGATGCTGCAGACCATGCACGGTGGGGCATCCGCCCGTCCCTTCGTCACCCACAGCAACGCCTTCGACACGGAACTCTTCCTGCGCATCGCGCCGGAGCTGTTCCTCAAGAGGGCCGTCGTCGGCGGCATCGAGCGCGTGTTCGAGATCAACCGCAACTTCCGCAACGAGGGCGCCGACTCCACGCACTCGCCCGAGTTCGCGATGGTGGAGGCCTACCAGGCCTACGGCGACTACAACCAGATGGCGGATCTCACGCAGGAGATGATCCAGAAGGCCGCGCTCGCCATCGGCGACAGCCTGGTCGTGACCCTGGCCGACGGGTCGGAGTACGACTTCGGCGGCGAGTGGGACCGCATCTCCATGCTCGACTCGCTCAACGCGGCCTCCGGCTGGCAGATCACGGCCCATACCCCGCTCGACGAGTTGCGCGGCTATGCCGACTCCGTGGGTGTCGAGGTCGGCCAGCCCACCCCGGGCAAGTACATCGAGGAGCTCTGGGAGCACTTCGTGAAGCCCGGCCTCACGCGCCCGACCTTCGTGATGGATTTCCCTGTCGACACGTCGCCTCTCGTGCGCGACCACCGCACCGAGGCGGGCCTGGTCGAGAAGTGGGACCTCTACGTGCGCGGCTTCGAGCTGGCGACCGGCTACTCCGAGCTCGTCGATCCCGTGATCCAGCGTGAACGGTTCGTCGAGCAGGCGAAGCTCGCCGCCGCGGGCGATCCCGAAGCCATGCGTCTCGACGAGGAGTTCCTGCGCGCCCTCGAGTACGGGATGCCGCCGTCTGGGGGCATGGGAATGGGCGTCGACCGCCTGCTGATGGCCCTGTCCGGACTCGGCGTGCGCGAGACCATCCTCTTCCCGCTGGTCAAGTGATGAGTTCCCTCGAGCCCAAGGATCCGAAGACGCCCTCGCGCACGCGCCTGATGCTCTGGATCGGAGTCGCCGGGGTCGGGGTCTACTCCATCATCCAGGGCATCATCGGCATCATGCAGCATGGCTGACGTTCACCCAGCCTCACGCCGTATCCTGTTCACGTGATCCAAAACTTCTGGGCCAACGCCGCGTACTCGTTGATCCCGACGATCCTGCTCGGCCTGATCTTCTGGCTCGTGATGCGCTCGATCTTTCGCGCGGACCGCACCGAGCGCAAGGTCTACGCCGAGATCGAGGCCGAGGAACGAGCCCGCTTCGATGACGAGAACTCGGCCGCTCCCAGCCCGACTACTCGCGAGCCCTGAGCCGCACGTTCGGCAGCTCCGGGGCCGGCAGCGGCCGCCCGTCGTAGCCGCGCACGGTGCCGAAGCGGCCGTCCTTGTTCTGGCCGCCCACGACATCCGCCTGCCAGTCCTGGCGGAATGCCACGATCTCCTCGTGGCTACGGCCGATGAAGTTCCACCACATCACGATGCTCTCGCCGAGGGGCTCGCCGCCGATCAGCAGCAGGCGGGCGGGCGCGTCGCCCGCCTCCAGGTGCAGGATGTCGCGGCCGACGCCGACGACACCGAGGTGTGACACGGGCACCGGCTCGCCGTCGAGCCGCAGGTCGCCGGCATCCACGAGTACGGCGTGTTCGAAGCGCGGATCGACAGGCAGGTCGAAGGATGCTCCGGCCGGCAGGTCGACCTGGGCGCCGACCAGTCCGCTGAAGACGGTGGCGGGGGAGTGCTGCCCCACCAGCGAGCCGATGAAGACCCGCACGGTGGCGCCGTCGAAGTCGACCGGCGACGGTGCGAAGTGCTCGAAGAACGGGGTGTGGTCGCGGTTGTCAGCAGGCAGCGCGATCCAGAGCTGGGCCCCATGTAGAAGGGCAGTCGCGGCCGTCGACACCTCGGAGTGGGCGATGCCGTGCCCGGCCGTCATCAGGTTGAGTTCACCCGGCCGCACGAGCGCGTGGCTGCCGACGCTGTCCCGGTGCTCGATCTCGCCGTTGCCCTGCACTCCGGCGAAGAGCCAGCTCACGGTCTGCAGGCCGGTGTGTGGATGTGGCGGCACGACCATCCCGCTGGTCTCCGCCACGATATCCGGGCCATAGTGGTCAACGAAGCACCAGGCGCCGATGAGCGACTTGCGCCGCTGCGGGAGGGTGCGGCGCACGGACATCGCGCGGGGTCCGCCGAGGGGGACGTCGCGTGGCTCGAGGATCTCGACGGCTCTCGACGACGGGGGTGCCGGATCCTCGAGCAGCTCAGCCGGATGCTTCTCGAGGTTGCTCATGCGGGAATGCTACGCGGGTCAGTTCAGCTCCGTGGCGGCTCGATTCGCGCGGCCCCAGACGACGTTGAAGAGCAGCATCTGGAATAAGGTCACGTAGTACAGCGCGGTGGCCCACCCCAGGTCGTAGTTCGTGAAGTGCACCGCCGATGCGACAATCCATTCGGCCACGGAGACGATCATCGCCAAACCTCCGACGACGGAGAATCCCGAGCGGGCGAGCGCGCGATCCCGTTCGTCCCGGTACTCCAGCGCGTTGAGTCGAGCGCGATCGCTCGACTCGCTTCGTCGGGCGAGCCGAGACTGAACGACAATCCCGACCGCGAGCAAGAGGGTGAAGGCACAGGCCACCCACGACTGGAACGCCGCCGCGGCGATCGCGGTGGCGAGGAACACACTCACCAGGATGATGTTCGGTGTCGACAGCGGAAGTTCGCGGCGATTAGCCATGGAAGATCTCCTCGATGGTGCCTTGGAAGTAGCGAGCGATGGCGAAGGCCAGGGGTAGCGACGGATCGTACCGTCCGGTCTCGATCGCGTTGATCGTCTGGCGAGAGACGCCGAGGGCGGTGCCGAGGGCGGCCTGGGACAGGTTCACGCCCTCTCGCAGTTCCCGCACGTCGTTGTCCATGGTGACAAGCTTCCTTTACGCATTGTCCCTGTGTCAAGGGTCCTTTACCTTCGTAAGGCTTGCGGCGGCGTGACTGGCCCGCCCACACCGAAGGCCCGGATGCGCAGGGCATCCGGGCCTTCGGTGACGCGAGACCGAGGTTAGACCTACGCGGGTGACGCCGCCGTGCTCGCTGTCACCGACGTGGTGGCCAGCACCGGAACGCGCACCGGAGTGGTGTCCGAGGCGGCTTCTGGCCCCGTCGAGTCGACGGCATCCGTCTCGCCGCGGTCGATCGTGGTGGCCAGCGGCTTCTCCTGCACGAACGCGAGGAGCACCGCGGCGATCAGCACGAGTGGAACGAGGTAGAGGAAGATCGGCGCGAGGGACTCGTTGTAGGCCCCCACGATGATGTCCCGGATGCCCTGTGGCAGTGCGTTGACAACCGCCGGGGTCAGCGAGTTCGTACCCGATCCTCCCGCTGCTCCTGCCGGGAGGTTCTCGGCGAGGCTCGCCGTGAGGCGGGACACGAAGAGGCTCCCCACGATGGCCGACCCGAGGGACGAACCGATCTGGCGGAAGAAGTTGTTCGACGCGGTCGCGGTGCCGACCTGCGACACGGGGAACGAGTTCTGCACCACCAGGATCAGGATCTGCATGCTCATGCCGAGCCCGAGTCCCATGATCGCGAGGTAGACGCAGATGATCCACACGGCGGTGGTGGCCAGCAGGGTCGAGAGGAGGGTCAGCCCCACGGCGACCAGCACGGTGCCGATGATCGGGATCGCCTTGTACCGTCCGGTCTTCGACACGATCTGGCCGGAGACGATGGACGACAGGAGCAACGCGCCCATCATCGGGATCATCAGGAAGCCGGCCTGCGTCGCGCCGACGCCGGTCACCATCTGCAGGTAAGTGGGCATGTAGGCGAGGGCCCCGAACATCGCGACACCGGTGATGAGCCCGGCAGCCGTGGTCAGGTTGAAATTGCGGTTCTTGAACAGGTGCATCGGGATCACCGGCTCGGCGGCCCGGCGCTCGATCAGCACGAAGGCGACGGCCGCGACAACGGTTGCGGCGATGAGGCCGATGATGACGGGCGAGTTCCAGTCGTAGGTGTTGCCTCCCCAGGTGGTGAAAAGCACGAGGCAGGTGGCCGCGAGGGCGAGCACCGTCATTCCGGCGTAGTCGATCCTCGGGTTGCGGGTGGTGCCCTTCGGCAGCGTGAGGAAGAACACGGCGGAGGCGATGGCGATGGCGCCGAGCGGGATGTTCATCCAGAACGCCCAGCGCCAGCCGGGTCCGTCGGTGAAGAAGCCGCCGAGCAGCGGGCCGGCGACCGAGGAGACGGCGAAGACCGCGCCCATGATCCCGGAGTACTTGCCGCGCTCGCGGGCCGGCACGACATCCGCGATGATCGCCTGGGCGAGGATCATGAGTCCACCGCCGCCGAGGCCCTGGATGGCGCGACCGACGATGAGGGCGGTCATCGAGTCGGCGAGGCCGCCGACGACGGATCCGGCGATGAAGAGCGCGATGGCGATGATGAAGAGGGACTTGCGCCCGATCAGGTCGCCGAGCTTGCCGTAGACCGGCATCACGATCGTGGAGGCGAGGATGTAGGCCGTCGTCACCCAGAGCATGTGGCTGACGCCGTCGAGCTGACCGACGATCGTCGGCAGCGCGGTGGAGAAGATGGTCTGGTCGAGGGATGCCAGAAGCATCGCGACCATGAGGCCGGCGAAGACCAGCAGCACGTTGCGTTTGGCGGTCGGGGTGACCGTGGTGGTTGTCATGAAACTCTCTCCAGTACTGTGCGGAGCAGGTCGACTGCCCGGGTGTAGTTCTCGTGTGGGTCGGTCGAGGTGTCGCGCGGCCATTTCTTCATTGCGACGCGCATCGCCGCGAGGCAGACGCTGAGCAGGATCTGCGCAGCCTCCAGTCGTTCCTCCGGCGTGCAGCTCGCGAATTTCGGTTCGGTGCTGAGCCAGTCACCGACGACAAGGCCGAGACGGTCTTCCATCGCACTCACCCGCATGATCTGGCGGGTGAGCAGCTGCGGGTACTTCTCGAGCACGCGCCGGCGCAGGTCTCCCGATTCGTCGACGATGGTCGAGTCCACGATCACCGAGTACACGAGGGATGCCACGTCGTGCAGCACATCGTCGGTGCGGTTGTCCGACAGGTGGGCGATCGCCTCTTCGCTGACCTCGCCGGAATCGATGCCGAGCACGGCATCCTCCTTCGACGCGAAGTAGTTGAAGAAGGTGCGGGATGACACGTTGGCACGGTCGCTGATGGCGTCGACCGTCGCGTGCTCGAGCCCGACTTCGAGCGCGAGCTCCGCCGCCGCGGCGTAGATCGTGCGGAAGGTCGCGGCGCGCTTGCGCTCGCGGATCCCGCCGTCTGCTATTTCGTTCATGAATGCATTCTTGCACACTCTGCAAAACAGCGCAAACTGCAAACTTGCGGGGGTGCACCCCTTCCGCGAACCCCGAAAATGCAGGAGATTCGCCGCGGATTAGCCCTCACGCCGCTAGACGCATCACTTCGTGGCGAATCTCCTGCATTTTCGTTAGCGCGCGGGGGCGGGCGTCAGGTGACAACGAGCAGCTCCCCGACCTCGCACTCCAGCGCGCTGCAGATCGCCGCGAGCGTGGAGAACCGGATGGCGCGTGCCCGGTCGTTCTTCAGCACCGATAGGTTCACGATGCTGAGGCCGACCAGCTCGCTGAGTCTCGTGAGCGTCATCCCCCGTTCAGCAAGAAGCTCGTCGAGCCGGCAGTGGACCCCGGTCTCCTCTTCCATCAGATGAGCCCCTCGGTGTCGCGCTGCAGGGCGAGTTTCTGCTGACGCAGCCGCGCTGCATCGGCCTGAAGGGTCTCGCCGTATCGAAAGGCGATCCCGATGGCCACGATCGCGAGGGCTGCACCAATCGGCCAGAACTCAATCGATAGACCCTGGGCGGGAAGCGGCCAGCCGATTGCATCCAGGTTGTCACGCACAAGATCCTTGTCGTCGATGCTCCAGCCGGTGACCCTGAGCACCTGAGCGGATACGAGAAGTCCGCCGATGCCGCTAAATACCTGCCCGAGAATTCCGCCGAGACCGATGACTGTGGCGGTGCCGAACGCGGTCTTGGAAAGGATCCGACCGAACGGATCGCCGCGGAGCAGCCGCGAGGCCAGCACGGCTACAGCGACTCCGATCGCGACGACCATCGCGCCCTGAAAGAGTTCGGCGGCGGCGAGCCAGATCCTCGCGTCGAGGCCGATTCCGGTGAGGCTCACATTGGCCACATCGAAGCCGCCGCTGGTTACCCGTGCCAAGGGTGCCGGGTCTAAGCGCACTGACGGTTTGAGGTCGGGCCAGAACGACTGCACCGGCATCGCCGTCACTACAGTCTTTGCGAAGAGGTCGACTCCCGCAGACAGGAGTGTGAAGACGGTTCCGATCACGGCCTCGATGGCCGCGACCCAGTAGATCACACGGAGGAGCACTGGTTTGCGGGGAGTGAGCATGTCTTGCGCCATCAGACGAGCCCCTCGGTGTCGCGCTGCAGGCGCTCGCCGTATTCGAAGGCGAGCCCGACCAGCAGCAGGCACACGCCGATGCCCAGGGGCGTGCCATCCACGGTGCCGATGATCGGCCACGGGCTTCCGATTGACACTCCACCGACCAATTGGTCGGCGGCCATCCACGCCCCGAGCAGGCCGAGACCACCAGAGAGGAGGCCGCCGATCAGGAGGATCGCGCCGGCGAAGGCGACGGTGAGGCTCAATGACCTGCGGAATGCGCGTCCCCGAAGCAGACGCCACGCGATGAAGGCGATGGATGCCGAAATCGCCAGCTGTGTGAGGACACTGGCGACGCGAGCCACTGTCGCCAGCGCGACGGTCCCGGGCGCCAGACCCGAGACGACGATGGACGCCGAGTCGTAGCTGCCGCTCACTACTGTGGCGGATCCCTCGTTGGTGGCTGTCGGAAGGGGCAGATCGAGAGCCATCGTCAGAGGCGTGGTGCCATTGACGAGCGATGTGACGACCCCAACGGTTCCCAGCACGAGACAGAGGAGCCCCGCCGCGACGGCAAGGGCGAGGAATACCCACACGGTGGCGCGGCTCACGGCGACGAGCGGCCCCTTCCCTGCGAGTTGGTCGACCTGCGACATGATGCTCTCCTAACGATAATCGATAACAACGATAATCGTTAAGCTAACAGCGCCCGACGGCCCAGCGCAATCCCCGAAAACGCAGGAGATTCGCCACCGAATGGCCCGTTATGCCGCCAGAAGGGCACTTTCGTGGCGAAACTCCTGCGTTTTGAGAAACGCGGTGCCCGGGCTGCGGCAGGGGCGTCGAGGATGCCGTCACGCCTAGGGCGAACAGAGGCAGTAAACGCAGGGTCTGCTGGTTACTCTCTCTATAACGGCGCCACACCTGCATCGGTGCCAGAGGAGCAAACCATGTTCGAACGTTTTACAGACCGAGCCCGCCGGGTCGTCGTTTTGGCGCAAGAAGAAGCCAAGATGCTGAACCACAACTACATCGGCACCGAGCACATCCTGCTCGGTCTCATCCACGAGGGTGAGGGCGTCGCCGCCAAGGCGCTCGAGTCGCTCAACATCTCCCTGGATGCCGTGCGCGAGCAGGTCCAGGACATCATCGGCCAGGGTCAGCAGCAGCCGACCGGCCACATCCCCTTCACGCCGCGTGCGAAGAAGGTTCTCGAGCTGAGCCTGCGCGAGGCGCTGCAGCTCGGTCACAACTACATCGGCACCGAGCACATCCTGCTCGGTCTCATCCGCGAGGGTGAGGGTGTCGCAGCCCAGGTGCTCGTGAAGCTCGGCGCCGACCTCAACCGGGTGCGCCAGCAGGTCATCCAGTTGCTCAGCGGCTACCAGGGCAAGGAGCAGGTCGCTGTCGGCGGCGAGACCCAGGCCGCGGCCCAGGGCGGAAGCCAGATCCTCGACCAGTTCGGACGCAACCTCACGCAGGCGGCGCGCGACGGCAAGCTCGACCCGGTCATCGGGCGCGAGAAGGAGATGGAGCGGGTCATGCAGATCCTGTCCCGTCGCTCCAAGAACAACCCCGTGCTGATCGGTGAGCCCGGCGTCGGCAAGACCGCCGTCGTCGAGGGCCTCGCCCAGGCGATCGTTCGCGGCGACGTGCCGGAGACGCTCAAGGACAAGCAGCTCTACACGCTCGACCTCGGATCGCTCATCGCCGGAAGCCGTTACCGCGGTGACTTCGAGGAGCGCCTGAAGAAGGTCACCAAGGAGATCCGCACCCGCGGCGACATCATCACCTTCATCGACGAGATCCACACCCTCGTCGGAGCCGGTGCCGCAGAGGGTGCGATCGACGCCGCATCCATCCTCAAGCCGCTCCTCGCGCGCGGTGAGCTCCAGACCATTGGTGCCACCACTCTCGACGAGTACCGCAAGCACTTCGAGAAGGATGCCGCTCTCGAGCGTCGCTTCCAGCCCGTGCAGGTGCACGAGCCCTCCCTCGCCCACACCATCAACATCCTCAAGGGGCTTCGCGACAAGTACGAGTCGTTCCACAAGGTGTCGATCACGGATGGCGCCATCGTCGCCGCCGCGAACCTGGCCGACCGCTACGTAGCCGACCGTTTCCTCCCCGACAAGGCGATCGACCTGATCGACGAAGCTGGCGCACGCCTGCGTCTCTCGATCCTCTCGGCCCCGCCGGAGCTTCGCGAGTTCGACGACAAGATCGCCGTGGTCCGTGGCTTCAAGGAAGGCGCCATCGAAGACCAGGACTTCGAGAAGGCCGCGTCACTCCGTGACGAGGAGAAGAAGCTCCTCGGGGAGAGACTGCGTCTCGAGAAGCAGTGGAAGAGCGGAGAGGCCGGCTCGACCGGCACCGTGGATGAAGGCGTGATCGCCGAAGTCCTCGCCGCGGCCACCGGCATCCCGGTCTTCAAGCTCACCGAGGAGGAGACCAGTCGTCTCGTCTTCATGGAGAAGGCGCTTCACCAGCGCGTCATCGGCCAGGAGGAGGCCATCTCGGCCCTGTCCAAGACCATCCGACGTACCCGTGCCGGACTCAAGGACCCGAAGCGCCCGAGCGGTTCGTTCATCTTCGCCGGTCCGACCGGTGTCGGTAAGACGGAGCTCGCGAAGGCTCTTGCCGAGTTCCTCTTCGATGACGAGAACGCGCTGATCTCCCTCGACATGTCGGAGTACGGCGAGAAGCACACGGTCTCGCGACTGTTCGGTGCCCCTCCCGGGTTCGTCGGCTTCGAAGAGGGTGGCCAACTCACCGAGAAGGTGCGTCGCAAGCCGTTCTCCGTGGTGTTGTTCGACGAGATCGAGAAGGCACACCCCGACATCTTCAACTCGCTCCTCCAGATCCTGGAAGAGGGACGCCTGACGGATGGCCAGGGTCGCGTCGTCGACTTCAAGAACACGGTGATCATCATGACCACCAACCTCGGCACGAAGGACATCTCCGGCACCCCCCTCGGGTTCACCTCCTCCACCGACACCGCAACCGGCTACGACCGGATGCGCGGCAAGGTGGTCGAGGAGCTGAAGAAGAACTTCAAGCCGGAGTTCCTCAACCGCGTCGACGAGACGATCGTGTTCCCGCAGCTCAGCAAGGACGAGCTCCTGCAGATCGTGGACCTGTTCATCAAGCGTCTTTCCGACCGCCTCCTGGACCGCGACATGACTGTGGAGATCACCGTTCCCGCCAAGGAGCACCTGATCAAGGTCGGGTTCGACCCCTCGCTCGGCGCCCGGCCGTTGCGCCGTGCTATCCAGCACGAGGTCGAGGACCAGCTCTCCGAGCGCATCCTCACCGGCGACCTGAACGCGGGAGACCACGTGCACGTCGATTACATCAACGACGAGTTCGTCTTCACGACCGGCCGCCAGCCGGGTCGCGATTCGCTCGAAGCGGAGATCGCGGCGCTGGAAGCCTAAGCACTGCTGACGAATGAGCCTGTCGAGATATCGACAGGCTCATTCGGCGTTTAAGCTCTACGGATGACCTTTTCCGTGCGCGCAGCCCGCACCAGTGACGTGCCGTTCATCCAGGCGCTCGTCGAACCGCTCGTGCAGCGTCGCATCCTGCTCGGCAAGGACTCCGTCGTCTTCTACGAGGCGATCCAGGAGTTCCGCATCGCCGAGGATGAGACCGGCAACGTCATCGGCTGTGGCGCCCTGCACGTGATCTGGCAGGATCTCGCCGAAGTGCGCACGCTCGCCGTCATCGACGAGTGGCTGCACCGCGGTGTCGGCCATGCCCTCATGGAGCAGCTGGAGGCGGATGCCCGCGACCTGGGTCTCAGCCGCCTCTTCTGCCTCACGTTCGAGGTGCCGTTCTTCACGCGCCACGGCTTCGAACCGATGACGGAGGAGCCGATCGATCCGGCGGTGTACCTCGAACTCGTTCGCTCGCCCGACGAGGGCGTCGCCGAGTTCCTCGACCTCGCCCGGGTGAAACCCAACACCCTCGGCAACACCCGGATGATCAAGAGGCTCTAGCGCCCGCCGGACTCTCCACCCCGGTGGCTGTTCCCTCTCGGAGGGTTTGAGCCCGCTCGAGCCGGCACAAACCTGACGCGGGGGAACAATCCCTGCACACGAGGGTCTACCCCCGAACGAGGGTGGTCACTTAGTCTTTACCGAGCGTTCGCTTTCACGCCCCCTTACGGCCA
Organism: Frigoribacterium sp. UYMn621; assembly: GCF_040549525.1. Lineage (NCBI taxonomy): Bacteria > Bacillati > Actinomycetota > Actinomycetes > Micrococcales > Microbacteriaceae > Frigoribacterium > Frigoribacterium sp. UYMn621. The sequence goes on along the minus strand of NZ_JBEPTM010000002.1, from coordinate 312,289 downwards.
CCCGAGGACCGTTGGCTGGGATTCGCGTGCGCTGATCACGCAGCTGTGTTCACTCGGGGAGGGCAATGATGACCGCATACTCACGATTCGTGCGACGAATCGGAATCGGATTCCTGGCGGTGGCGGCCCTCGTGGCGGCTCCGCTCGCGGCACTGCCGAGCCAGGCGAGCACCGCCGGCACCGGTGTGGTGATCAACGAGGTCTACCTCAGCGGGGGCAGCGCTGGGGCGGCATACTCCAACAAGTTCATCGAGCTCTACAACCCCGGCGCCTCCACCGTGAGCCTCGACGGATGGTCGCTGCAGTATCGCCCCGCGACCGGCACGGGTGCGGCATCCGGTGTCGTCGCCCTGTCGGGCTCGATCGCGCCGGCGGGCTATTTCCTCGTGCAGGGCGGCAGCAACGGCGTGAACGGCGCGCCGCTGCCGACTCCGGATGTGGTGGGCACCCTCAATCCGAGCGGCTCGGCCGGCACGATCATCCTCTCCAACACGGCCTCTGCCCTCACGCTGCCGGCGGGCTCGATCACCGGCGACCCCGCAGTCGTCGATCTGCTCGGCTACGGCACCTCCAACACCTTCGAGACGGCGGATGCTGCGGCACCGGCCGGCAATACCGACGTGAAGTCGCTCGTGCGCACGGCATTCGCCGACTCCGACAGCAACGCCGCCGACTTCTCGCTCTCGGCCACGATCACGCCGAAGGCGGGCGGGCCGAGCGACCCGGGCGGTCCCACCGATCCGCCCGTCGCGCTCTCGATCGCAGAGATCCAGGGCACGACGGATGTCAGTCCCCAGGTCGGAAAGACCGTGGAGACCACCGGCGTCGTGACCGCCGCCTACTCCAGCGGCGGCTTCAACGGCTTCTACCTGCAGACCGCGGGCACGGGTGGGGCCGTCGACCTCGACGCCCACACCGCTTCCGACGGCATCTTCGTGTACTCCCCGAGCACGGTGGCCAGCGTGGCGATCGGCGACTACGTGAAGGTCACCGGGGCGGTGAGCGAGTTCAGCCACCTCACCGAGCTGTCCGTGACATCCGCCTCCGGGCTCACCGAGCTCGACAGGTCGGGGATCGTGGCGCCGGTGCCGGCCACCGTCGGCTTTCCGTCGACCGATGCCCAGCGCGAGTCGCTCGAGGGAATGCTGGTGGCACCGCAGGGCGCCTACACCGTGACCGACAACTACTCGACGAACCAGTATGGCGAGATCGAACTGGCCCACGACACGAGTCCCCTGCTGCAGCCCACCGCCGTTGCACCGGTCGGCACTGCTGGCTACCTCGCCGTTATGGCCAAGAATGCGGCCATCCGCGTGACTCTCGATGATGGAGCAAGCACGAACTTCCTCTCTGCGGCGAACACCGGCAAGCCGCTCCCGTGGTTGAGCCTCGCCGCGCCTCTGCGGATCGGCGCGCCTGTCACCTTCACGCGGCCGGTGATCCTCGACTTCCGCAACAGCCTGTGGAAGCTGCAGCCGACGACCGAACTGACTCCCTCCGACGCCGACACTGTGCAACCGGCAACCTTTGCAAACACGCGCACGACCGCGCCGAAGAAGGTCGGCGGCACCCTGAAGGTGGCGACCTTCAATGTGCTCAACTACTTCCCCACCACGGGGGAGAAGCGCGTCGGATGCACCTATTACACGGATCGAGAGGGCGTGCCAACGACGGTCAACAACAGTGACGCTCCGGGCTGCGGCGTGCGTGGCGCGGCCAACGAGGCGAGTTTCCAGCGCCAGCAGGCCAAGATCGTGACCGCGATCGGCGCACTCGGAGTCGACGTCGTCTCGCTCGAAGAGATCGAGAATTCCGCCAAGTTCGGGCAGGACCGGGATGCCGCGGTCGCGACTCTCGTGGCGGCACTGAACGCGAAGGGCGCGACCTGGGACTACGTGCGCTCGCCCGCGACGCTACCGGCGACGGCCGATGAAGACGTCATCCGCACCGCGTTCATCTACCGCACGGCCACCGCGAAGCCGGTCGGCGCATCCACCATCCTCATCGGTTCGCCAGCGTTCAGCAACGCGCGTGAGCCACTGGCCCAGGCCTTCCAGCCGGTGCGGGGCAAGAAGGGATCCACCTTCCTCGTCATCGCCAACCACTTCAAGTCAAAGAGCCCTGGCGGCGCCGCCGGGGACAACGTGGATACCGGCCAGGGTGCCTATAACGGTGATCGCACCCGGCAGGCGCAGGCGCTCATCGCGTTCGCCGACCAGCAGAAGAAAGCGGCCAAGACCGAGAAGGTGCTGTTGGTTGGCGACTTCAACTCGTATGAGCAGGAGGATCCGATCCTCACCCTCGCGGCCGCGGGCTATGTCGATCAGGTGCCGAAGACCGGCAAGCAGACGTATGCCTTCGACGGCATGGTCGGCTCGCTCGACCACGTGCTCGCATCGACGGCGGCCGACCACAGCGTGTCCGGGGCGGATGTCTGGAACATCAACTCCGTCGAGTCGGTGGGTCTGGAGTACAGCCGCTTCAACGCCAACGTGACGAACCTCTACGAGGTGAGCCCCTACCGGTCGAGTGACCATGATCCGGTGATCCTCGGCCTCGATCTGCCGACGAAGGGTGGAGGCCACGATGATGGAGACGAGGGCCACCATGGCGGGCACGACGAGCATGGTAGAGGTGCCGGCGGCTGCGGTCATCGCTTCTTCTAGAGTGCTGCGAGCCGCTCACACGCCCCCGCAAATGCCGGGCAAATGAGCGCGTGCTGGCTACCCTTAGCCCATGTCGACGTTTCGAACTCCTGTCGGCCCGCAGCCACCGAAGGTGTACTGGCGTCGCCGCCTGATCCTCGGTCTCGGCGCGCTCGCAGTGATCGTGATCATCATCCTGATCATCGTGCGTCCGGGGTCGGGCAGCCCGACCCCGGCGGCCACCACGAAACCGGGCGCGTCGCCGTCCGTGACACCCAGCGCCGCGGCATCCACCCCCGCAGCCGGAGCCGCCTGTGTGCCGGCCAGGATCAAGCTCGTCGCGGTGACCGACAAGACGACTTACGCCGCGACGGAGCAGCCACAGATCAGCATGTCGATCACCAACACGGGCACAGTCGACTGCACGATCAACCTCGGCTCGACCCAGCAGGAGCTCGTCATCACGAGCGGATCCGAGACGATCTGGGATTCGAAGGACTGCCAGACGGCTCCGGTCGACACTCCCGTCACGTTGAAGCCAGGGGTCGCAGTGACGACACCGGCCATCGCCTGGGACCGCACGCGCTCCTCGAAGACCACCTGTGCCGCAAGCCGCCCACCGGTGACCGGGGGCGGTGCGAGCTACCACCTAGCCGTCAAGGTCGGGGCGCTCAGCTCCAAGTCGACGGTGCAGTTCCTGCTCAACTGAGGGTTTCGGCAATCTTCTAGGCTGACGGGATGACCTCTCTCCCGGCAGCCCCTGGATCGATCGGGGCCGCGCTGAGTTCCGGGGGCGTTCTGCTCGACGGCGGACTCGGCACCCTGCTGGAGGCTCGCGGGCACGATCTCTCGTCGTCGCTGTGGTCGGCACGGCTGTTGATGGAGCATCCGGAGGCGATCCTCGATGCCCACCGGGAGTACTTTCGCGCGGGAGCGGACGTCGCCATCTCGGCCTCCTACCAAGTGAGCTACGACGCTCTCGCCGCCATCGGTCAGGGCGCCGGCGCGGTGGACGAGCTGCTGCGCCTCAGCATCTCGCTGGCAGCCGAGGCTCGCGACGAAATCCGTGCGGGAGGCTGGGTCGCGGCATCCGTCGGTCCCTTCGGCGCTTCTCGTGCGGACGGATCGGAGTACCGCGGCGACTATGGGCTCACCGTCGCGGAGTTGCGAGACTGGCATCGCCGACGGCTGGAAGTGTTGATCGACGCCGGGGCCGACGTGCTCGCGGTCGAGACCATCCCGTCGCTCGCCGAGGTCGAGGCGATCGTGAGCGAAATCGACGGCACCGGTATGCCCGCCTGGATCTCCGTCACCTCCTCGGATGGTCTGCTTCGCTCGGGAGAGTCCCTCGAGCGGGCATTCGAGATCGCCTCCGACATCGATGAGGTGATCGCCGTCGGCGTCAACTGCACCCACCCGCGGGACATCGCCGCAGCGCTCGCGGCCGCTCGGAAGGCGACATCGGTTCCGGTGATCGTGTATCCGAACTCCGGTGAGACCTGGGATGCGGTCGGGCGCCGCTGGACGGGCGAGCCCGGGCTCTCTGGGCGCCTGGTGCAGGAGTGGATCGAGCTCGGCGCCGCGGCAGTCGGCGGCTGCTGCCGCATCGGCCCGGAGCAGATAGCCTCGCTCGCCGCCGAGGCGAGCTAGCGTCAGAACGCGGGAACGTCCGCCTGCTGCGTGGGTGCGGCCGCGAAGGCCTTTCGCATGGCCTCACGCAAGAGCCCGTGTTCCGCATCGATCACGGTCGTGTAGCCCAGCCGACGTGCCTCGGCCACGCGCTGCTTGGCCTGTGACACGGCACGGATCTCGCCGGCGAGGCTGATCTCCCCGATGGCGGCGAGGGATGCCGGCAGTGCGATGCCGCTGTGAGCGCTGGCGATGGCCAGCGCGATAGCGAGATCCGCTCCCGGCTCGGTGAGCTTGATGCCGCCGACCGTCGACACGTAGACGTCGCACTCGCTGAGTTTGAGGGCGGCTCGACGCTCGAGCACCGCGAGGAGCATGGCGACCCGCGAGGAGTCCACTCCGTTCGTCACCCTCCGTGGGTTGGGAGCGCTCGACTTGACGATCAACGCCTGCACTTCCACGGGCAGGGCGCGGCGGCCCTCCACCGCGATCGTCACACAGGTGCCGCTGACGGCGACCTTTCCGCGGGAGAGGAACAGCCCGCTCGGGTCGGCGACCTCGGCGATGCCGTCCCCGGTCATCTCGAAGCAACCCACCTCATCCGTCGGTCCGAAGCGGTTCTTGTGGGCGCGGATGAAGCGCAGCGAGGTCTGCCGGTCGCCCTCGAACTGGCACACGACATCCACCAGGTGCTCGAGCAGCCGGGGGCCGGCGATCGAGCCGTCTTTCGTGACGTGACCGACGAGCAGCACCGGCAGGTTACGGTCCTTCGACACGCGGATGAGGGTGGCCGCCACCTCGCGCACCTGCGACGGGCCTCCGGCGAGTCCGTCGACGAGCGACGACGAGACCGTCTGCACGGAGTCGACGATGAGCAGGTCGGGCTTCACCTGATCGATCTGGCCGAGCACCGTGGCGAGATCGACCTCCGCGGCGAGGAAGAGCAGCGGCTGAAGCGCGCCGGTGCGCTGGGCGCGGAGCCGCACCTGGCTCACGGATTCCTCGGCGGTCACGTAGAGCACGCGCATGCCGTTCGCGGCGGCCTTCGAGGCCACCTCGAGAAGCAGGGTGGACTTGCCGACCCCCGGCTCGCCGCTCAGCAGGATGGTGGCACCCGGCACGATTCCGCCACCGAGCACCCGGTCGAATTCGGCGATGCCGCTCGGCCAGTGGGCCACCTCGTCGGCGCTGATCGCGACGATGGATTTCGCGGTGCGATCCTCAGTGAGAGTGACGGCTCGCAGTCGACCGCCGAGTGGGGGAGGCGAGTCCGCCGCATCCACGATCGTGCCCCAGGCCTGGCATTCGGCGCATCGGCCGGCCCATTTCGGGGTGGTCCAACCACACTCGGTGCAACGGAAAGTGGACTGGACTCGTGCCATGGTCGACAGCCTAAGCGAGGCCGCCGTCACCGCTGGCCGTGCCGTCTCCGGTTGTGGAGGGCACTGCCCGATCGATGAGGGGGAGGAATGCGGATGCCCACACCCGGTAGCCGCGATCGTTCGGGTGGAAGAAGTCGGCCGCCACCCGGTTGAGGGCGTACAGCGCAGCCCCCTGTCCCCTGGTCTTCGCATAGAGGGGCGCGACCTCGAAGCCGTGCTCCTCGGCGAGCCGGTGCACGATGGTGTTCGCTACCTTCACATTGCGTTCCGCTGCCCCGAGGTAAAAGGAGGGCACCTCGGCCACGATCGCCCCGGCCGGCAGGGAGGCGTAGACCTCCGTGAGCTCGCGGGTGAAGCGATCCCGATCGAAGGCCGGCATGTCGTTGGCACCGATCGCGACCGTCACGATGTCAGGGGAGAGCCGTCGCAGGGGGGCGAGTTGCACGGCGATCGCCTCGCGCAGGCGGGCGCCGGAGATGCTCAGATTCACGACGCGCACCGAGCGCCCGGTGCGCTCTCGCAGATGCCGGGCGATGAGTCCGACATAGCTGCGCCCGGGTTGGCTTGCGCCGACCCCCTGCGCGGCCGAGTCGCCGATGGCGACGTAGAGCAGCTCGCCATCCTTCGCCCGCTGCTCTTTCCACCACCGGGCGTTGAGGTGCAGGGTGCGGGCGAGTCGATCGGCGCCGGCGCGCTGCCGGCTCAGCACGACAGACAGCACACGGAGGGCCACCACTGCCAGGGCTGCAACCGCGACACCGCTCACGATCCAGGGCAACGCGGTCACGGTTCCATGTTAGGGGAGGTGATCCGTGACCGATCCAGCGCGTGTACTAGGATCATCTGCGGAACCGTGTCCGAGCGGCCGAAGGTGCAACTCTCGAAAAGTTGTGTGGGTGAGAGCCCACCGTGGGTTCAAATCCCACCGGTTCCGCCAATAAAAATGCTGGTCAAAGGCGCTATTGTGGGTTGAATAGTGGGCTCATCGCCCACCATTCAACCGCAGCCTGGCTTGCTGTCGCTCGCTCAGCTCTTCCGAATGTCGGACAGGTGGCGGTCTCCCTGATGGTGCTCAGTCGACGAGATCCCCCGAATTGGCCACAGCGCTGATCCTTGGGCGCCCTCGATCTCTTTCGTATGGCGCCCGGTCATCGGACTCCATGGCGGGACGCCGATACGGATGTCCTCCAAGCGGCAGCCAACGAGATCCCTGCGAATTTGGGGATGAGTTCGTTGACCGTACCCGCTGCGAGTCTGAGACGTGGTTGTTGCGCCAGGTGATGACGAACACAATCCGAGCCGTGCCCCTGTGGCCCTCCTACTCCAGCTCGATGGTGAGTGTGAGCTCGATCGTTTTCGAGATCAGCTCCAGCTCGGCATCCCTGTTGAGATTGGGCCATTCGGCATCGATGTCGAGTAGCTCGTGCACGAACGACAATCCAGTGACGATCGAGGCGAGCAGCACTGCTCGTTCGCGAGGTCGAGAAAGCCCTAGTTCCGTGATCATGGGAAGCATCGTGCGGCTGACGAACATCTCCCGGAGGTGTGAGATCGCCTCGGGCCGTGAACTGGCGGCTCGCATGATGGAGAGGATGTTGCTGGGCTCCTCAGCCTTGATCGACTCCAGTATTCTCTGCGCCATCGCTCGGGCCGCCTCCGCTCGTGGCAGAGCGGCCAGTAGTTTTGGTGCCCGAAGGGCCTCCTCGCTCGGTGCTGGCATCGACGCGGCGAACAGTTGCTCTTTGCTGGAAAAGAAGTAGATGACCAGACTCGGGTCGACACCTGCCCGTTCCGCAATGAGCCTGATGGTCGTGCGCTGATAACCGTGTTCCGCAAAGAGCGCTTTTGCCGCCTGAAGCACGTCGTCGCGGCTCTCGCTCGAGCCCGAGCGTCGACCGACTCGTGTGGCGTTCATCGGCCCGCTCCCGCACGCTTTTCGCTATTTGACATCTACTGAAATCGTAGTTTACGATCCTAATTACACAACTGTTGAATTTATGGAGAGGGTCGCATGTCCGCCAGCGCAACCGAGGTCGGCACCGATGATCCGTCGGATCTGGCCCCTAATCCGTTCCGGTGGCGTGCGCTCGTCGTCATCGCGTTGGCGCAGCTCATGGTCGTTCTTGACGGTTCGATCGTGAACATCGCCCTGCCCTCGATCCAGACTGACCTGAGCATCTCCGACACGGATCGTCAGTGGGTTGTCACCGCATACACCCTCGCGTTCGGCAGCCTCCTCTTGCTCGGCGGTCGCATCGCCGACTATGCGGGACGCAAGCGGATGTTCGTGGTGGGACTCATCGGCTTCGTCATCGCATCCGCGCTCGGAGGCCTCGCCCCGAACGCGGGAACCCTATTCGCCTCACGTGGGCTGCAGGGCCTGTTCGCTGCCATGCTCGCGCCGGCCGCACTCTCACTCATCAGCGTGACCTTTACCGACACGAAGGAACGGGCGCGTGCCTTCGGCGTCTACGGCGCCATAGCTGGCGGCGGGGCAGCGATTGGCCTGATTCTCGGCGGTGTTCTCACCGAATACGCGAACTGGCGCTGGTGCCTTCTCGTGAACGTGCCGATTGCCGTCGTCGCGGTGGTACTCGCGCTGCTCTTCGTTCAGGAGTCCCGAAACGCCGGGCGGGCGCGCTACGACATCCCGGGTGCGATAACGGTCACCGCTGGACTCTTCTCGCTCGTCTACGGGATCACCCAAGCCGAGAGTGCCGGGTGGGGCAGCGCGACGACGATCGGTTTCCTCGCACTCGCCGCCGGTCTGCTCGTCGCCTTCGTAGTCATTCAGGCTCGCGTCGCCTACCCCATGCTGCCCCTTCGCATCGTGAAGGACCGGGTGCGTGGGGGCGCGTATCTCGCGGCGTTCTTCGTCGGCACCGCGGGGCTGTCGTTCTTCTTGTTCTTGTCGTATTTCCTTCAACTCATTGTGAAGTTCACTCCGCTTCAGTCGGGCTTGGCATTTCTCCCGTTCTCGGCGGGAGTGGTCGTCAGCGCCACCGTCGCGAGTCGACTGCTTCCGAGATTCGGACCGCGCTTTGTGACCTTCACCGGCTTCATCATGATGTCGGGAGCAATGCTGGGATTCGCTCAGCTGACACCGACGAGCGCGTACGCGTCGGCGGTGCTCCCCTACATGATCGTCGCGAGCCTCGGCTTCGGCCTGATCTTCGTTCCGCTGTCGTCCACGGCGCTTTTCGGCGTTGCGAACAATGACAGCGGAATCGCCTCGGCGACCCTCAACACCAGCCAGCAGATCGGCGGCACGATCGGAATCGCGGCGCTCAACACGATTGCCGCATCTGTCACGACCACCTACCTCACCGACCATTCTCTTGCCCGACCGACCCCCGATGCGCTCATCGCCGGGTTCTCCAGTGCTTTCCAGGTCAGCTCGGCGATCTTGCTCGGGATGGGAGTCCTGTGGCTTTTCATCCTCGGAAGAGGCGCAGACGCGATGCGCAGCAGTACGCAGATGGATGCCGCGCCCACCGCCAGCATGCCTGCGAAGACCACAGAAAGTGAGACTGCCTGATGTCCTCCTTTGGGAACGTGCGAAAGGACTGGAGGCCGGGAACGCTGGCATCCGAGCCGGGGCCTATCTGGGCTTTCGGGTGGCGATCTTTGGCGGGACCGGCGGCCTTGGCAGAGCCATCGCCGAGTCCTTGCTTGACAACGGGGCCGAGGTCACCGTGTTGGGAAGGACTCTCAAGGAGCCGCCCCACCCGCGACGATCATTTGTGCCCGTCGACCTGTCGTCCCTGATCAGCGCACGCGCCGCTGCCCGCGACCTCGCGGCCGAATCCTTCGACGCGGTGCTACTCACCCATGGAATCTACGCTGGCCAAACCCGCGAGGTCACCGCTGAAGGGCTAGAGAAGGATCTCGCGACAAGTGCGATGAGCCGGTGGGTCATCCTGCGCGAACTGGCCCCACGGGTGGGCCGCGAAAGACCGACGGCGGGGCAGAAGCCGCGCCTCTTTGTCTGGGGCTTCCCGGGCGGCGAACGTGAGCTCGACTTCACGAACATCGACTCCAGCCGGGACTACCGCTGGCAGACGGCCCACAGCAACACCGTCGTGTTCAACGAGGCTCTGGTGCACGATACGGCTGCCCGGTTCCCGGACGTCTCCGTCTTCGGGATGAACCCGGGCATCATCAGTACCAACATCATGTCCGGAGTGCTGGGGCAGTCGTCAATGAAGCTGCGAGCCCAACAGGCACTGATTGGCCTGCTGTTTCAGAGCCCGGATACCTACGCCAAGAAAGTGATCCCTCTTCTGGTGCATCCGGAGCTGGAAGACCGGTCAGGTTCCCTGTTCAACCGGAACGCCCAGCCCATCGAACCCAATCCCTGGCTTCTCGCCAATGACAACCTCGAGCGGGTAGTCCAGGCGGCGCAGACGATGTCGGCGGAGATCCTCGCCTAGCCGACGCACGAGAGATCCGGTTTGCCGTTCGAAGTCTCGCGGACGGATGCGCTCACCCACCGCATGTACGACGACGTCCGATGAAATCAAGGAGAACAGCAATGTCCACACCCGCCAACACGATCACCGAAAACCCGCCGCCGATTTCGACCGGAGTAACGCCTCAACGGCTCAGCACCCTGCGTCGCTGGAACATCGGCCTCACCATCCTGCATCTCGGGCAGGCCGCTGCGATGCTCATCCTGGCCAACAACTTCGCGATCCCTGTGCTGAGCGCGTACACCGCGGGTCGACCGGGGACTATCGGGCTGACAACCTCGAACCTGTTCGATTTGAGAATCGGATGGGCCATCGCCCTGTTTCTCGGTCTAGCCGGTCTGGATCACTTCCTCACGGCATCCTTCGGTCGAAGAATTTATGAGCGCGACCTCACGCACGGGATCAACCGGTTCCGTTGGCTCGAGTACTCCATCAGCGCAACGATCATGGTGATCGTGATCAGCATGTACTGGGGCATCGTCACCATCAACGCCCTCATCGCTATCGCCGGCGCCAACGTCGCAATGATTCTGTTTGGGTGGCTGCAGGAGAAAATGAACCCGCCCGGACGCACCATCACCACCATGCTCCCGTTCTGGTTCGGTGCCCTCGTCGGGCTGACGCCGTGGATCGCAATGGCCGTCAACATTTCGCTACTGAAGGACGAAAACCTGCCGGCATCGCTGTACATAATCCTGATTGTGCAGGGCGTCTTCTTCTTCTGCTTCGGGTTGAACCAGTGGCTGCAGTATCGGCAGGTCGGACCGTGGCGCAACTACGCTTTCGGTGAAAAAACCTACCTGGTTCTCAGTCTCGCGGCGAAGTCACTACTGGCTTGGCAGATCTTCGCGGTGTCACTCTTCTCGTGAGAAGAAACCTTCCCCGCGAAACCGATAGGTGAGCGAAGTGGGACTATCCGCGCCCACCGCGCTTTTCCTCGTGAGGCGTGCTGTTGGCGGACCGACGGTCTACACGCCCGACCGATAGACCTCGATCTGCCAATCGCTGGCGAGGGCCGCTATGGCGGCGACGGCCACCAGCACCGGTGCCACAACCGCGGCGACGACCCCCGCATTCACCGGGATCTCCATCACGGTGTGACCCGCGCCGTCTTTCACGGTGATCCGCCGCACATTGCCCTCGTGGAGCAGCTCCCTGACCTTGGCGACCATCGCCTCGCCCTTCACGCGCAGCTTCTCGGCGAAGGGTTCTTCTGTCGGTTCCGTGCCGTTCTGGGTGCTCATGGTGATGTTCCGTTCTGCATTGATTGGACTGGTGACTCCTATCCAACAATCCCCGACGGACAATCGCCAGGGGCGAAGGTCCCGGGCTGGTGTGCAGTCTCGCACCCCGCGCAAGAATCGCCGGCACCGGAGGCTCGGAATCTGATCCGTCCCGTTGCCCCGCCCGACTCCCGACGGCCTGCTCTCGACGGCCCGACCTGGACCTCTGCCCGGTTCGACATCGTCCTCGCGCCGGACGGGGCGTGAGGGAATAGATTTCCAATCTATGTGTTTGCATGTATATCAATCACGGCGGAAGGAATCCATCCCATGAGCTCAATCACATCGGGCCTACACCACGTCACCGCTATCGGTGGCAATCCCCAGAAGAACATCGATTTCTATATCAGGGGGATGGGGCTGCGCCTCGTCAAGAAGACCGTCAACTTCGACGACTCGAAGACCTATCACCTGTACTACGGTGACACCGCCGGAAGCCCGGGGAGCCTGATGACCTTCTTCCCCTGGAACGGGGTGCCCCAGGGCACCATCGGCAGCGGGCAGTCGACGACCACCGCGTTCTCCGTGCCACAGGGCAGCATCGGTTGGTGGAAGCGCCACTTCTCAGACCTCGGCATCGAGTCCTCGGCGGTGGAGGTGAGCCCCGACGAGGAGCGGCTCTCGCTCCGCGACCCCGACGGGCTTCAGCTCGACCTCGTCGCGTCGTCGATCGCCGATCCGCGGGATCCCTGGGACTCGGCATCCGTCCCCGCCGAATACGCCATTCGCGGACAGCACTCGTCGGTGTTGACCGTCGCAGATCCAGCTGGCACCGTCAGCGTGCTCACCCACGATCTCGGGCTGAAACTCATCTCGGAGACCCCGGGTCGATTCCGATTCGCGGCTGGAGAGGGCGCTGCCGGCGGAATCGTGGATGTCGTCGCAGACAGTTCCGCGCCGGTCGGGCTGACCGCCGGTGGCACAGTGCACCACATCGCGTTCCGCGCGCCGGATGCCGCGGCACAACTCCAATGGCGGGACGAGCTGCTGGACCGTGGCCTCCAGGTCACCCAGGTGCTCGATCGGCAGTACTTCACCTCGATCTACTTCCGCGAGCCGGGCGGAGTGCTCTTCGAGATCGCCACGGACACCCCCGGCTTCGACATCGATGAGCCCCTTCTCGAACTCGGTCGTGGTCTCAAGCTGCCGCCGTGGCTCGAGCCGTCCCGCGAGATGATCGAGCGCTCGGTCGCCAAGATCACGGTGCCCGAGGAGAACAACCCTTCGTTCGCCGCTCCGCAGGCCTAGTCCGATGACACGGGACGAGGCCTCATTCGATCGGCCGCACGTATTCCTCCCGGGCGGTGGCCCGCAGGCTCCGGTACTGCTCGCGCTTCATGGCACCGGGGGCTCCGAGGACTCCATGGCGGACTTCGCCCGACAGCTGAAGGACGATGCTGCCGTGCTCGCCCCCCGGGGGCTCGTCGTGGAGGGGCCGCACGCGCGGTGGTTTCGACGCCTGGGCGAAGGGGTCTTCGACGTGGACGATGTGGAACTGCAAGCGGATCGCCTCGCCGATTTCGTTCTTCACGCACAGGAGACCTATGGCCTGGGCGGCCGCCGGTTGTTCGCCGTCGGCTTCTCCAATGGGGCCAACATGGCGCTGGCGTTGGCCACACGTCATCCCGAGTTGCTGGCCGGAGTAGTGGCGTTCTCCGGAATGTATCCCTATGCAGACCGAGATCTCCCCACGGGCGTCAGCGGGCTGGCGGCACTGCTTCTCAATGGGCAAGACGATCCGATGGCCCCGCAGCCGAGCGTCGCCCGGCTGGAGGAGCAGCTTCGTCGGAGGGGCGCCACCGTTGATCGCCGCACCCGCGCCGGCGGGCACGGCGTGACGGAGGATGAACTGCAGACGGCACGGGATTGGCTCGAGGCGGAGGCGGCTCGGCTCTGACTCTCGCCGAATCCCGCTCGCTCGACGGCACGGTGATCCTGCTGCCCCGAACTGAACCGTGTCTACGATGGGATGATGGGCACAGTCTCTCGACGGCACCTCTTCGCGCTGGCGGGGGTCGGCCTCGTCGCGTCCGGCTGCGCTCCGGTGGCTCCCACTCCTTCGCCGAGCGCATCCGCGGGGGGACCACCGGACTGGGCGGCGCTCGCCGGCAGTGTCGGCGGCACCCTCTCCCGGCCGGGTGACGCGACCTACGACACCGTGAGGCTCACCGAGAACCCGCGCTGGGATACCGCGCGTCCATTGGCGGTGCTCTCGGCACAGACGGCATCGGATGTCGCGGTGGCGATCGCATTCGCCGCGCGCTATCGCGTGCCCATCGCCCTTCGCTCAGGCGGCCACAGCTACCCCGGCTATTCCGCCGGCGGTGCACCCGGCACCGGTGTGAAACCGTCCCTGGTGATCGACACCCGGCGGATGGCGCAGGTCGAGATCGCCGCCGACAACACGGTGCGGGTGGGCGCCGGTGCTTCTCTCGCCGCCCTCTACGACGCGATCGGGTCGAAGGGCCGGGCCATCGCGGGAGGGTCCTGCGCCACCGTCGGCATCGCCGGGCTCACCCTGGGCGGGGGTGTGGGGGTGCTGGTGCGGGCCTACGGCCTCACCTGCGATTCCCTCGTCGGTGTCGAGATCGTCACGGCGGATGGCAGGGTGCATTCGGCCGACGCCTCGACCGACCCTGACCTCTACTGGGCGAGCCGCGGCGGAGGGGGTGGCCACCTCGGCGTCGTCACGGCACTCACCTTCGCGACCCGGCCGGCGCCCGATGTGACGATGTTCAGCCTCGGCTGGCACTTCGCGGAGGCCGCCGCGGTGATCCGGGCTTGGCAGGACTGGGCTCCCACCGCGGACCCCAAGCTGTGGTCGACCCTCAAGCTGCTCAACGGCGCGAGGTACCCCACGGAACCCGGAGTGTTCGTCTCCGGCACCTGGATCGGTGATCCGAGTGAACTCTCCGGCCAGCTTCAGCCCTTTCTCGCCGAGGCTGGCGCACCGAAGTCCCGGGGTTCCTCCACCCACGACTACCGGGACGCAATGATGATCTACGCGGGATGTGGATCTTCTCCTGCCTCGGCCTGCACCACAGGATCGGGGGGCATCCTCACCCGCGAGTCCTTCGCCGGCACCTCGCACGTGCCAACGACGAAGCTGGATGCGGTGGGCATCCAAACCGTGATCGACACGGTGATGAGCGCGAAGTCCGTGCCCGGGATGATCGAGGGTGGCATCTCACTTGATGCGCTCGGCGGCGCGGTGCAGGGCATCGCGGCCGACGCCACCGCCTTCCCGCACCGGGATGCGCTGATGACCGTCCAGTACACGGCCACCTTCACCGACGGCACGGACGCCGATCCTCCGTCGCGCTGGGTGCGGGGATTCCGCACCGCTCTCATACCCCAGTGGGGCACCGCGGCCTATGTCAATTACGCCGACGCCGACATCGCCGATCCCAGCGCCTCCTATTTCGGGGCGAACGCCGAGCGGCTGGAGAGAATCGCCCGCCGGTACGATCCCCAGGGACTCTTCACCCAGCCGCAGCCCTGGTAGCGGGGTGGGCCGCGCGGAGTGCCGCCGTGCGCGGGAGGCGGACACCGACATACTGGGGAGGTGAATCGTCTCGGGGGACGCCGGTTGCGCTGGCCGTTCAGGTCTGTGCGTGCGCGCCTCGTGGTCGCGCTCGTCCTCGTCTCCGCCCTCGGCATGGCCGCGGGAGGTGCTGCGACTTTCCTCATTCAGCGGCAACGGATGCTCGCGTCCGTGGATGCCTCGCTTCTGGCCGACATCGATGCTGCACGCCTCGTGGTGCTCGGCGCCTCGAACAGCACGGACCCCGGCAACGCTAACGGCGCCGTGCCGGAGCCATTCCACTCGGGTGCCGACGCGCTCCAGGCGGTGATCGGGCGCGTGCTCCCCAACCGGCACCAGAGCTCCCTCGGCGTGCTCGATGGGAGGGCGAGATTCGTTCCGGGAGTGCCCACCGACTTCCGGTTGCAGTCGGTCGCGGGCCTGGTGCCCCGTGTCGTTCGCGAGGTCGCCGACGGCAAGACCCATCTGGGTACCGTTCCCTCCTCCTTCGGCCCGGTCCGTTATGTGGCGACGCCGGTGAGCGTGTCGGGCAACCCTGACCGGGGGATCTACGTCGCAGCGGTCGACGTCGACGCGCAGTCGGGGGAGTTGTCGTCGACATTCGCCACCTTCTGGGGGGTCATCGCCGCAGCGATGATCCTGATCGGGTCTTCGGCCTGGTTCATCGCCGGACGGCTGCTGAACCCCATCCGCACGCTGCGCCTCGCGGCGGCCCGGGTGACCTCGACCAATCGAAGCGAGCGGATCCCGATCGTCGGGCACGACGACCTCTCCTCGCTCACGCGTACCGTCAACCTGATGCTCGATCGACTGGACCGCGCAATGACGGATCAGCGACAGTTGCTCGACGATGTGCGTCACGAGCTGCACACCCCGGTGACGATCGTGCGTGGGCACCTGGAGATCCTGAACGCCTACGATCCGGCGGAGGTCGACGCCACACGAACGCTGGCCATCGAAGAACTCGACCGGGTGACCGAGCTGGTCGAAGACCTCGCTCTCCTCGCGGAGTCCCAGCGCGCCGATCCGGATCTCGTGCCCGTCGACGTCGCGTCACTCACCCGCCACGTCTTCGCGAAGGCCTCGATCCTTGCCGGGCATGAGTGGGCTCTCGCTGACATCACCGACGCGACTGCTGCCCTCGACCCTGCCCGCATCACGCAGGCCTGGCTTCAGTTGGTCGACAACGCCGCGAAATATTCACCGCTCGGATCGCGCATCGAGCTCGGCTCGACCGGTCACCCCGACGACATCGAACTGTGGGTCGCCGACCAGGGCTATGGGATCCTGCCGGAGGCCGCAGACCGGATCTTCGCCCGGTTCGGTCGGGTGGACACGGGACGCGGCATTTCCGGGTCGGGGCTCGGCTTGCCGATCGTGAAAGCCATCGCGGAGTCCCAGGGAGGCAGCGTCGGCTTCGTCTCGGCTCCGGGGGCGACACGCTTCTCTATCGTGCTCCCGTACCACCGGGAAACGCCCGCTCCTGAGGCCGTGCCGTGACCCGTGTGCTTCTCGCCGAAGACGAGGTGCGGATATCCGCATTCGTGCAGAGGGGTCTTCGCGCCGCCGGCTTCCTGTGCACTGTCGTGAGCGACGGTGCGGATGCTCTCCATCAGGCCCAGTCTGGCCAGTTCGACCTGGTGCTGCTAGACGTCGGTCTGCCGGAGCTGGACGGCTTCACGGTGCTCGAGGAGCTTCGACGCACCCATCCGGTGCTTCCCGTGATCATGCTCACCGCGCGCCAGAGTGCGACCGACATCGTGAAGGGTCTTGATCGTGGAGCGAACGACTACATCACGAAGCCGTTCAAATTCGATGAGTTGCTCGCCCGAGTGCGGCTGCGGCTGCGCGAACGCCCCGCCGACCCGTCGCTCGAACTATGCAGGGGGCGGGTGCGTCTGAACTCGGTGTCACGTCGGGCATTCATCGGCGAGACTGCCATCGATCTCTCGGCGAGAGAGTTCGCCCTCGCGGTGGAGTTCTTCCAACACCCCGCGCAGGTGCTCACCCCGACCCAGCTCTTCGACCGAGCCTGGGGGAGGGGGTCGGACTCGTCGGCGAAGGCGGTCGGAGCCGTGATCGCCTCGTTGCGTTCGAAGCTCGGACCCGACCTCATCGAGACGGTCCGTGGAGCGGGCTATCGCCTTAACTAGGAAGTGCCCGGTCCGTGATGGACCGGGCACTAGCGATGTTCGCGCTTTCCTCGGACCCGAACCGGTGGAGAGCGGAACAGAAGAAGACTGGCTGTCCCAGTGGGTCTCACCCGACCCTCCCTAAGAGTCGAGCTGATGATCACTACCCGAAAGTGATCGCTTTCCCACTGTGCAAGCAGTCCCCCGCCTGGAAGTCCCTGATGGAATTCCCCCTAGTAGTAATCATCCGGGTCGAGTGAGCGGAATATCCAAGATGGGGATGAGAGAACTCTTATCTCGACACCCGTCGCCGCAGCGGCGGTCGTGCGGGATGACCGGATGCGTGGCCGAGCGGAATGAAACCTGGCCGTGCAGCCTATGTGCCCGGTTTCGCGGGCTTCGAGTGTGTCGACACGCCGTCGCCGTGAGCACTCCTCCCGGGACTTGTCACGGTCTCGCCCTTGGGCGGCTTCGGTGCCTTCTCCGGCCCAGCCGACTTCCCCTCGCCTGCCTCGGAAGAGGGAGCCATGCCGGTCCCGGCGGAGGGCACCACCGGGCCATCCGGCTTGGCGGAGCCCGACGAAGAGGGGTCGCCGGAATCTGGGTGGGCACCAATCCGGGAGTGAGTGGATGCGGCCGTAGCGGGCTGTGCCGGCGAGTGAACCGTCTCTGACGCATCCTCCACGGGCCGAGCACCAGGTACCGTGACCACGATGAGCTCTCCGTCGCCGGCCGCTGCGGCCATCGGCGAGGGGGCGAACGCGGCGGGATGATGGTCGAGAGGCACGATGAGCGGTGCGACCTCGCGAAGCGTCGAAGCCTGGGTGGTCGCGGGCGTGGCGAACGCCGCGATGGCAACCCCTGAGAGCACAGCCACCGCGCCTGTCGCGCAGAGCCCAGCCAGCAGGAGAGGATGTTTCATTCGCCCAGTGTGACCGAAGCCGCGTCTCCGCGCTGGAACATAAGAGAAGTCTCAGCATGTCGCGCACGATTGAGTCGAGAAGACATCGCGACATCCGCTAACGGAGGCGCCCCTGTCGGCCGATTGATAAGGGGGAAGCCCTCCGTTGGCGCGCCGCCGGGCAATCGGAGCCCGTGCGCGCACAGTGGGGGTGCGCGCTATCGACCGGAGGACTACCCACAGTGAGCCACATACTGATCGCCGAAGACGAGCCGCGCATCTCTGATTTTCTTCGCCGGGGACTCACTGCGGAGGGTTACTCGTGCATCGTGAGGACCGACGGCGCCGAGGCGCTGGCCGAAGCCGAATCCGGTGCCTTCTCCCTCGTGCTCCTCGACATCGGGCTCCCGTCTCTCGACGGTTTCGAAGTGCTGCGTCGCCTTCGGCTGACGGACGCCACAACTCCGGTGATCATGCTCACCGCTCGTCACTCTGTGAACGACACCGTTCTGAGCCTGGACAGCGGGGCCAACGACTTCCTGGCGAAGCCATTCAAGTTCGAAGAGCTCCTCGCGCGAGTTCGCGTGAGACTACGGGATACGGCAAATGGCGGGTCGGGATCACTGCGCCGCGGATCACTCAGTCTCGACCTGAAGACCCGCCGTGCCCAGGTCGGTGAGCAGAGCGTGGACCTTTCGGCACGCGAATTCGCCCTCGCCGAGGAATTCCTGGCTCACCCCGACGAGGTGCTCAGCCGCGAGCAGATCCTCAGCCGGGTGTGGGGCTACGACTTCGATCCCGGATCCAACGTGGTCGAGGTCTATGTCGGGTACTTGCGCGGCAAGCTCGGTGCGGATTCGATCGAGACCGTACGCGGCATGGGTTACCGCCTGCGCTGACGGCGCAAGGGCGGAGTCCGGCAGATTCGGAGAGACGAACCGCGCCACGGATGCGTCATCCGGGCTTCGCCTCCGCGCTCTCAGGCGCGTCCGGGCGCCTCTTCACGCTGTGAGCGCTTATAGGCCTTGACCGCCTTCACGCGGGCATTCTCCTCATTTACCTCGGCGTGGGTCGCGCGTTCGCGCACCAGCCAGGCCGGGGGCTGCTGAAGAAGAGTAGAGATCTCTTCTGTGGTGAGCGGCTCGGTGACTTCGCCGCGGGCGAGACCGGCATTGGAGACGCCGAGCTTATGCGCGACCACCGGGCGCGGGTGCGGGCCCGACTTGCGCAGCTCGACCAGCCATTCCGGCGGATCGGCGATCATCTGGTTGAGCTGCTCCCGGGAGACGGGTTCGGCCTGGAAGGATTCGGGCGTCGCCGGGAGGTAGATTCCGAGTTTCTGGGCCGCCGTCGCGGGTTTCATTGTCTGGGGGGATTTCGCCGGGGTCATGCGCCCAGCGTAGCCTGAGACCCCTGCGGCGCTCAGCCCGGGATGCCGCGGAACCGAGGGAGAAGCTCATGGACGAGGTTCCCGCTGCCTTCACCATCGCCTTCGCGGCGGGTGTCACGCTCACCCGCTGGACTCGTGCCTGGCAGGAGCGGCAGCGTCGCATCCCCCTCGCCTTTCTGCCGACGGATGCCGCGAACCAGGTGACGGCATTGCACGAGGGCCGTGCCGATGTGAGTTTCGTGCGGCTTCCCATCGACCGGCAGGGCCTAAGTGTCATCCCCCTCTACGACGAGGTGCCCGTCGTGATCCTGCCGAAGGAGCATCCGCTCGTCGACGTCGACAGTGTCCTTCTCGCCGACCTCGCGGGGGAGGAAAGGGTCGCCGACACGCTCCCGGCGGAGGATGCCGTCGAACTCGTGGCAGCCGGGGGAGGCATCGTGATCCTTCCGCAGTCGATCGCCCGACTCCATGCCCGCAAAGACGTGGTGGCGCGGCCCGTTTCGGATGCCGAGGTCACGAGGATCGCGATCGCCTGGCTCGAGGAGCGCGCGACTCGCGAGGTGGAGGAATTCGTCGGAATCGTGCGGGGCCGCACCGCCGCCAGTTCCCGGGCGGTCCCCACTCCCAAGACGGAAAAGCCACGCAAGGTCGTGCCGATCAAGCCTCGGACCGCACAACGCGGCCGCCCCCGCAAGCCCCGGGGGCGATGAGCCAGCCGATGGCTAGCATGGCGGTGTGACAGCACTCTCCGCCCGGCGACGAATCCCGATCGCGAAAATCGCGACCGGGCTGGTTCTGGCCCTCGCCATCCTGGCGGCGGTAGATCTGGGGTTCACCGCGCTGGCCGTCGTCCTGTCCGCCGTCGACCCGAAGATCGGTCTGATCGGCGACGCCGGTGCGGTGCTCAGTTACTTCACGTTCTACCCCAGTGTGCTGGTTGCCGCCCTCACCCTGCTGGCCGGCGCACTCATCGCCTGGCGCAATCCGGAGCTCACCCGGCTGGGCATCGCGGTGGTGATCACGGGCATCCTCTCGGCCGCGTTCGTCGCCGTGGCATTGCTGCCGCACGCCCTGGGTTAGGCCTTTTCAGACCGCGGCGCGATTGCGCCGCCATGACAGGATCCCGGCGATGATCGCTCCGAGGATGAAAGCTCCACCGATCACGTAGGCGGCAGACTTGACCGCGGGGATGCTCGCGGCGAAGTAGCCGGTCACCGTGAGAAGGACACCCCAGACCAGCGCGCCGACCAGGTTCGCCGCGACGAATTTGAGGTAGTCCATGCGGGCGATTCCGGCGATCGGTGGCACGAGCACTCGCCCCCACGGGATGAAACGCCCCACGACCACCGCCCACCAGCCGAGGTCGGTATAGAACTTCTCTGCGCGTCGGATGCTGCGCTGAACCCAGGCGCCGGTGCGCCGGTCGAGGTAGGGCCGTCCGTAGTGGCGGCCGAGGAGGAATCCCACCTGGTCACCGAGGAAAGCGGCGATGCCCACGCCGACGGCCAGCACCCAGATATTGATTCCGCCGTGGCCGGCGGAGAGGATGCCCGCGGCGAAGAGCAGGGAATCCCCGGTGATGAAGGGGATGAAGACGCCGACGAAGAGCCCGGTGCCCGCGAAGACGAGCCCCCAGACGATCAGGTAGAAGACAATCGGCCCGAACAGGTCGAGCCAACTCGAGACCTGGCCGTCGAGAGCGGCGAGTCGGAGCATCCGGTGTCCTTCAGTGATCGCCGTCGGTAGGGGGAAGAGGGGTGTCAGGCCTCTGGGTCGTGCGGAACGTCGTCGCTCTGGCTCGCACTCGCGCCGCGCTCGGCGAGAGCAGCGGCGCGTTCGGCGAGGCGGCGCTGCACGTCGGACTGGGCTGACGCGATCACCTCGGGCGCGAGATGGGGATTCTCGTGTGCGTTGGTCCCGTGGTGTTTCTCGATGTAGGCATCGAGTTGCGGGCCGGACTCCCAGGAGGTGATGAGGCAGTACCGCGGCTCCGGTCCCTTGTGCCACACCGCGTGCCAGAAGCGCTGGGTGTCGACGATGATCTGGGCACCAGCGGGCAGCGCGATCCGCACCTCGTTGGTGGGGTCGAAACGGTCCTCACGCAGTGTCATGAATGATTCGGGGTCGTCGCTGAGGTTGAAGAATCCGCGAACGATCCACCCGGAGCCATCCGGATTGAGCCGGTTGTTGTCGTCCTGGTGGAGGTTGTAGAGGGTGTCGGAATAGACGTTGGGCTGCAGTTCGATCACGCGGCATCGGCCGACGTTGGCGCCGGGCTCGGTGGCCCTGGCGGTGAGACGGGGGGCCTTCGCGACCTGGGAATCGATCCAGACGCCGTCCTTGTCGGTGCGCGGAGGGGTGTGATTCCAGAATCCGTTGACCTCGATGTCGCCGAAGGCACTGGCGAGGGGGGCGAACCGGGTGACGCCGGAGGACTTCCAGTCGACGTACTCGAGATCCATCCACTCCTGGGGATCGGCGGCCTGGTCGTACGCATCGAGGATGACGTAGCCCTTTTCGTCGAGGAGGGCGGACTTGACGTAGCTCATCTGAAATGAACCCCTTCGTTAAGAGAGCCAGCGCGTTTCAACGGGCCCAACTTAGGCAACCCTAACATCTTCGGTTCGATGCCCTTCGGGTCTTAAGTCCTGAAATTCAGACCCTCCGGATTGCCGGGAGCCTAGGATCGATGTCACCATGACGGACACCTCCACGGGCGGCAGGTTCGACCCCCGCTTCAACCCCGCCTTCCAGCCCGGCTACGACCCCGCCGTTCACGAAAGCCCGCCGGTCGTCCCCGAGCGCGCCCCGGTGCCGGAGCTGGTGGAGCATCCGCTCCCCCCGGTAGCGGCGGCTCCGGTCTCGGAGGCGATGCCCGCGCAACTGTCTGACGACGCGACGGCGCCCCCCGCGCGACGCTTCGACCCCTACCTCGCCGGCCTCTGGGCCCTCAGCGTCGCGTTCGTCGCCGCGGGAGTGCTGACCGTCCGCTACATCGCGGACCGGATGGATCGGCTGAACACCACCGGTGGCGGCAGTGCCTTCGATTACAACCTGGTGCTCGTGTACACGATCGCCGCGCCGCTCCTGGTGATCCTGGGGCTCGCGACGGCGACAGCGACCCTGTTCGTGCTGGCGGCCCGACGGCGCTGACTCGGTCTAGCTCGATTCCGCCGGGTTCGTGACGGGCGGAACGACGGGAGCGGTTGCAGCCGGGGCCGGTGCAACCGGGGCGGGAATGCTCGAGCTGCGGTACGCCTTGCGGATCACGCTGAACGCTCCGAGCGTCCCGAGTGCGAGGGCGATGAGCAGGTTGAGCAGGTTGGCGTTCAGCAGCAGGCCGAAGTCCGCGGAGAAGTTGGGCCAGAACAGCGGATCGAGCACCGCGGCGAAGGGGTTGAGTCCGAGTTGCTCGCCGGCGAACTTCGCGTAGTCGGACACGAGGCCGAAGTAGAAGCTGAGCAGGATCGTCACGAGCACGATCCCGGCGATGACCAGGGCCCCGACCCGCGAGACCAGCCCGCCCGAGCCCTTGCGGTAGAGCCAGGCGGCGAAAGCGGCCACCGCGAAGGCGACGATCGCGGAGACGAATCCGATGCTCCAGATGACCACCCAGAGCACGATCCCGAGCGGCACGGCGACCGCGGCGAACATTCCGCCCCTCACCACGTTCTCTGGCACCGGCACTGGTGCCGCCTCTGATGGCGGCGTGAAAGACATGGACATGGTTCCCCCCAAGGAAGTGATGATTTCCTTACCTTAGTGGTGTCATGAGATCATGTCACTTCTGACAGTTCGGGCACCAATAGGTGTCCCGCAGCTGCAGTGACGTTTCGCCGAGTTCCCCGTGCTCGATTCGGGTTCCGCAGCGCAGGCAGGGCTTGCCCTCGCGGCGATAGACCCAGTCGGTCTCCCCGCGCAGCGAGCCGGTCGTGGTGCGATCTACCCGGTCTTTGTTGGCGTCGATGAGCCGGTGGGCCAGGGCCACAAGCTTCGCGGGATTCTCGATATCGCCGACAGGCCGGGTGGGAAGGGCGCCGCTGAGAAAGCAGAGCTCGTTGCGGTAGACGTTGCCGAGTCCGGCCATGACGCGCTGGTCGAGGAGGGCGAGGCCGACCGCGCGGGCAGGGTCGGCGGTGAGGCGAAGGAGCGCCTCATCCGCGTTCCAGTCCGCTCCGAGCAGATCGGGCCCGAGATAGCCGACGACGCTCGCTTCGTCGTCGCGAGCCACCACGTCGAGAGTACCGAGCTCGAAGCCCACGGCGACCCAGTCAGCGGTGGCGAGCACGGCCCGCGCCTGCCATGCGGGCCGACGCCACTTCGTGCCGTGACGGTAGACGTGCCACGACCCCTCCATCTTGAGGTGGCTGTGGATGCTGTGCTCGCCGACCCTGATCAGGAGGTGCTTGCCACGACTCACCACGCCCTCGACCACATCGCCGGTGAGATCGACCGTCGCGAAGGCTGGCACACGGATGTCGCAGCGGCTGAGTTCACCGCCAGCCAGCGCCGCATTCAGGTTCACCGCGGTTCGGTAGACGGTATCGCCCTCTGGCACGTCAGTGTCCTGTCATCCGGATGGCCGAAGTCGTCATCCGCGCAACCGGAGTCCCTGCGGCGTCGCGCTGAAACCCGCGTCGACGAGAGCGTCGCCGAGGCCCGTGCCGATCACGAAGTCACCGTTCACCCGCTCGACCCTGAGCCGACCACCCGAGCGACGGATGACCGAGGCGAGCGAGTGCGCCGCCGCCGCCACTGCGCGGGGGTCTTCCGTGAACGTGAGCATCGTCTTGCCCCCGCGCTCCACATACAGGGTGAGCATCCCGTCGACGATCACCACCAGCGCACCGGCCTTACGCCCAGGGCGGTGGCCGCGCTTGGAGTCCTCTGCGCCCTCGACGACCGGGGCAGCCGGCCAGGCGAGTGCGGCACCGTAGGCATTCGCCGGGTCGGTCGCGGCGAGCGTGATGGCCACGGGTGCGCGCTCGGAGTCGGGTTCGCGGGCGAACGAACGCAGCCTGTCGACCGTCGCCCCGGTGGCGAACTGGGCGGCACCGAGCCCCTCGACGAAATAGCCGCGGCGAGCACGGCCGGTCTCCTCGAACCCGCTGAGCACCCGGTAAGCGAGGGAGAATCCGCCGCGAATGCCCTCGCTCACCACCGCACCGCGGGTGACGACGCCGTAGCGCTCGAGCAACAGCTCGGCGGTCGCGACGCCGCGCACCGTGGCATCCGGTTCCGCAAGTGGAAGCAGGGACCAGCGCCCGGCGGCGCTCGGTGGACCGCCGACACTCGGCATGCTGGGCCGCGCCCGGCCGCGATAGGCGCGCGACCGTGGCACCGCGCGAGCCTTCGTCGTCGTGCCCCCGAGGTAGGAGCGCAAGGGAGAGAGGGTGTCGTTGGTCACCAGCCCCGACCAGACGAGATCCCACAGTGCGGCGAGCAGCGCCGAGTCATCGGTGCTTCCGACGGCGTTGGAGAGCTGGCGGAAGAAGTACGCGCCACCGCCGGTCAGGCTCGCGAGGATCGAGCGCTGCAATTCGGTGGTCTCGGCGCCGGTGGGCTCCGGAAGGGTGAGGCTCGCGCTGTCGGCCAGGTGCAGGCTCAGCCAGCCGTCATTGCCGGCGAGTGCGCCACCCCCCGACCAGATGACCTCACCCGATGCGGTGAGCTCGTCGAGCATCACCGGCGAGTAGTCCCTCACCCGAGCGGGAAGCACCAGCGACTCCCAGGCGGATGCCGGCAGTGCGACCCCGGCGAGTTGGTCGATCACCGCGGCAAGGCCGTCGACCCCGCGCAGCGGCTCGTCAATGTGCTGCCATGAGGGCAGGAATCGCCCGAGAGTCGCGGCATCCACCGGTTCGACCTCGTGGCGGAGGGCAGCGAGGGACCGGCTGCGCAGCCGCCGAAGCACCTCGACATCGCACCACTCGCTGCCGGTCGCGCCCGGCCTGAACTCTCCCTCGACCACGCGCCGCTGGCTCGCGAGGGTGCGAAGGGCGCTGAGAACGACGGCCGTGCCGAGACCGAGGCGGTCGGCGACGGCGGCGACGGTGAACGGAGCGTGGGTGCGGGCGAAGCGACTCACCAGGTCACCGAGGGGGTCATCCACCGGCTCGATGAAGGCGGAGGGGATGCCGATGGGCAAGGGGGTTCCGAGCGCATCGCGCAGGCGCGCAGCGTCCTCGATGATCGCCCAGCGTTCGCTGCCGGCGCGCCAGATCCGGTTGGATCGGGCGAGGCTGGCCAGAGCCGTGTCGAGAGTCGTTCCGATCAGTCCGCTCGCGGGGTCGAGACGCAGCACGATCTCGGCTTCGGTCAGCGGACCGAGCATGCGCAGCAGGTCCACGATGCCCTCCGCGTCGTGGGCACGCCGATCCGGTGCGAGCCTCTGCAGCTCGAGCTCGAGTTGCTCGATGACCGCGGGGTCGAGCAATTCACGCAGCTCGGCGCGGCCCAGTAGCTCGGCGAGCAGTGTCGGGTCGAGCGAGAGGGCGGCGGCGCGGCGCTCGGCGAGGGGCGAATCGCCCTCGTACATGAACGCCGCGACATAGCCGAACAACAGTGAACGAGCGAAGGGCGATGCCTGCTCCGTCTCCGTCTCGACGATCCGGATGCGCCGACTTTCGATCTGTTCGGCGAGCTCGGTGAGCGCGGGGAGGTCATAGACGTCCTGCAGCACTTCTCTCACCGCCTCGAGCACGATGGGGAAGCTCGGGTACTTGCGCGCGACATCCAGCAGCTGTGAGGCCCGCTGGCGCTGCTGCCAGAGCGGGGAACGCCGTCCCGGGTTGTAGCGGGGCAACAGAAGAGCCCGGGCTGCGCACTCACGGAACCGGGAGGCGAACAGTGCCGATCCCCCCACCTCCTCGGTCACGATGTCGCGCAGTTCGGCAGGCTCGAAAACGAAGAGCTCCGCGCCGGGTGGCTCGCTCTCCGTATCGGGGATGCGCAGAATGACTCCGTCGTCGCTTGCCATGGCCGCGCCATCGAGACCGAAGCGCTCGCGGATGCGCGCTCCGATCGCCAGCGCCCACGGCGCATGAACTTGCATGCCGTAAGGGGAATGGAGGATGACGCGCCAGTCGCCGAGCTCGTCACGGAATCGCTCGACGACGAGGGTGCGGTCACTCGGCACCTGGCCCGTCGCCTTCTTCTGGTCGTCGATGAACGCGACGAGGTTGTTGACCGCGCGGTAGTCGAGTCCTCCGAGCACGGCGCGGGTTCGGGCATCCGTCGTCGAGCCGTTCGCGATCACCCGGGTGAATTCCCCGATGGCGCGACCGAGTTCCGCGGGGCGACCGATGCCGTCACCTTTCCAGAACGGCACCTTGCCCGGTTGACCGAACGCGGGGCTTACGATCACGCGATCGTGGGTGATGTCCTCGATGCGCCAACTGGTGGCCCCGAGGGCGAAGACGTCGCCGACGCGGGATTCGTACACCATCTCCTCGTCGAGCTCGCCGACTCGCGCGGGCGCCCGATCCCCGGTGCCGGAGCCCACCATGAACACCCCGAACAGCCCACGATCCGGGATCGTGCCGCCAGAGGTCACCGCGAGACGCTGGGCTCCGGGGCGACCGGTGATCGTGCCGCCGACACGGTCCCAGACGATTCGGGGGCGCAGTTCTGCGAACTCGTCGGAGGGATACAGCCCGCTGAGCAGGTCGAGCGTCGCGTCGAAGGCCGATCGCGGCAGGCCGGCGAAGGGTGCGCTTCGGCGCACGGTGTCGAACCACTCGTCGACATCGAGCGAGTCGAGCGCCACGGCGGCCACCGTTTGCTGGGCGAGCACGTCGAGGGGATTCTGTGGGATGCGCATCGCCTCGATGAGACCGGCGGACATCCGCTCGCTGGCGACCGCGGAGTGGATGAGATCGGCCCGATGCTTGGGAAAGATGATGCCGCGCGACACCTCGCCGACCTGGTGGCCGGCACGACCGACGCGCTGGAGGCCGCTCGCGACACTGGGCGGGGATTCGACCTGGATCACGAGGTCCACCTCCCCCATGTCGATACCGAGTTCGAGGGAACTCGTCGCGACCACGCAGCGCAGGCGACCGGACTTGAGATCGTCTTCGATGAGGGCGCGCTGCTCCTTCGACACCGAGCCGTGGTGCGCGCGTGCCAGCAGCTCTGCCGGTCGAGCGGGGCGCCCTGCGCCCGTGTCGAGACCCGCGGTCCGGGTCTCGACACGCTCGCTGGCGCTCGCTACTCGACCAGCGGAGACACCGGCGCTCTCCAGCTCACTCTCCTCCGTGCGGAGCGTGTAGATCTCATTGAGCCGCGCGGTCAGTCGCTCG
This sequence comes from Frigoribacterium sp. UYMn621, assembly GCF_040549525.1. Lineage (NCBI taxonomy): Bacteria > Bacillati > Actinomycetota > Actinomycetes > Micrococcales > Microbacteriaceae > Frigoribacterium > Frigoribacterium sp. UYMn621. The sequence continues at coordinate 284,608 of NZ_JBEPTM010000002.1, read as the reverse complement.
GCGAGCCGACGGGAATTCGCGAAGACGATCGTGGACCGGTGCTCGAGAATGCGATCGACGATCTGCTCCTCGACGTGCGGCCAGATCGACCCCTGCACTGCCTCGGTCGATGCCGCCGCTGAGCCCTCCCGCACCGCCGGAGCCGTGCCGAGTTCGGTCATGTCCTCGACCGGCACGACCACGCTCAGGTCGAACTTCTTCGTCGAGGGGGGAGCGACGATGGTGACGGGCGCGCCGCCGGCGAGGAATCGTGCCACCTCTTCGCGCGGCCGCACGGTCGCGGAGAGTCCGATCCGCTGGGCTGGCTTGTCGAGCAGCAGGTCGAGTCGTTCGAGCGACAGAGCGAGGTGGGCGCCGCGCTTGGTCGAGGCGACGGCATGAACCTCGTCGATGATCACCGTCTCCACGCCCTTGAGGGTCTCCCGGGCCGACGCGGTGAGCATGAGGTAGAGGGACTCGGGGGTCGTGATCAGGATGTCCGGGGGCAGGCGTTGCAACAACCGGCGATCACCGGAGGTGGTGTCGCCGGACCGCACGCCGACGGTCACCTCGGGAGGGGACATCCCCAGTCGCTTCGCGGTCTGAGTGACGCCCACGAGCGGGGCTCGAAGGTTGCGCTCGACGTCCACCGCGAGGGCCTTGAGCGGGGAGATGTAGAGAACTCGGGTGCGGAGGTTGCGGTCATCCGGAGCCGGTGTCGTGGCCAGACGGTCGATGGCCCACAGGAACGCCGCGAGGGTCTTTCCCGACCCGGTCGGTGCCACGACGAGGGCATTGGCGCCGGCGGTGATCGCCTCCCAGGCACCCAACTGCGCCGGAGTGGGCGCGGGGAACGCCCCCGAGAACCAGTCTCGGGTCGCCGGGGAGAATCGCCCGAGCACATCGCTCATGCTCCTATCCTCCCCGAACCCGCTGACAGTTGCGGATTGTCCCCAGGGTGCGACGCGACCGGAGGCGCATCCGCCTCGGCGGTACGGGGCCTCAGCAACGTCGCCTCCCACACCGGCCGGCCCTCGCAGTGGCATTCGGCGACCTCGATCATCTCCTCCGTCCCCAACGCCGGGGTGATCCGGTCGATTGGCGTCGCCGTGCATCTCGCGGGGGAGCGTCGGCAGCAGCGGTCTCTTCCTGCCGTGGCCGTTCTCGATCGTCGGCGATCTGATTCTCGGCTCCGACTCGAGCGCTGTCGCAATCGCCGGTCATCCGCGGCACAGCCAGGCTGTGCCGCCAGTCATGCGGAGGGTCGTGGAGGGGTGACAATGGAGCATGAGCTCCGTAGGCACACCTGACCCGAATTCCGGCTGGCTGTCCGATGAGGAGCTCGCCGAAACACGGCGACGGCTTCCCCTGCTCTACGTCGAAGCGGTGCCCGTGCGAGTGGACGGCGTCGGCCAGGTCACCCAGGTCGGCATCCTGCTGCGCGCCAACTCCGCCGGCGCGATCACCCGCACCCTCGTCTCCGGCCGGGTGATGTACGGCGAGAGCCTTCGGGACGCGCTCTTCCGCCATCTCGAGAAGGATCTCGGCCCCATGGCATTTCCGCTGCTGCCCTCGAGCCCCATCCCGTTCTCGGTCGCAGAGTACTTCCCGTTTCCGGGCTCGCAGTTCACCGATGATCGCCAGCACGCGGTATCCCTCGCCTACGTTGTGCCGGTGACCGGCACCTGCGACCCGCGTCAGGATGCCCTCGAACTCACCTGGATGACCCCCCAGGAGGCGGCTTCCGACGAGGTCTCAGCCGAGATGGAGGGCGGGCGCGGCGCGCTCGTTCGCGCGGCTCTCGCCTCGGTCGGTCGACTGTACTGAGAGCCCTTCCCCGCTGGCCCGGCTCACGAGCGCCCGAACTCACGAGCGCCCGAACTGGCGAGCGCCCGCACTCACGAGCGCCCCTGTCATTGTGCGGAGCGGAGGGTGGCACCGGCTCCCCGAGAGCAAGACAAAGGGCCCCAACACCGAAGTGTGAGGGCCCCTTTCAGGTCGTGTGACTAGCGACCGCCGCCGCCACTGCGACGACGTCCGCCGCCCTGTGACATGCCGACGAGTCCGCCGCCGGATCCGGCACGGCCGGCACCGGATGACGCACCGCCGCGCGGAGCCCCGCCCGAGCGAGGAGCGCCGGATGACGCACCCTCGCCGCTCGCCGTGCTGTAGAAGTTGCGCGAGCCACCGGCTGCCGGCGCACCGTCGCGGTTGGCACGCTTGCGCTGGGCGTTCGCGCCCTGCGAACCGCCCTGTGAGCGACCCTGTCCGGCGGAACGTCCGCCCTGCGACTGGCGCTGCCCGCCGGAGCGGGCCCGCGGAGCGCCCTGGACCTGGACGGCAGCGCGGGGAGCGGGCTTGACCCAGGCGGCGACATCACCGACGAGGGCGGTGACGGCGGCCGAGTCGGCCGAGACCTGCTGCGGGGTCACGGTGATCTCCGCCTTCTTGAGCAGGGCGGCGGTGTCGCGACGCTGGGTCGGGAGCACGATCGTGACGACCTCGCCCTCCTTGCCGGCGCGGGCGGTGCGACCGGAGCGGTGCAGGTACGCCTTGTGCTCGGCCGGCGGGTCGACATGGATGACCAGTTCGATGTCGTCCACGTGCACGCCGCGCGCCGCGACATCCGTCGCCACGAGCACCCGGGTGTCACCGGCGGCGAAGGAGGCGAGGTTGCGATCGCGCTGCACCTGAGAGAGGTTGCCGTGCAGGTCGACGGAGGGGATGCCCGCGTCGGTGAGCTGCTTGGCCAGTTTCTTGGCGTGGTGCTTGGTGCGCATGAAGAGGATGCGGCGACCGGTGCCGGAGGCGAGCTTCTTGATCAGTTCGTTCTTCGCTTCGACAGAGTCGACCTCGAACACATGGTGTGTCATGGCGCTGACATGTGACGTCGCTTCGTCGACCGAGTGCAGCACCTCGTTGTGGAGGTACTTCTTCACGAGGCGATCGACTCCGTTGTCCAGCGTTGCGCTGAACAGCATGCGCTGTCCGGACTGGGGGGTCTTGTCCATGATGCGGGTGACCACGGGAAGGAAGCCGAGGTCTGCCATGTGGTCGGCCTCGTCGAGGATCGAGATCTCCACGGCATCCAGCGAGACGAAGCCCTGCTTCATGAGGTCTTCGAGGCGGCCGGGGCAGGCGACGACGATGTCGACACCGGCCTTGAGCGCCGCGACCTGGCGCTGCTGCGAGACGCCGCCGAAGATGGTGACGGACTTGAGTCCGTAGACATCCGCGAGCGGGGTGAGCGCAACGGTGATCTGGGTGGCGAGCTCGCGGGTCGGAGCGAGGATGAGCGCGAGAGGGCGTCCCGGGCGACGCTGGCCGCCAGCAAGCGTGCCGCCGAGACGGGCGATCATCGGGATGGCGAACGCGAGGGTCTTGCCGCTGCCGGTCTTTCCGCGGCCGAGCACGTCCCGTCCCGAGAGAGTGTCGGGAAGCGTGTCGACCTGGATCGGGAACGGGGAATCGATCCCCTGCGCGGACAGGGCCGTGACGAGGGGGGCCGGCACGCCGAGCGCGCCGAAGGATGAGGTGGATTCAGACATGGTGGAGCTTTCGGATAGAACCACACGCCGGCTATCGAGCTTGTGACACCCGGGTGTGAAGTGGCGAGAGCGACGATGGCCGCAATCGATCGCCGCAGAAAGTGTCTACAACCCGTTCGCAATGGTGATGCGACGGGGAGAAGAGGGAGCGTTCAACGACGCAGGGAGACCTTCGTGGTCTCGCAAGTACCCCAACTCTAGCAGGTGGGGTCAGTGCACTCCCGAATACCGTTCGCCGACGGGGATCTCCACGGCCACACGATTGCCCGCCTGCGCGAGCGGGCAGGCCCACGCCGGGTCATAGGCGCAGGAGGGGTTGTAGGCGAAGTTGAAGTCGAGCACGAGAGAGTCGCGAGCTCGGCCGGGGCCGAGATCGGCACCCTTGATGGTGTCGAGGAGGTAGCGTCCGCCGCCGTAGGTGCCGCCCGGGTGCCCGGCGAGGGCATCCTTCACGGGAAGGAAGATGCCGCCGCCGTAGCTGCCGAGCTTCCAGACGTCCAGTTGCCCGATGCCGGGGACATCCGCGACTCCGATGAGGTCGAAGGGCACGACGCCGTCGGTTCCGGTCTCGAAGTCCATGTGCCGGGGCTCGGCCGCCGTCACGGCGACTTCGAACCGCCAGTCCGGGTCATAGGGCTTCACCGGCAGTCCGGTGAAGGCGGCGAGGTCGTCGGGCAGCAGCGGGGACGACGGGTGTTCGGCGAAGAGCCGATCCCGTTCCCGCCTCCACAGGTCGTGGGCAGCGAAGAGATCCGTGGCGGCGCGCACCTCCGCGTAGAGCGCGAAGACGCGACGGCGCCAGTCGGCGACCTCGAAGGCGGTCATGACGTGCGGGGCTTCCAGGTCGGAGCGAGAGAACGGATGCGGGCGCCGCGCCACTGCCAGAACGCCCAGTAGCCCAACCAGAGCAGCGGGGTCAGGGATCCAGCCTCGAAGACCAGCTGGTCACGGTACAGGGTGCGGCCGCCGGCCGCCGGAGCGATGGCGATCGAGTGCTGCCACTTCGTGACGAGGGCGAGCGGTCCGCTGAGTCCGCGGCCGTTGTCCACCTGCACGCGCACGTCGTCATCACGCTCGGGGTAGGAGATGCCGATCACCTGGTCTCCGACGGGCACCAAGCCGAAGCTCGAGATCTTCACCGGATGCTCTCCGGCGGACCACGACACGGGAAAGCCGGCGGGTTCGAGTGACTCGAAGGTGGAGAACGGAGCCGAGACCTGCTGCATGCCCCGGGGGGAGCGCACGGCGTCCCACGCGGCATCCGGAGTGCAGTCCAGCACGAGCTTGAGGAGGATTCGCATCGGTCAAGTCTGCCACCGGCGCCTGAGGGAATTCAGGTTGCGTGCGTAGCGTTGTGCCCACTACCCACCCATAGCCTCCAGGAGGAATCATGACCCAGGCAATTCTCAATGGCGTCGTCATTGCCGACGCTCCGCAAGACGAGCTCATCAAGATCGAGGGCAACTGGTACTTCCCCCCGTCGAGCGTCAAGAGCGAGTTCCTCGTCGACAGTGCGACGCCGTACACCTGTCCGTGGAAGGGCGCCTGCCAGTACTTCAGCGTCAAGGATGGCGACACCCTGCTTCAGGATCGCGCCTGGAGCTATCCGCACCCCTACGAGACCGCCTTCGCGCGCACGGAAGGCAAAGACTTCAGCAACTACGTCGCCTTCTGGAAAGAGGTAACGGTCAGCTAGTCCCGCTCGATCACCCTCACTCCGGCGGGGGAGCGTCTTCGGAGGTGCGGGCCCGGTGGGCTCGCACCTTCGCCCTGTTCCCGCAGCGCTGCATCGAACACCATCGACGGTTGTTGGAACGTGATTCGTCGTAGAAGACGAGATCGCAGTCATCCGCCGCGCACTCGCGGATGCGATCGCTGGGGTTGGCCGCGAACAGTTCCACTGCCTCTCGCGCGAGCACAGACAGGGCCTGGCTGGCCTTCGCGCGGGAGCGTCCGGCCTGGCGCGTGCCGCCCACGAGGGAGGGAGCGATGTCCGGGGTCGCCGCGAAGAGGTTGATCACGTCGACATCGTCGGACGGGATCTCGGTGTTGCTGCTTCGGGCGAGAGCCGCGCGCGCGAGCGATCCGCGAAGCGCCCGTGCGTCGACAAGGTCACGGTCGGTCGCGCCGTCGACCACTTCGGGAAACCGAGAGGTGAGCCACGCCGTGAGGTCGGACGCCGCATGAAGCGTCTCCCGGTCGGAGGTCATCGCCCCGGTGTAGGCGAAGTCGATCGCCAGCGAGCCCGAGTCGAACCACCAGTCCCGGCCGTCATCCAGGGTCATCTCCTGGCCGGTCGGGCGGCCATCAGTCGTGAACATGTAACCAATGTAGTCGGTTACTAGACTGGCTCTCATGGAGGAGACAGCAATGACCGAAACGCCAGGAAAGACGAAGGATGCCGGCTGGGACGTCGGGGTGCGGCAGACCGTGCCCGCGCGCGTCGATGTCGCCTGGCAGTTCCTCATCGGTGAGGGCCTCCCCCTGTGGTTGGGCGAGACCACCCTGCCTCGCGTGAAGGGCGAGTCCTATCGCACGGCCGATGGTGTGGCCGGCGAGGTGCGCGCCTACGCGGAGAACGCGAAGCTGCGTCTCACCTGGCAGCCGGAGGACTGGCCCCACGAGACCACCCTCCAGGTCTCGGTGAAGGAGGTGGACGGTGGCACGACGATCGTCATCCACCATGACCGTCTCGCCGACCGCGAGGAGAGACGGATGATGCTCGGCCACTGGAAGAACGTCGCGGCGCACCTTGCGGCCGCCTTCGATCCCGACCGCTGAGTCCCGCCCGCTGAATCTAGGCCGCTGGCTCTCGGCCGCTGGCGGGACGCCGCGCGGTCAGCGCTGCCGCGCCACCTCGCGTTGTGTCCAGGCGATGGTGTGGGCGGCGTCGAAGCGCCGGGAACAGCGTCCGCACGCGAGGGTGCGGGTGGGGCGGCGATACCGGTAATGGAGATGCCCGGCCGGGCAGGCTCCCACCCAGGGCGCTAGTTCGCTGGCGATCGCTCCGTCGTGCAGGCGGTTTCCCTCGTATCCGAGGTCTGCCGCAACGGACTTCCAGCGCGGACCATGACCGGCGCGGGTGCCGGCGATGGCGTGGGCGACCTCATGCAGCAGCACCTGGTGGATCTCGTCGTCCTCATATCTCGAGGCGAGATAGCGCGAGACGCTGATGGTCTTCGAGGTGTAGTTGCAGAGTCCGGCCCGCGTCTTCGCGGAGTCGAACGTGAAGCTCCACGCGGGGTCGAGGTGCAGGGCGATGAGGGCATCCGCCCACCGACGCACCCGCAGAAGCTCAGCCAAATGCCGCTGCCTGTCGCGTGGCGACCTCCAGCGCGAAGCGGGCGGATTCGACCTCGGACACGGGTGCTTCCGATCCAGTGCGGATGTCGAGGGCGGCCGCGAATGCCTCCCGGGATTCCGTGTAACGCCCGAGGTCGAACAGGGCGGACCCCGAGAAGTAGGCGGCCGAGCCCTCGAGGGCCGCCCATTCTTCGAGGGCGGCCGTGGCCCGCACGGCCGTCATCTCGGCAAGGGCCCGGTCGAGTTCACCCTGGTACTGGAAGATGCGCGCTCGCCGCAGGCGGGCGGCGGTGAGCTGTTCGCGATCCCCGCTGAAGTGGGCGAGTCGAAAGGCCTGTTCGGCGGCCACGAGTGCCTCGCCGTGCCTGCCGAGCAGGCGCAGCAGCTCGGCCTTCTCCCCGAGCGCAGCAGTGCTGCGCCCGTTGCCGAGTTCGGCGAGTCGGGATTCGACGAGGGCACGGTCGACGTGCTCTCGCAGGGTCTCGGGGTCGTAGCCGGTAATCATCTCTTCGAGATTAACCCGCGCGAGAGACATCCAGTCGCACTTCCACGAGTTTGTCGTCGCCCTCGCCCGGTGTTCCGCGCCCGTCGGTGTTGTTCGTGAGCACCCAGAGCGATCCGTCCGGGCCGGCAACGGCATCCCTCAACCGTCCGAGATCGCCGGTGAAGTAGGGCTGCGCGGTGATGGTGCTTCCCGGGTTGATCGCCCAGAGTCGTTCCCCCCTCAGCGCCGCCAGAAAGAAGGTTCCGCCCGCGAAGGCGAGTCCGCTCGGGCTGGCATCGGCGGTAGGCCACTGGTAGAGCGGATCGATGAATCCGCTCTTCGACCCGATTCCCTCCACGACCGGCCAGCCGTAGTTGCCGCCCGGTTCGATCCGGTTGAATTCGTCCCAGGTGTTCTGGCCGAACTCGGCGGCCCAGAGCTGCCCATCCGCGTCCCAGGCGATGCCCTGGGGGTTGCGGTGTCCGAGCGAATAGACGAGGGAGGCGCTGCTCGGGTTGTCCCGGGGCACGCCGCCGGTGGGGGTCATCCGCAGGATCTTTCCGTTGAGGGAGGCCGGATCCTGGGCGCGGCTGGGTTGACCGGCGTCACCGACGGTGGCGTAGAGCATGCCATCCGGTCCGAAGGCGATGCGACCGCCGTCATGGTTGCCGGCCTTGGCGAGCCCGGTGAGGATCGGGGTCGGATCGCCGAGGCGGTACGAGCCGGATTCCCCGGCCAGGGGCATCCGCACGATGCGGTTGTCCGTGGCCGTCGTGAGATAGGCGTAGAGCCAGCGTGCCGAACCGGACGACGCGGGCGGCACCGCGAGGCCGAGCAGGCCGCCTTCGCCGGCATGCACGACGCCCTGCACGACACCGACGTCGCGGAGTCTGCCCGATGGCAGCCGTTCCACCACGGTGCCGGAATCCCGTTCGCTGATCAGGGTGGAATCGGCGTCCCCGAGGCGCACGATCGACCACGGTGATGCGAGCCCGGTCGCCAGCACCCTCGGCTCGCCGACGGGGCGAACGCTGCCGGCCGGTGGGGAAGCCGCCGGGGCGGTCGATGGACCATCGCGCGGCTCCGAGACTTCAGCGCAGCCCGCGAGCACGAGGAGCGAAGCCACAGCGAGAGGCAGTGTCTGGCGCATCATCTCTCGAGTCTGAACCGATTCGCTGGCAATCTCACGTCAGTCGCGGTTGCCCACCTGGAAGATGTTCTTGGCCGGGGGAGGCGATTGCACCGCAGTGTCGTCGGTGACGATCGAGGCTCCCGCGATCCAGTTGCGCAGCTCGGCCCCCTCCACCACCTTGGAGGGATGCGGTCCGCCGGCCAGGAGTCGCGGCATCCAGTCCATGGGCAGTGGTTCGCGCGAGCCAACCATCACCACGTTGCCGAAGCGGCGCCCCTTGAGGATCTGGGTTTCGGCGAGGGCGGCGACGTGTCCGGTGGCGGCGAGCATGGTGGCGGCCTGGCCGCGGGCGAAGGCGAGTCCGGGGCCGTCGGCGACGTTCGCCACGATCACGCCATCGGGCTTCAGCAGCGCAACCGCCTCCCGGTAGAACTCGAGACTCGTCACATGGGCCGGCGTGCGGGCGCCGCTGAAGACATCCACGACCAGCAGGTCGACCTCGCCGCGGAGTCCGCCCGGGAGTTTGCCGAGCACCTCCCTCGCGTCACCGTGCCGCACCCGGATGGACGCGGTGCGCGGCAAGGGCAGGTGGGCGCGAACGAGGTCGACGAGGTCGGTCTCGATCTCCACGACCTGCTGGCGGGATCCCGGGCGGGTCGCCTCGATGTAGCGCGGAAGGGTGAACGCCCCGGCACCCAGGTGCAGGGCGGTGAGCGGTTCGCCCGGCATCCCCAGCTGGTCGATCACATGCCCGATGCGCTGGATGTATTCGAAGAACAGCTGGCTCGGATCCTCGAGGTTCACGTGCGACTGCGGGGTTCCATCGACGATGAGGGTGAAGCTGCCCGGAACCCAGCGATCGGGCTCGATCACCGCACGATAGCCGCTGAGTTTGAGGATCGCGGAGGGATGTTCGGTCACCCCACGACCCTGCCACACTCGCTGCGTCGCCGGGAGGGTACCTCGTTCGGGGAGCCCTTGTTGGGGGAGCCCTTGTTAGGGGGAATTGTCGAGATCTTCACTTTTGTATGAGAATGACTCTCGTAATCGAATCGATCCGGGGAATTCCATGAAGCTGTACGACGAGATCGGCGGAGACGCCGCTATCGCCGCGGTCGTCTCCGACTACTGGCAGCGGGTCAGCGCCGACGAACTCCTGTCGCCCTGGTTCTCTGTCATTGACAGTCACCGACTCCAGTTCCACCTGCACGCCTACCTCACCGTCGCGCTCGACGGCCCGGAGCGCTATGAGGGCAGGAGCATGCGTCATGCCCACGCGGGTCTCCGGGTCACCGGCGAGGCCTTCGACCGCCTGGTCCTCAGGCTGGGGGAGTCGCTCGAGGAAGTTGGCGCCGCTCCGGAGAACATCCGCCGGGTGAATGCCCGGCTTTCGCAGTTGCGGCCGGTGATCGTCGACGTCGAGAGCTGAGTTCGCGGGGCGAGCCCGCCACCGGCCTTCCCGCAGCCTTCCGTTGGCCGTCAGATCCGCCGTCCGAGCCCCCCGATTCGACAGAATGCGGTGTTTATACTCGCTTTTGTGAAATTGGTCAAGAATCGACTTGCACTTGTGACCAATTCCGGCCTATAGTGGTTCTTTGCGCTCCCAGGAAATCTCTGCCTTCATATTGCGGTCGGCTGCGCTCGTTCACTTTCGAGCACACCCCTGGAGCGCCACTCATCACCGACTGAACTCCCAAATTAGGCAATGGGGCGCGTAATACCGCCCACCGGAGGTTATTTCCTTGGCTGCTGCTCGCAACGCATCCACCACGAACTCGTCGAAAAAGGGATCTCCCAAGAACGGACGCTCAGCTGAGCGCCTCTCGTTCGCGAAGATCACCGACACGCTGACAGTTCCCGATCTTCTCGCACTCCAGACGGAGAGCTTCGACTGGCTCGTCGGGAACGACCTCTGGAAGGAACGCGCTGCCGAGGCAAAAGCCTCCGGTCGCCAAGACCTTCCGGCACTCACCGGCCTCGAGGAGATCTTCGAAGAGATCTCTCCGATCGAGGACCTGGGCGAGACCATGCAGCTCTCGTTCACGAACCCCTTCCTCGAAGAGAAGAAGTACTCGATCGACGAGTGCAAGGAGAAGGGCAAGACCTTCTCCGCGCCGCTGTACGTCGAGGCCGAGTTCATGAACCACCTCACGGGTGAGATCAAGACCCAGACCGTCTTCATGGGCGACTTCCCGCTCATGACCCCCAAGGGCACCTTCGTCATCAACGGCACCGAGCGTGTCGTCGTCTCCCAGCTCGTTCGTTCGCCCGGCGTGTACTTCGAGCGCCAGCAGGAGAAGACCTCCGACAAGGACATCTACTCCGCTCGCATCATTCCGAGCCGTGGTGCCTGGCTCGAGTTCGAGATCGACAAGCGCGACCAGGTCGGCGTGCGCATCGACCGCAAGCGCAAGCAGTCGGTCACCGTGTTCCTCAAGGCCCTCGGCCTCACCAGCGAGGAGATCCTCGAGGAGTTCAAGGGCTTCGCGTCCATCGAGTTGACGCTCGAGAAGGACAACATCCTCACGAAGGATGAGGCGCTCAAGGACATCTACCGCAAGCTCCGTCCGGGAGAGCAGGTCGCCGCCGAGGCAGCGCGTGCGCTCCTCGACAACTTCTACTTCAATTCCAAGCGCTACGACCTGGCGAAGGTCGGTCGTTACAAGATCAACCGCAAGCTCGGTATCGACGCGCAGCTGTCGAACTCCGTGCTCAGCCAGCAGGACATCCTCGCGACGATCAAGTACCTGGTCGCCCTGCACGACGAGCAGAAGACGCTCCCGGGCATCCGCGATGGCAAGCCGGTGGAGCTCCGCCTCGACGTGGACGACATCGACCACTTCGGCAACCGTCGCATCCGCGCGGTCGGTGAGCTCATCCAGAACCAGGTGCGCACCGGTCTCTCCCGCATGGAGCGCGTCGTTCGCGAGCGCATGACCACGCAGGACATCGAAGCGATTACCCCGCAGACCCTGATCAACGTGCGCCCCGTCGTCGCCGCGATCAAGGAGTTCTTCGGTACCTCGCAGCTGTCTCAGTTCATGGACCAGAACAACCCGCTCGCGGGTCTCACCCACAAGCGCCGTCTCAGTGCTCTCGGCCCGGGTGGTCTGTCCCGTGAGCGTGCCGGCGTCGAGGTGCGAGACGTTCACCCCTCCCACTACGGACGCATGTGCCCGATCGAGACCCCGGAAGGCCCGAACATCGGCCTGATCGGTTCGCTCGCATCGTTCGCGCGCATCAACTCCTTCGGTTTCATCGAGACCCCCTACCGACGCGTCATCAACGGCGTGGTCTCCGAGACCATCGACTACCTCACGGCGAGCGAAGAGGACGAGTACGTGGTGGCGCAGGCCAACGCACCGCTCACCCCCGACGCCCACTTCGCGGAGCCCCGCGTGCTTGCTCGTAAGAAGGGGGGAGAGGTCGACCTCTTCCTCATCGACGAGATCGGCTACATGGATGTCTCGCCGCGCCAGATGGTGTCGGTCGCGACCTCGCTCATCCCGTTCCTCGAGCACGACGATGCGAACCGCGCCCTCATGGGTGCGAACATGCAGCGCCAGGCCGTGCCGCTGCTGCGCAGCGAGTCGCCGCTCGTCGGTACCGGCATGGAGGGCTACGCGGCCATCGACGCCGGAGACGTGATCACCGCGGATGCCGCGGGTGTCGTCTCCGAGGTCTCGGCCGACGTCGTCACCATCCAGCTCGACGCCGGTGGAACGCAGGACTACTACCTGCGCAAGTTCAACCGCTCGAACCAGGGCACCTCGTACAACAACCGCGTCATCGTCAGTGCGGGCGACCGCATCGAGGTCGGCCAGGTTCTGGCCGATGGCCCCGCGACGGAGAACGGCGAACTCGCCCTCGGAAAGAACCTGCTCGTGGCATTCATGCCGTGGGAGGGCTACAACTTCGAGGACGCGATGATCCTGAGCCAGAACCTGGTGAAGGACGACACCCTCTCCTCGATTCACATCGAGGAGTACGAGGTCGATGCCCGCGACACCAAGCTCGGCAAGGAAGAGATCACGCGCGACCTTCCGAACGTGAGCCCGGAGCTGCTTGCAGACCTGGACGAGCGCGGCATCATCCGCATCGGTGCCGAGGTGCGCCCCGGCGACATCCTGGTCGGAAAGGTCACGCCGAAGGGCGAGACCGAGCTCTCCGCCGAGGAGCGCCTGCTGCGCGCCATCTTCAACGAGAAGAGCCGCGAGGTGCGCGACACCTCGCTCAAGGTTCCTCACGGTGAGGCCGGAACGATCATCGGCGTCAAGGTGTTCGACTCGCAGGACGGTGACGACGAGCTCGGCTCTGGCGTCAACCAGCGCGTTGTCGTGTTCATCGCCCAGAAGCGCAAGATCACCGAGGGCGACAAGCTCGCCGGCCGTCACGGCAACAAGGGCGTCATCTCCAAGATCCTCCCGGTCGAAGACATGCCGTTCCTCGCCGATGGAACCCCGGTCGACATCATCCTGAACCCGCTCGGTATCCCCGGTCGAATGAACTTCGGCCAGGTGCTCGAGACGCACCTCGGATGGGTTGCAAAGCAGGGCTGGGACATCAAGGGCAACCCGAAGTGGGCCGCCAAGATCTCCGAGGAGGCCAAGTCGGCCGCTCCGGGCACCAAGGTCGCGACCCCGGTGTTCGACGGCGCGCTCGAGGCCGAGATCGAGGGTCTTCTCGACTCCACGACCCCGACCCGCGACGGCGACCGCCTCATCGGTTCCTCCGGTAAGGCTCAGCTGTTCGACGGCCGCTCCGGCGAGCCGTTCCCGCAGCCGGTGTCGGTCGGTTACATGTACATCCTCAAGCTCCACCACCTCGTCGACGACAAGATCCACGCACGCTCGACGGGTCCGTACTCGATGATCACGCAGCAGCCGCTGGGTGGTAAGGCGCAGTTCGGTGGACAGCGATTCGGTGAGATGGAGGTCTGGGCCCTCGAGGCCTATGGCGCCGCTTACGCCCTGCAGGAGCTTCTGACGATCAAGTCGGACGACATCCTCGGTCGAGTCAAGGTGTACGAGGCCATCGTCAAGGGTGAGAACATCCAGGAGCCGGGTATCCCCGAGAGCTTCAAGGTGCTCATCAAGGAGATGCAGTCGCTGTGCCTCAACGTCGAAGTCCTTTCGGCGGATGGCACGGCAGTGAGCCTGCGCGACACGGACGACGAGGTCTTCCGTGCCGCCGAGGAGCTGGGCATCAACATCTCCACCCGCTTCGAGAACTCGTCGATCGACGACATCTGAGCCCGCTAAGGCTCTTTGGTCTCGAACCCCGACACCCATTTTCAAAGTTTTTCTAAAGTAGGAGAAAAATTGCTCGACGTAACAACGTTCGATGAGCTTCGTATCGGCCTCGCAACCGCTGACGACATCCGTCGCTGGTCGCACGGTGAAGTCAAGAAGCCCGAAACGATCAACTACCGCACGCTCAAGCCAGAGAAGGACGGCCTCTTCGGAGAGCAGATCTTCGGACCGAGCCGTGACTGGGAGTGCTCGTGCGGCAAGTACAAGCGCGTGCGCTTCAAAGGAATCGTCTGTGAGCGCTGTGGCGTAGAGGTCACGAAGTCGTCGGTGCGCCGTGAGCGCATGGGCCACATCGAGCTCGCCGCCCCGGTCACCCACATCTGGTACTTCAAGGGCGTTCCGTCGCGCTTGGGCTACCTGCTCGACATGGCTCCGAAGGACCTCGAGAAGGTCATCTACTTCGCTGCCTACATGGTCATCTCCGTCGACGAGGAGGGCCGTCACGACGACATGCCCGGACTCGAGAACGAGATCCGCCTCGAGATCAAGGAGCTGGAGAGCCAGCGCGATGCCCGCATCGCCGACCGCCTGCAGCGCCTCGAGACCGACCTCGCCGCCCTTGAAGAAGAGGGTGCGAAGGCCGACCAGAAGCGTCGCACCAAGGACGTCGCCGAGAAGGAGATGGGCCAGGCCCGCAAGTCCTTCGACGAGCAGATCGCCCAGCTCGAGCGCGTGTGGGATGACTTCCGCAGCCTCAAGGTCGGCGACCTCAAGCCGGAGGACGCGGTCTTCCACGACCTTCAGGACCGTTTCGGGGTGTACTTCGAGGCCTACATGGGCGCCGAGGCCATCCAGAAGCGTCTCCAGGCCTTCGACCTCGCGACCGAGAGCGACGACCTGCACGACCAGATCGCCAACGGCAAGGGCCAGAAGAAGATCCGCGCGATCAAGCGACTGCGCGTCGTCAACTCCTTCCTCCAGACCGGCAACTCGCCGGCCGCCATGGTGCTCGAAGTCGTGCCGGTCATCCCGCCGGAGCTGCGCCCGATGGTGCAGCTCGACGGTGGACGTTTCGCGACCTCCGACCTCAACGACCTCTATCGTCGTGTGATCAACCGCAACAACCGCCTGCGTCGCCTGCTCGACCTCGGTGCCCCCGAGATCATCGTGAACAACGAGAAGCGGATGCTGCAGGAGGCCGTCGACGCACTGTTCGACAACGGTCGCCGCGGTCGCCCCGTCACCGGTACCGGCAACCGAGCGCTGAAGTCCCTGAGCGACATGCTCAAGGGAAAGCAGGGTCGTTTCCGCCAGAACCTGCTCGGAAAGCGCGTCGACTACTCCGGTCGTTCGGTCATCATCGTCGGACCACAGCTCAAGCTCCACCAGTGTGGTCTGCCCAAGCAGATGGCACTCGAGCTGTTCAAGCCGTTCGTGATCAAGCGCCTCATCGACCTCAGCCACGCTCAGAACATCAAGAGCGCCAAGCGCATGGTCGAGCGTTCGCGTCCGCAGGTGTGGGACGTGCTCGAGGAGATCATCCGCGAGCGCCCCGTGCTGCTGAACCGTGCACCCACCCTTCACCGCCTGGGTATCCAGGCGTTCGAGCCTCAGCTCGTCGAGGGCAAGGCCATCCAGCTTCACCCCCTCGTCTGTGCGGCATTCAACGCCGACTTCGACGGTGACCAGATGGCTGTGCACCTTCCGCTGTCGGTCGAGGCCCAGGCCGAGGCGCGCATCCTGATGCTCGCGTCGAACAACATCCTGAAGCCCTCCGACGGCCGCCCGGTCACGCTGCCGACGCAGGACATGATCATCGGTCTGCACCACCTCACCACGCTCAAGGAAG
This sequence comes from Frigoribacterium sp. UYMn621, assembly GCF_040549525.1. Lineage (NCBI taxonomy): Bacteria > Bacillati > Actinomycetota > Actinomycetes > Micrococcales > Microbacteriaceae > Frigoribacterium > Frigoribacterium sp. UYMn621. The sequence goes on along the minus strand of NZ_JBEPTM010000002.1, from coordinate 269,061 downwards.
GCGTCGTCGGCGAAGGCCGCGCGTTCTCCTCGATCGCCGAGGCGATCCTCGCTCACGACCAGCACTCGGTCGACCTGAACGCGAAGGTGCGCATCCGCCTGTCGGATGTCGTCTTCGCCGAAGGCCAGGAGCCGGACGGCTTCGAAGCGGGCAAGCCGGTGCTCGTGAACACGAGCCTCGGTCGGGCCATCTTCAACGAGACCCTTCCGGCGGACTACCCCTACGTCGAGGCCGTCGCCGACAAGGGCCAGCTCTCCGCGATCGTCAACGATCTCGCCGAGCGGTACCCCAAGGTGGAGGTCGCCGCAGCACTCGACCGCATCAAGGACGCCGGATTCCACTGGGCATCCCGAAGCGGTGTGACCGTAGCGCTCAGCGACGTGCTCACCCCGCCGAACAAGCGTCAGATCATCGAGGGCTACGAGAAGCAGGCCACGAAGGTTCAGACCCAGTTCGAGAAGGGCCTCACGACCGACGCCGAGCGTCGTCAGGAGCTCATCGAGATCTGGAACAAGGCAACGGCCGAAGTCGCCAAGGCGATGGAAGACAACATGCCGGCCGACAACACCATCAACCGCATGGTCACTTCCGGTGCCCGTGGTAACTGGATGCAGGTTCGCCAGATCGCCGGTATGCGTGGACTCGTGTCGAACCCGAAGGGTGAGATCATCCCCCGCCCGATCATCTCGAGCTACCGCGAAGGACTCTCGGTCGCCGAGTACTTCATCGCGACTCACGGTGCTCGCAAGGGACTGGCCGACACGGCGCTTCGCACCGCAGACTCCGGGTACCTGACGCGTCGACTCGTCGACGTGTCGCAGGATGTCATCATCCGCGAGGACGACTGTGGCACCACCAAGGGCCTCGACATGCCGATCGCCGTTCAGGATGCCGCAGGCAACTGGTCGCTGGACGTCAACGTCGAGAACTCGGTCTACGCTCGCAGCCTCGCCGCTGACGCCGTCAACGACAAGGGCGAAGTCATCGCCCAGGCCGGTGCTGACGTCGGAGACGTGCTGCTCGACACCCTGCTCGCCGCCGGTGTTCACAACATCAAGGTGCGTTCGGTGCTCACGTGTGAGTCCGCTGTCGGTGTGTGTGCGACCTGCTACGGCCGTTCGCTCGCCACCGGAAAGCTCGTCGACATCGGAGAGGCCGTCGGCATCATCGCGGCCCAGTCGATCGGTGAGCCCGGAACGCAGCTCACGATGCGTACCTTCCACACCGGTGGTGTGGCATCCGCGGATGACATCACCCAGGGTCTGCCGCGCGTCACCGAGCTGTTCGAGGCCCGCACCCCCAAGGGTGCGTCCCCGATCGCCGAGGCCGCCGGTCGCATCACGATCGAGGACACGGACCGCAGCCGCAAGCTGATCCTGACCCCCGACAACGGTGACGAGCCGATCGCCTACCCGGTGCTCAAGCGCGCGACCCTCCTCGTAGAGGACGGACAGCACGTCGAGCTCGGACAGCAGCTGCACGTCGGCGCCATCGACCCGAAGGAAGTCCTTCGAGTCCGCGGTGTCCGTGCCGTTCAGATCCACCTCGTCAGCGGTGTTCAGGGCGTCTACCGCTCGCAGGGTGTGCCGATCCACGACAAGCACATCGAGGTCATCGTTCGCCAGATGCTCCGCAAGGTGACTGTCGTCGACCACGGTGACACCGGGCTGCTTCCGGGTGAACTCGTCGACCGCCTCAAGTACAACGAGCTCAACCGCTCCGCGCTCACCGAGGGCAAGAAGACCGCATCCGCTCGCCAGGAGGTCATGGGTATCACCAAGGCATCCCTCGCGACCGAGTCGTGGCTGTCGGCCGCGTCGTTCCAGGAGACCACGCGTGTTCTCACGCAGGCCGCCATGGAGGGCAAGTCCGACCCGCTGATGGGCCTGAAGGAGAACGTGATCATCGGAAAGCTGATTCCTGCCGGAACCGGCCTGCCGAAGTACCGCAACGTCTCCGTCGAGGCGACGGAAGAGGCGAAGGCCGAGCGCTACCCGAACCGCATCTTCACTGATGACTCGGTGTTCTCGGAGGCGGACCTCTCGTTCGTCGACTTCGACAGCTTCTCGTCGGACGACTACACGCCGGGTACCTACAACTAAGCACCTGCTAGACGGATGGCCCCTCACCACGGTGAGGGGCCATCCGTCGTTCCAGCTCCCCGCTCTCCCCCCATCCCCCTCGAGACGCCACAATGTGTCCTCCCCGGCGGGCGTGAGAGCAGTTAGTGGCATCTCGACCGTGCGGCGCGGCCGGACACGCCCTACTACGGAGAGGGGGCGTTCGCGGTCAACCACGCCGTGCCCCCCTATCGCGGGACTGTGTTTGCTCCCGCCGCGCCTATAGCGTGGAATTTCCGGGGGGATCGTCCTACTTTCGTTTGCGCCTTCCCGGTCAACGAGAACAGAAAGGGCGCGGGAATGTCTTCAGTTGCTGAGATCCTGATCATCCGTGGCCTCATGCCGATCGAGAGTCTCGACGACATCAGTGGAGACCCCGCCACCGATGAACTCCAGATCATCAACCTGATCGACAAGGGAGTGCTCACCGACGTCCAGGTCGCGTCAGCACGTGCCGCACAAGCCGGGCTGCCCTTCGTGGAACTCGTCGACTTCCCCATCGACCGCACCGCGGTCTCGCTCGTCTCCGCCACCCTCTGCCGTCGCCACGATCTGCTGCCGCTGTCGGTTGCCGGAGACACGATCACCGTGGCAATGGCGAACCCCGGCGACGTCTTCGCCCTCGACGACATCCGAGCAGCAACACGGATGCGGGTGAACGCGGTCGTCGCCGAACGCGGCGATCTCCGCAACGCCATGAATCGCCTTCTTCGCGCCGACGGAGAGCTCAGCGACCTCACCACCGCGCTCGAGGAGGAGGTCAAGCCCTCCGCCGACATGGTGCCGGTGGGAAGCGAATCCTTCGAAGACGACGCGCCGATCGTGCGGTTCGTCAACCTGCTCATCAGCCAGGCCATCCAGGACCGCGCCTCGGACATCCACATCGAGCCGGCAGAACACGAGATGCGCGTGCGGTACCGCATCGACGGCGTGCTGCACGAGATGCAACGCGCGCCCAAGCAGATCCAGAACGGCGTGATCTCCCGCCTCAAGATCATGAGCGATATCGACATAGCCGAGCGACGCAAACCTCAGGATGGCCGCCTCTCCGTCATCCACGCCGGGAGAAAGATCGACCTGCGCGTCGCGACCCTCCCCACGGTGTGGGGCGAGAAGGTCGTCATGCGAATCCTCGACAACTCGGGGTCAAGCATGAGCCTCGACGACCTCGGGCTGTTGAAGCGCAACTTCGACGTCTACAAGAAGTCGTACACGAAGCCCTACGGCATGATCCTTGTGACCGGGCCGACGGGATCCGGCAAGTCGACAACCCTGTATACGACTCTCAACACCGTGGCGAAGCCCGAGATCAACGTGATCACCGTCGAAGACCCGGTGGAATACCGCATGGCGGGAATCAACCAGGTGCAGGTGAACCCGAAAGCGGGTCTGACTTTCGCCAGCGCCCTCCGGTCGATCCTGCGATCCGACCCGGATGTCGTGCTGCTCGGTGAGATCCGCGACCACGAGACCGCGCAGATCGCCATCGAAGCCTCGCTCACCGGCCACCTCGTGCTGTCGACCCTTCACACCAACGACGCGCCAAGTGCGATCACCCGTCTCATCGAGATGGAGATCGAGCCGTTCCTCGTCGGTTCCGCACTCGATTCCGTGGTGGCCCAGCGACTCGCGAGGCGTCTCTGCGATCGCTGCAAGGAGCCTTACACGCCGGTCGCCACCGAGATGGCCGCCTTCGGTTTCTACATCGATCCCGAACAGCCGGTTCCGACACTCCACCAGCCGATCGGATGCTCGGTCTGCTCGAACACCGGCTACCGCGGACGCATCGCGATCCACGAGATCATGGCGGTCAGCGAGGAAATCGAGCGCATGGCCGTGCGTCGTGCCTCCAGCGCTGAGATCAAGAGCGTCGCGATGGCCGAGGGCATGCTCACGCTTCGGCAGGATGGCTGGTCGAAGGCCCAGATGGGTCTCACCTCGATCGAAGAGATTCTGCGCGTGGTCGCCTAACTCACACCTGTTTCCGCGTCCGAGGGGGTCGCGGTTCGCACTTTGTACCAAGGGGGAAATCCGAATGAACCAGCCGTATGAGATTCCGGTGGGCAACATCACGCCGATCCTGTCGCCGCGCCGCGCCGCGCAGGCCGCCGCCGACGCGGCCGCGATGAACGCGGATCCGCTGGGCTACGCGGCCCCGACCTACGCGGCTCCGGAATACGTCGAACCCGCCGGCCAGCTTCCGCCGGAGGAGTTCTTCACCAGCCAGCCGCATCGCCACACGCCCGACCTCGCGCCCCCGGTCGCGGGGACCTCGCCTTTCGGGGTCGCCCCGGTGGCCGGAGCCTACTCCCCGACCGCGGAGCCGGATGCCTGGGACCTCACGATCGTGCCGCCCGCCAGCGCCGCGACCGCCTATTCGCCTCCCGCGTATGCCGCCGCTCCGCCGCCCACTGTTTCGCACAGCTATGAAGCTCCCACCCAGCCTCCCGCCTACGACCTCTTCGAAGCGCCGGCTCCCGTAGTCGCCGCACCGACGCCGCATTCGGCTCCCTCGGAGACCAGCACATTGCTCGAGCAGGCACTGGCCGATATCACCTCCGGGTCGGCATCGACCTACGACCTCGACGACGAGCAAGACGAGGACGATTCGCCGTTCTTCGAGGAGCCCACCGCGGGAGAGGGCAATTCTTCTCCCCGGCTCAACGTCGACGCCGATCTCATCGCCGCTCTCACCGACGTGCTCTACTCGGGAGCATCCGACCTCCACGTCACGGTCAATGCACCGCCGACCATCCGAGTCGACGGCGTGCTTCGGCAGGTGGGCGGTACCTCGGTCTGGAACCGGGCGAAGGTCACCTCGGCGTTGCTCAGCATCCTCACCCCGGAGCAGCGCATCGCCTTCGACAAGGAGCTCGAGCTCGACCTGGCGTACACGCTCTCGGCCAACGCCCGATTCCGCGTCAACATCTACCAGCAGCGCAACTCGATGGGGGCCGCCTTCCGACTCATCCCCACCGAGATCAAGCAGCTGAAGGACCTCGGCGTGCCCGAGACCATCGGCAGATTCGCCAAGCTCCCGCGTGGCCTCGTGCTCGTGACCGGCCCGACCGGTTCGGGAAAGTCCACCACGCTCGCCGCGCTCATCGACCTGGTGAACCGCACTCGCGCCGACCACATCGTCACGGTGGAAGACCCGATCGAGTTCATGCACAAGAACCACAAGTCGCTGGTTAATCAGCGCGAGGTCGGTCCCGATACGCACAGCTTCCAGGCCGCGCTCAAGCACGTGCTTCGGCAGGACCCCGACGTCATCCTGATCGGTGAGCTTCGAGACCTCGAGACGATCTCGGTGGCGCTCACGGCTGCGGAGACCGGACACCTCGTGTTCGCGACGCTCCACACCCAGGACGCGGCGCAGACCATCGACCGCATCATCGATGTGTTCCCCCCGCACCAGCAGGGCCAGGTGCGGTCCCAGCTCGCCGCCGTTCTGCAGGGTGTCGTCTGCCAGACGCTGGTGAAGAAGGCGAGCGGATCCGGCCGAGTGGTGGCAACCGAGATCCTCATCGCCACGCCGGCCATCAACAACCTCATCCGTGAGGGAAAGACCTACCAGATCGCCTCCGCGATGCAGGCCGGCCGTGACCACGGCATGCACACCATGGACTCGCACCTCGCCGATCTGGCCAATGCGGGCACGATCACGGTGGCCGCCGCGATCGAGAAGGCGCAGGATGCCGAATCGCTGAAGCAGCTCATCCATCGCAAAGAGAGCGCGACGGATGTCGCGGCCCAGGCGATGGCAGCCACCGGAATCGACTTCAAGGACGCCTACTCGAGAAAGATCGGTGAATAATGGCCACTCTCGCCTACGCCTACAAGGGCCGGGATGCCCAGGGCAAGGTCGTCAAGGGCCGGCTCGAAGCATCCACCGAGTCGAACGCGGCGATGCGTCTGCGCTCGATGGGGGTCTCGCCGACCTCGATCGAGGAGTCCAAAGAGGGCACCGGTCTCAACATGGAGATCAAGTTCCTCAGCAAGGGAGTGGGGCTCAAGGACCTCGCCATCATGAGCCGTCAGATGGCGACCATGATCGCTGCCGGACTCTCGCTGCTGCGCACGCTCACCATTCTCGCCGAGCAGACCGAAAACAAGGCCCTCGCCGAGACGCTCGGAGAGGTGCGCGCAGACATCGAGGGTGGTTCTTCGTTGTCCGCGAGCTTCGCCAAGTTCCCCCGGGTCTTCCCGAGGCTCATGATCCACCTCGTGAGAGCCGGTGAGACCGGCGGATTCCTCGACGGAGCGCTCGAGTCGATCGCGAACAACTTCGAATCCGACGTAAAACTGCGCGCGACCATCAAGTCCGCGCTCACCTACCCGACCGCGGTGCTGATCATGGCCTTCGTGGCCGTCATTGCCATGCTCATCTTCATCGTGCCGGTGTTCCAGGCTATGTTCTCGAGCCTGGGCGGCCAGCTTCCGCTGCCCACCCAGATACTCGTGACCCTGTCCCAGAACATGATCTGGATCTTCCCACTCCTGGTGGTCTCGATTGTCGGCTTCAACATCTGGTGGAAGTTCAACAAGGAGAACGACAAGGTCCGCAGCATCACGGATCCGCTCAAGCTCAAGCTCCCGGTGTTCGGAGGGCTCTTCGCGAAGGTCGCCGTCGCTCGATTCACCCGCAACTTCTCAGCCATGATCGCCGCCGGTGTGCCTATCCTGCAGTCCCTCAGCATCGTGGGAGAGACCTCCGGCAACTGGGTCATCGAAGACGGCCTGAAGAAGGTGCAGGAGTCGGTGCGCACGGGTAATTCGATTGCCGCACCGCTCGCGTCCCAACCGATCTTCCCCTCGATGGTCGTGCAGATGATCGCGGTCGGGGAGGACTCCGGCGCCCTGGAGATCATGCTGACCAAAGTCGCAGACTTCTACGAAGAAGAGGTGCAGAGCACCGCGGAAGCTCTCACGTCGCTGATCGAGCCCCTGATGATCGCGGTGATCGGAACCATCATCGGCGGCATGATCGTGGCTCTGTACATGCCGATCTTCACCATCTTCAACCAGATCAACAAATAGCCTCAGTCGCTCCGATCAGGGATCAACCAGATGATCAACCAGACAAACAGGGGATTGGCCCGCGCTCGGGAGGCTCGCGTTCAGGGCGAGGCGGGCTTCTCCCTGATCGAGTTGATGGTCGTCATCGTGATCATCGGCATCCTCGCCGCGATCGCCATCCCGGTGTTCCTTAACCAGCGCCAGAGCGCCTGGAAGGCGACGGTGGCCAGCGATCTGAAGAATGCCGCAATCGTGGTCGAGACCTGGGGAATGAACCACGACGGGTCCTTCGCCGACTTTCCCGTGAGCAATGCCACTAATGGAATCAAGGCGACCGATGGCAACACGATCGTGGTGAGCCCGAGCGCTACCACCTTCACCATTCTCGGGTCGAATGCGAACGTGAGCCCCGGCAGCCAGGTCTATGACCGAGCCGCCGGCGGTCTGGGAAAGTTCACGCCCTAGTCCTTTTTGCCAGCGAGACAAAGCGACAGCATCACTATCGGATGCTGTCGCTTTGGTGTGACCGGAATCGCCGCCCTGCCCCCGTACTGGGGGCGCGTTCTGGCCGTATTACCCCTGTTTGCGGGATTCCGCGGGCCTAACGGGGCGGCCAACATGATCTCAGGGGGCATTGCAATTGGGGGCCACCTGTCCATCAACATTCTCAATGAACAGGAATTAATCACATGATCATTCGTATGAACAAGGCCATGACGGCCGGCCGTGAGGCTCGCAAGGATGGAGAGAAGGGCTTCACGCTCATCGAGCTCCTCGTCGTCATCATCATCATCGGCATCCTTGCCGCGATCGCCATCCCGGTGTTCCTCAACCAGCGCCAGAGCGCCTGGAAGGCCTCCGTGGGGTCCGACCTCAAGAACGCGGCCGTGGTTGTTGAGACCTTCGGCACCTCGCACAGCGGTTCGTTCGCTGCCTTCACTCCTCAAACCGCTCAGACGGTGGGCTCCTCTGTCTTCAAGATCAGCGATGGCAATACGCTCACCGTCACGGTTGCCTCCGACGGCAACTCCTACACGATCGTGGGGTCCAACACGAACATCCCGGGCGGCACCCAGACCTACGACAGCACGGCGGGCGGTCTCGGAAAGTTCACTCCGTAACTTCCCGCTCGCAGAACGGTGCGGAACGTGGCTTAGCCCATGTTCCGCACCGTTCTCGCACAAGCATCACCCACCCACTTTTGCTCAGGTCCCGAAGGAGGTGCCATGAACAAGATCCGACGTCTGCTCGACCGCTTCACCGCGGACTCGAGCGGGATGACGCTCATCGAGGTGATCGTCGCGATCGCGATCATGGGCATCGTCGCCACCGCCGCGATCGGCCTGGCGATCTCCTCCACCATCGGTTCTGTCTCCCAGCAGCGCCGAGCGATCGCCGTCACAGTGGCAAATGCTGCAATGGAAAAGGTCAGCGGACTGCCCGCAAGCAGCCTCTTCAGCGGCCGATCGAAGTCCGCGGTCAATTCGAGCTTCACCGCAAATGTCGGCACCAGCGGGGTCAGCGACACCTATCAGGAGTACGACCACACGCTTCCACTCCCCGGTACCCAGACGGTCCCGATACCCGCACCGGTGACTCAAAACGGGACGCCCTACACGGTCACCACGATCATCGGCACCTGTTTCGAGAACCTCGGCACCAACGGCGGCCAGATCGCCGGTGGGGACTGCAGGAAAACCGATTCTGCTACTTACGCTCCCGTCACACCAACCGGCTACACGCCGCTAACCCGGGTGATCGTGATCGTGGGGTGGACCGCCGGGCAGGGATGCGCCGTCGCCGGTTCCTGCGTGTACACGATCTCCAGCCTGATCGACTCCCACTCCGACCTGGAATGGAAGACCAATGGCTGAACGATCGCCCCGTGGCGCCTCGATTCGCGACGACGAAGCCGGCTTCAGCCTGATCGAGCTGATGGTCGCGATGGCGATCTTCACCGTCTTCATCGCAATCGTTCTGACCTCTGTCGTGGCCATTTCGCGAAGTGCCGTGCGCACCCAGCTGGTGGGCCAGTCGACCAACAGCACCCTGGTGGTCTTCGGGATCCTCGACCGGCAGGTGCGGTACGCGGACTCCATCAATTTCCCGGGGGTCGGCGCTTCGGGCAATCGTTACGTCGAGTTCCGGGTGCCTGCGGCGAGTACGGTCAGCGGTCTTCAGGCCATCTGTTACCAGTGGCGCTTTTCGGTGGCGAACTCGCGACTCGAATCCCGACAGTGGAACGAGAACAACCCGGCCGGCGCCACGTTGTGGTCTCCGAAACTCACCGACGTCGCCAATGACGGCGATCCGACGCACCCGTTCCAGATGATCGCCGCGAACAACACCGACAAGCCTCGCCAGCAACTCCTGGTCACACTCAACCCGGGCGCAAACGCCCAGAATACCGGAGCCTCGATGTCGACGACCTTCATCGCCCGGAACTCGTCCTCGTCGGTGCTCACCTCTCCGAGCAACAATCCGCTCACTCCCGTGTGCACGTTCGGCGCGTACCGACCATGACCAGAATCAACTCCGCGCTCTCCGCCTTGCGCAGCTCTGCCTTGCGCCGCCGCCTCCGCGAGCAGGGAGAGGAGGGCGTAGCGCTCCTGACTGCGATTCTCTTCATGATCCTCGCGGCCGGTCTCTCCGTCGTGCTGCTCAGCGTGATCCTGTCCCAGGCCACGCCGGTGTTCATCGCACAGAAGAACACCCGCACCATCTACGCAGCCCAGGCGGGGGTTCAGGCCTCTCTCGGCGTCATCCGCTCGCTCTCTACGACCGACGCCGGGAAGACTGTCGGATACCGCGCAAAGTTGCCGTGCTCGATATCCGGCAAGGTCGATGGCAACGACGCCGCCTCCACGTATTCAGTCACCTTGAAGTACTTCACGGTTGATCCCACCGGCAAAGACACGCCCTGGCAGGACGCGAACGACATGAACTGCACCGGCACGGTGCTCTCCGGCACCGTCCAGCCGCTCTACGCCCTCGCTCTCGCCGACGGTCTCGGGGCTGCGGTGCCCGGCAAGGCCGATGCCAGCTATGGAAATCGCTACATCTCCGCGGTCTACAAGTTCAAGGTAACCAACGTGAATGTGCCGGGAGGTCGCATCTGGGACTACAACCTCAACTACTGCCTCGAGGCCGTGTCGGTCGCCGTGGGTTCGCAGGTCAAGTTCAAGAAAGCAACCGACTGCACCACGGCGAGCGACACGAAACAACTGTGGACCTACGACACCGACTACGAGATCAAGCTCGCGAGCACGGTGGCTTCGACGACGCCCCTGTGCATCAGCAGCCCAACCGACAAGACGGACATCACCAAGGCGACAACCGCGAAGGCGGGACCCGCGGTGCTTGCGGTGTGCCGTTCCGACAACTACCGATGGAACGAGTTGTGGAGTTGGTTCGGTACGAACTCGTGGGGTGGGCAGTTGGCTGATAACTCCAACTACTCCACCTTCTACCTCAACTCGGGCACGCCGTCCGATGGGTCGCTTCTGAATGTCACCAACGGATCGGGCGGCAGCGGGTTCGCCCCCACCACCGCCGTGGGCGCAGGAGCCGCCAGCCATGCCACAAACCAGATCGTCAACTACAAGGAGTTCGGGCGGTGCGCGGACGTCACCGATACGAACATCAATAGCTCATTCATGATCTCGTACCCCTGCAAGCAGGATCCGACCGGTACGGGAAAGCTCGATTGGAACCACAAGTGGTACTACACCGAGCCGACAGCTCCGGCCACTTCCGTGGCGAACCAGCCCGTCTACGTGTACCTGAACAACAACAGCTCGCAGAAGTACTGCCTCACCGCTCCCAACGCCAGCGGCAAGTACGTCACCTTCACTTCGTGCAACTCGACTGTGAGTACCGCCCAGAAATGGACGCGATTCCAGGACACGGGCAACTACCCGGGCAGCTACCTCTTCACAGACAATCTGGGTCGGTGCCTCGCCGTGGATTCGACTGACACCTACACCACCGGTAAGTGGTCGAAGATGATCGTGACCGTATGCAACGGCGGTCTCGAACAGAAGTGGAACTCTCCCGCCTCCTACACCGGCTCCGACGTGAGTGGCTACAAGGAGTACAGCAAGTGATCGCCGTGACCGTCGTCCTCGCGGCAGTGCTCGGGCTGCTGCTCGGGTCCTTCCTCAATGTCGTCGTCTACCGAGTTCCGATCGGCAAGTCCATAGTCTCGCCGCCCAGCGCGTGCCCCAATTGCGAGCACGAGATCAAGCCCTACGACAATATCCCCGTGCTGTCTTGGCTCCTCCTTCGGGGCAAGTGCCGGAATTGCGCGGCACCCATCGCAGCCCGGTATCCCCTGGTCGAACTCGCCACCTCGGCCTCCTTCGCCCTGGTTGCGCTCGGCTTCGCCCCCGCAGCCTTCGCGGCCACGACATCCGCTGCTGCCGTCGCGGCGGTACTCGTCATGGTCGCCTTCCTCTATCTGGCCGCGATCACGATCGCGCTCGCACTGATCGACCTCGATGTGCACAAGCTCCCGAACGTGATCGTCATTCCCGCCTATGCCGTGAGCGCTGCACTCTTCGGCGCTGCGAGCATCCTGTCCGGAGACTTCGGCCCGCTGATCGGGTCGGGAATCGCGATGGCGGGATTGTTCCTCTTCTACCTCGTGATGGCTCTCGTCTACCCCGGAGGCATGGGTCTCGGGGATGTCAAGCTGGCCGGTGTGCTCGGTATCTATCTGGGCTGGGCGGGCTGGGGAGCCGTCGCCGTCGGTGCGTTCAGTGCATTCCTGCTTGCAGGGGTCTTTTCGATCATTCTTCTCGCGACTAAGCGCGCGGGGCGCAAGAGTGGGATCCCGTTCGGGCCGTGGATGTTCGCGGGGGCTTGGCTCGGGATCGTCGTCGGCAACGCGGTCTTCGCGAGTTATCTTTCATTATTCGACCTCACGGTCGCCTAGCACACGCATTACACAGGGGGAAAAATGGCGAAAACAATTGTCGGACTCGACATCAGCGCAAATGGCATTCGGGCAGCAGAGCTCGGCGCGGCATCGAAGGCGCGGCCGGAACTTCTGCGCTACCACTCGCTTCCCCTGCCGCCCGGGGCGGTCAATCGCGGTGAGGTCGCCGAGCCGGCCACCGTCGCGACCGTGCTCAAGCAGCTGTGGTCTGCAGGCGGCTTCAGCACGAAGAATGTCGTGCTGGGAATCGGCAATTCGCGGGTACTCGCCCGCGACTTGACTGTGCCGAAAGCGCCCCTCAATCGCATCCGCGAATCCCTTCCGTTCCACGTGCAGGAGATGCTGCCCTTTCCGACGGAGGACGCTCTTCTCGACTTCTACCCGATCAGCGAGGGGGTGGATGCCAACGGGCCGGTCATCAACGGACTGCTGGTCGCCGCGCTCAAGGAGGCGGTGCTCGGCAACGTGAAGGCCGTGCAGCTCGCCGGACTCAACCCCGTCGCCGTCGACCTGATCCCCTTCGCCCTCAGCCGCATCCTCCTCCGCGGTTCGCAGCTCAGCGGCACCTCCGCGATGATCGACGTCGGCGCCACGACGACGACCGTCGTGGTCTCGTCCGATGGCGTTCCGCGTTTCGTCCGTATCATCCCCACCGGTGGCGACGACCTCACCCACGCTCTCTCCAGCCGGATGGGAGTGTCGATGGAGGTGGCGGAGCGCGCCAAACGGGCTCTCGGGCTGGCGACCGCACCCACGACCGCCGAAGAGAACGCCGCCGTGGGAATCATCTTCGAGACGACCGGTGAGCTCATCACGAGCCTCCGCAACACCCTCACCTACTTCGCCTCCACCGGGGCGAGCAACACGATCGAACGCGTGGTGCTCTCGGGCGGCGGCTCAGCACTCGGAGGCTTCGGTGCAGCGGTTTCGGAATACACCAGGCTGCCCGTCTCGGCGGGTGATCCCTTCGGCAACATCGCGATCGGACGCCAGGCAGACAAGGCGATGAAAGAGAGAGGCGTGGATTCGTCCATGACAGTAGCAATCGGTCTCGCGCTGGGGACAGCCGCATGAGCGCCATCACACTCGGTCGGCCTTCGGTCGACAGTTCACTGATTCTGGGGGGAACGCCGCGCGTTCGCCTGCTTCCGCGGGAGGTCGGGATCGGCCAGAAGACTCGTGCGTTGAGGCGTCGGTTGCTCGCAGGCCTGGTGATCGTGGTGATCTTGGCAATACTCGCCACGGTCGGGGCAACTTTCGCTCTGTTCACGGCTAATGCCCAACTCGCCAACGAGCAGTCGCGCAGCTCGTTGCTCGCGGCATCACGCGTCAAATACAGCGCCGTCACTACTCTCCAGAGTCAGGTGGACCAGATCGTCACCGCGCAGCCCTCGGCCGACGTCGGCGAGATCCTCTGGGCGCCCTATCTCCAAGGTATTCAGAGCACTCTTCCGGTCGGTACGACGATCACGGCGTTCACTGCGTCGACAGCCAGCACGGTGACGACGCCAACGACGGTCACCGATACTTTCACTCCATCACACGTGGCCGAAGTCAAGATCACCGCGGACAGTCCTCAGCAGCCGATTTCCGACTGGCTCGACAACCTTGCCAAGCTCAAGGGGGTCGTTGCCGCGACTCCCGGGAGTGTCACGCTGGACACCACGACGGGGCACTACACCGTCGAGGTCGACCTTCTCGTCAATTCCGAGGCGCTCTCCCAGCGCTTCGCTCCCGCGAAAGCAGCGAAGAAATGAATCGCGATCGAATTCTCACCCTGGCCATAGTCGGAGCCATCGCCCTCGTTGGCGTGCTCGGTTGGCTGGTCGGCGTCTCACCCATCCTCTCCCAGGTCGCCTCGGCCGATGATGATCGAGCGAGCATAAGCCTGGCGAACGATGCGAACGCCACCAGGTTGATCGCGCTGAAGAAGCAGTTTGAGAACATCTCAGACACGCAGTCGAAGCTCGACGGCCTCCGCGCCTCGATTCCGGCGACGGCAGATATGTCGGTGTTCCTACGCACCATCAAGGAGTACGGAGATGCCCAGGGCATCACACTGAAGAGTGTGGAGGTGAGCGGAGTCACTGCCTATGCGGCGCCCGTTGCAGCAGCTCCGGTGGCGCAGGCAGGAACTGCACCCGCGACTCCGTCCCCGTCCCCGTCGCCGTCCGCGACAGCCGGTGGGACGGCGGCACCGGCTCCGGTCCCCGCCGGACCAGCGAACGGGCTCTACGTGGTTCCGATCAAAGTCTCCGTCACCGGTACTTACGCTCAGGTGATGGCGTTCGCCGGGCAATTGCAGACCGGCCCGCGGCTGTTCCTCGTGACGAACCTGGCCCTGTCCAGCGTTGACGGTGAATTCACCGGCGACCTCACCGGGAATGTCTACGCACTTCCGGCTCCCGCGCCGGTCGCCGCTGCCGCTGCCGCGACGGCCACCACCCCGTAATGCCCTCGCCGCGCGAGCCGCACTCCCGGCAGTTCATCGTCATTGCTAGAGTGACGTGAACTGCCGGGATGTCCCGGCCAGCCTGTGAGGAGTGGCACCGATGAGCGACAACACGCCCGAGACCGCTGCGAACCAGCCGCCGAAACGCGTCGACGGACCAGACATCGACGGCGAGATCGTGCCTGCGGAGGAGTTGCCGGCGACTCCGGAGCAGGAGCCGGTGTACGACCTCGTCGAGGTTCCGCCGGCCGCACCGCCGGCCACCCTCACCACCTCTTCCTCGCCGTCCGATTCTGAGCCGGTCGTAGCGACCTCCGATCCGGCCGCGGTGGAGACCACCGTGACCGAGCGTGAGCCGGCATCCGTTCCGCTGGCCGCGACCTCTGCCGCTTCCATGCAGACGATCTATGTGCCTTCGCCGGTGCCGCCCCGCCGCAAGGGCAATCGCGGGTTCGGCGTGCTGATCGCCCTGCTGTCGAGCGTGCTTTTCGCCGCACTGTACGCGGTGGCCATCGCGGCGATTCACTCGGTGGAGATCGGCGAATTCCGCTTCGACTTCTTCGGCTCGCTGGCGTACTACACGCCGATCGCTTTCTTCTTCATCGGTTTCGTCATCGTCGTGCTGCTCGCCAATCGGGCATCCTGGTGGAGCTATGTTCTGGGGAGCCTCCTCGTCGGGCTCGTCGTCTACTTCGGATCCGTCGGCACCAGCCTCCTGGTCAACAACGTCTTCGCCCTCACCCCCAACAGCGCCGCCCGGCTCTTCTCGGTCGCTCTCACCAGCCCCTTCATCATCGCGGCGGCACTGCTCGCCCGCGAGGTATCCATGTGGATGGGCGCGCTCATCAGCGCTCGCGGGCGCAAGGTGAAGCTGCGCAACCTCGAGGCGCGCGACACCTTCGATCGGGAGTCCGCCGAGCGCACGGCGGAGTACGAGAAGTCGCGCTACGCGACGCCCGCCACAACGATCTAGCTCGACCGGGTGGATGCACGCACGCGCTACGCGAGCATGATCGCGGTGTTCGCCGTCGTGCTCTTCCTGGCGCTCGCGATCGCCGCCAGCGGCATCATCAGCCTGTATGCCGACCGGGAGGTGCTCACCGAGCGGGATGCCGGACCGCTCATCGCCCCGACGATGTTCGCCGTGGCCACCGCGGCGCTCTACGCCCTTCTCGTCAGCTTCGGTCGCCGCCGGGGATCCGTGCTGGCGGCCTCGGTCATCACCGCCGTCATCACCTACTTCTTCTTTCTGGTCAGCGGATCGACCCTCTACTCCCTCGGCAAGGGGCGCCCGCTGCTGTCTCTGCTCTTCTTCGGGGCGAATGCGGTCGGTCCCTTCGCGGTCGCCGTCGCCGTGATCGCCTTCGTCGTGGCTCTCTCCTTCTTCCTGTTGCTCTCCTACCGGGATAGCGGAGGAGCCGGGCAGGCTCCGAAGTGGTGGTGGGAGAACCGCGATGACCGTGACCGCAACGAGTGAGTTTGTCTCTCTCTTCTCCCTATACTTGCCTGAGCGCCCAGCAGGTCGCCTCGGGGGAGGAAGAACGTGCGTCTCAAGCTGACCCTTCGGCGGGCATCCGGCGTCACTGACGACATCGTCGTCACGGCGGATGCATCGGCGAGCATCTCCGATGTCGCAGCGACGATCGCCCGGCTGGACCCGCAGGCCGCGGCCGCGAAACCGGATCCGCAGCGTGTCCTCACCCTGCACGCCACCCTCCCCGGGCAGACCGAGGCGCTCCTCCTGCCCCCGGATGCTCCCCTCGGCGAGGCCTGGATCGGCAGCGGAGCCACCGTGAGCATCGCGGATGCCGGCACCTACTACCAGCCTCCAGCATCGGGCAAGGCTCCCACCATCGCGACTCTCACCGTGGTCTCCGGGCCGGATGCCGGTCGCGAATTCCCCCTCGTCGCCGGCACAACGGTGCTCGGCCGGGAGGATGCGTCGGACATCACGCTCCACGACCCGCTCGTCTCCAAGCGCCACGTGCGTTTCGAGGTCTCCTCGGTGGTCGAGGTCGTGGACCTCGGCTCGGCGAACGGGGTGGTCGTCGACGGTGGGATCGTCACCCGGCTGCGCATCGAGAAGGAGGAGACGCTGCTCATCGGCGACTCCGTGGTGCGGGTCACCGTCGCCGATTCCGCGGTGCTCACGGGGGTCGCGCCGACTGCGGGCCCGATCTTCTTCAACCGTTCCCCGAAGGTCGAGCGCCGCTACGCCGGCCAGGAGTTCGCCGCGCCGGAGGTTCCGGCAGAGAAACCGGATCAACCCTTCCCCCTCCTGGCGATGATCGCTCCCGTTCTCATGGGCGGCGCCATGTTCTACATCTCCAAGCAACCGTCATCCCTCCTCTTCATCGCGATGTCGCCGATCATGCTCATCGGCAATTTCATGACCGGCAAGACCCGCGAGAAGCGGCGCCTCAAGAAGGCCATCGGCAAGTTCGACGTGCACCTCGCGTCCCTCACCACCCAGCTCGAGGAGGAGCGGGTGAAGGAGCTCCAACTGCGCATCGACGAGTCGCCCTCCACGGAAGAGGCCTACGCCCAGGCCGTCCGTCGGGGTCCGCTACTGTGGACTCGGCGCCCGGAGCACTGGTCATTCCTCAACGTGCGCATCGGCATCGGCACGATGGCCTCGCGCAATGTCGTGTCGACCCAGCCCAAGGGCGAGATGCTGCCCGAGTTCCAGAGCCGCCTCGACACCGTGGTCGAGGAGAACCGGATGATCGCCGGTGTCCCGATCATCGACAACCTGTTCGACTCGGGCGCGCTCGGCATCGCCGGCCCCACCTCGGCCACCGTCGGGTCGGTCAACTCCGTGCTCGTCCAGATCACGGCGCTGCACTCCCCGGCGGAGCTCGTCGTGGCCGCCCTGGTGAGCCCGGCGTGGTCGCGCGAGCTCGAATGGCTCAAGTGGATGCCGCACACCTCGTCTCCGCACAGCCCGCTCGAGATCGGCCATCTGGCCGATAGCGCGGCGAGCGGGTCACAGCTGCTGTCCGCGATCGAGGGCCTGGTCGCCGACCGGCTGGCCGGCAAGGGCGCGCAGCGTCGCGGGGCCATGGAGCAGGAGGGGGCCGCGCTCGAGCGCGGTGCAGAGGTGGGGTCTGCCAGCACCACCGTGGGTACCCCCTCCCCGGTTCCGGCGATCGTGCTGCTCATCTCCGACGATGTCGCGGTCGACCGTGCGCGCCTCGTGCAGCTCGCCGAGCAGGCGGCGGATGCCGGCGTCTATCCGATCTGGGTCGCACCGAGTGTGCCGGCGCTGCCCGCTGTCTGTCGCACCTACCTGCACCTCGAGCCGGATTCCGTCCTCGGCACGGTCGGTCTGGTGCGTCTCGGAGAGACCATCACCGAGGTCGAGACCGAGCAGGTCGACTCCGCTCGCGCGCTCGACTTCGCGAAGCAACTCGCCCCGGTCATCGACGCGGGAGCCCTCGTCGCCGACTCGAGCGACATCCCGCGCTCGGTTTCGATGATCACGCTGCTCGGCCATGAACTGATCGAGACGAGCGACGCCGTCATCGACCGGTGGCGCCAGAACGCGTCGATGCACGACCGCACGCCCGGGGCGGTTCCGAAGCCCCGCCGGGCCGGCAAGCTCCGCGCGATCATCGGATCGGCCGGCGTGGATCCGCTGCACCTCGACCTGCGCACCCAGGGCCCACACGCCCTCGTCGGCGGCACGACCGGAGCAGGCAAGAGCGAGTTCCTCCAGGCCTGGGTCCTCGGCATGGCCGCCGAATACAGTCCCGACCGGGTGACCTTCCTCTTCGTGGACTACAAGGGTGGATCGGCCTTCGCGGACTGCGTGTCGCTCCCGCACACCGTCGGCCTCGTCACCGACCTCAGCCCGCACCTCGTGCGCCGCGCGCTCACCTCCCTTCGCGCCGAACTGCACTTCCGGGAGCACCTTCTCAACCGCAAGAAGGCCAAGGACCTGCTCGAGCTGGAGAAGCGTGGTGACCCGGACAGCCCGCCCGCCCTCGTGCTCGTGATCGACGAGTTCGCCGCCCTGGTCGGAGACGTGCCGGAGTTCGTGGACGGCGTCGTCGACATCGCCCAGCGCGGTCGCTCGCTCGGCATCCACCTGATCATGGCGACCCAGCGCCCGGCCGGGGTCATCAAAGACAACCTGCGCGCCAACACGAACCTGCGCATCGCCCTGCGCATGGCCGACGAGTCCGACAGCCAGGACGTGGTGGGCATCAAGGATGCGGCCCACTTCGACCCGGCCATCCCCGGTCGCGGTGTCGCCAAGACCGGACCGGGCCGCCTCGCGCTGTTCCAGTCCGGCTACGCCGGCGGATGGACGAGCCGCGAACCAGAGGACGCGGACATCGAGGTAGCCGAGCTTCGCTTCGGCGGCGAGAACCGCTGGGAGGACGTCACCGCGAGCACGGTCGACGAGGCCAGGGACCTTGGCCCCACCGACCAGCAGAAGCTCGTGGCATCCATCGTCAAAGCCAACGGCGACGCGCATATCCCGCCACCGAGGCGGCCCTGGCTCGACGAACTCGCGGGTCTCTACGACCTCGGGCGGCTTCCCCAGCGCACCGATTCCGAGCTGCTGCTCGGGGTCTCCGACATCGCCGAGCGCCAGCAGCAGCTGCCCACCTACTTCAGGCCGGATGTGGACGGGCACCTCTCGATCTTCGGCACCGGCGGATCCGGCAAGAGCGCCGTGCTGCGCACCCTCGCCGCGGCGGCGGCGATCACCCCGCGCGGCGGGCCGGTGAAGGTCTATGGCATCGACTTCGGCTCCGGCAGTCTTCGCATGCTCGAGACCCTTCCGCACGTCGGCGCGGTGATCGCCGGGGACGACTCCGAGCGCATCATCCGCCTGTTCCGGATGCTGCAGGCCGAGCTCGAGGACCGCGGTCCCCGTTTCGCCGCGGCGAACGCCTCGAGCATCGTGGAATACCGCCGGCTCGCGAACCGGCCGCAGGAGCCGCGCATCCTGCTGCTGATCGACGGTTTCCCCAACTTCCGCAACGACTTCGAGATCCCGGCCGGGCGATCGATCTGGTATGACGTGTTCAAGGACATCCTCAGCGACGGGCGCCAGCTCGGCATCCACGTCGCGCTCACCGCAGACCGGGCCGGTGCCGTTCCGGCATCGATCGGCTCGAGCATCCAGCGCAAGGTGGTTCTTCGGCTCGCGGACGACGGTTACGGCATGCTCGACGTGCCGAGCGACATCCTCGGGCCGAAGTCGCCGCCCGGCCGGGCGATCGTCGACGGCTTCGAGACGCAGATCGCCATCCTCGGGGGATCCTCGTCGGTGTCGGAACAGGCCACCGCCACCCGGGCGCTCGCCGAGGCCATGGTGCGGGCCGGCGTCGCCGCGGCCCCCGGCATCGGATCGCTGCCGAAGGAGTACCCGGATTCCGAACTGGCGCCGAGGGTCGCGGGCGAGCCGGTGCTCGGCATCAGCGACTTCGACCTCGGGCCGATCGGCTTCGACCCGGTGGGCACCTTCCTGCTCGCGGGCCCGCCGGCCAGCGGGCGGAGCAACACGCTTCACGCGCTCGCCCGGTCGGTGCAGCGCTTCGATCCGGATGCCCGGCTGTACTACCTCGGCAACTCACGCTCACCGCTCTCGCAGGCGCTGCCCTGGACGGATGCCGCAACCTCGGTCGAAGCGGTGGCCGCGCTTGCCAAGGACCTCGCCGCCGCCATAGCCGACACCGACACCGAGGGCCGAATCGTGGTGATCGTCGAGTCGATCGGCGATTTCCTGCAGACCCCGGCCGACTCCGCCATCGTCGAGCTCGCGCGGGCCGCAAAGCGAAGCGACCACCTGGTGATCGCCGAAGCGGAGATGTCGGCCTGGGGATCCTCCTGGCCGCTCCTCGGAGAGTTCAAGAACGGACGCCGCGGATTCCTGCTGCAGCCGGAGACGGTCGAGGGAGACATCATCCTCAAGACGCCGTTGCCGCGCATCAACAAGTCCGAGTTCCCTCCCGGCCGCGGGATGTACATCGCCAAGGGCAAGTCGGCTCGGGTGCAGGTGCCGCTGGTGGAGGGGTGAGAGTCATGGGGAGTGCTGCCCATGTCGCATCCGAGGGTTAGTCGATAGTTTTGGCAAGAGCTCGCCACTGCCAGAGGGGTATGCGGGCGCTCGGCAGTCCAGGGGAAAGAAGCGAACATGCCAGATCTGAAGCTCGATCTCGAGCTGCTCCAGCAGCTCAAAGACGATCTCGAGGCTATTGCGGCCGAGTTCAAGGACGCCGACGATTTCAGCAACGATGTTGCAGACTCGACCGGGCATGACCAGCTCGGCTCCCACGTCGAGGACTTCGCCCACAAATGGAATGACAAGCGCAAGAGTATGACCGAAGCGGTCGAAGACCTCCAGAAGTCCATCGCAGCGATTTCAGATGGTTTCACACAGGTGGATGCCGGTCTCGCGAAAGCGCTCGAGGATGCCGCTCCCGATAACGCGAAGATTCCCGCAACCCCCACCGATCCCGGCGGAAACTCCGGAAAGGGCACGGGCGCCGACAAATGAGCGACCACGAATACGCGCCGCTCGAGGGCAACGACACACTCCTGCGATCGAAGGCGCGACACTACGGTGAGATCGCCAATGCGATCGCCAGGTCGGTCAACACCCTGAAGAGCATCTCCAGCGTCGAGGGAATGACGAGCGCGGCGATAGATGCGATCCGGGAAAAGGCTGGCGACGTCGCGAGTGACATCGACAAGGCCAAAGAACGCTATGCGGTGACGTCGCAGGCTCTTGTCACCTATTCTTTCGAGCTGAAGAGCGCCCAGGATGCCGCACGCACGGCCATCGCGCACATCGCCGACAAGCAGTCCGCTGTGGAGACGGCGCAGCGAACCGCGACGCAGAGCCAGCACGCGGCAGACTCCGCCCAACCTGACGACACGGAGGCGAAGAAGGCAGCGACCGACGCCCACGACCACGCCCAAGCCGCCTCAGCAAGCCTCGGCGCAGCGCACGATGAGTGGCGGGCAGCGCTCAGCATCAAGAATTCCGCCGCCGACGCCGCGATCGCCGCGATCGTCGAGGTCGTCGACGGAAAGAAGAACAACGGGTTGAAGGACGGCTGGTGGGACGACTGGGGTGCAACCTTCTTCGACATCATCAAAGTGATCTGCGACTGGGCCGGCATCCTCTCGATCTTCCTTGCCTGGGTGCCGATCCTCGGGCAGATCTTGCTCGTACTGGCCGCCATCGGCGCTGTCATCACGCTGATCGAATCGATCGTCAAGGCAATCTCGGGTGATGGTTCGTGGTGGGATGTCGCCGGCGCGGCCGTGGGCGCCGTTCTCACACTGTTCGGCGGCAAGATCTTTGCCGCTGCTGCCAAGGAACTCAAGGCGATCACGGTGCTCAAGTCGGGCATCACCGAGACCCGCGCTCTTGCCACGCTGCAGGGCGTCGGCGCCCACAGCGAAGACTTCATGAGTGCGTCGAAAGCCGCCGACAACCTGGCGAAGCCGCTGAGTGATGTGTTCAAGTCGCCGTTCGTGCGCACCGCAACCCAGAAGGCGGCCTTCGACGCCTTCAAAGCCGGCGAGAAGAGTGCCGGGACTCTCATCCGCGAAGCTGCGCTCGAGGCATTCCCGAAGTTCGACATCGACTTCGCGAAAGGTCTCAACATCAACGCGGATCTGAAGAGCTTCTACAAGATGGCCGCAGAGAACCCCGGCCTCGTCGATCTGCCGATGCGTTTCCAGGCCGGAGCCTTGAGCCTTTACCAGGGAATCAAGGTCGGACAGGGGCTCGAGGCCATCTTCAAGCCGGACTTCAACGGCACGTCCTTCGTCTCTGGCGACTACGGGGATGTCGTCGGTGGGGTGACCGGTGTCGGCGACGTGTTCAAACACGGCTATCAGATCATCACGACGGGAACGACGAAAGACTGACGCAGAGCCTCCGGCTCGAACGGATCGAATCATCAAGGAGAGGATCGAATGCCCGACACGTCATTGCGCGACATCGTTGATTTCAGGGTGGGATTGTCTGAGGGGTGGTACCCGTTGCCCCTCTCATCAACGTCATCGGCAGAGTGGTCCATCGAACTCGCGGCCGAGCTTGTGATCGACCCGGAAGTTCGTGGCCGCCTCGCCGGTGAGCTCGACTTCGCTCGAACGCGACTCTCCTCGATGAACAACCCCCGCCTGACCGCCGCGATCTGGGTGCCGTATCCCGAGACCGGGCGAGCTTCTGCTGCGGTGGTCTTCGAGCTCACACCGGTTGCGGCGCTCGGCTCCCCGGAGGTTTTCGAAGAGTTTCTGCAGTCCTACACCGATAGGGAGGAGTCTGGCCTCAACTACTACTCAGTGCGCACATGGCGATCCACGATCGCTGTCGGGGAACTCGTCGGTTCTCACAACCTGATCGCGCACGCAACGGATGGACCGGAAGGCGCGGTGCTCGAAGAGCGCGCAGTGGTTGCGGTCTTCCCGCCCGGGGCAGCGCAGGCCGTGCAGTTCATCTTCTCGGCAGAAAGCCTTGGTGCCTTCGTCAACATGCCCCGCGAAACCCAGGAATTCGTCGAAACACTTGCCCTCACTCTCGGGGCCGCCGTATGAGCACGGATACGCCTGTCCGCTCGGTGACAGCACCGGATGCCGGGTATTCGATCGTATTTCCCGGCACCTGGTCGGTGATTCCGCTCGAGACGGACGAAATCATGAAGACCGTGATCGGCCGCATCGTCAAGAAGCAGGTAGGGGTTGCCGACCGTCTTGCCCGCACGCGAAGGATGATGATCGAGGAGTTGCTGACAACCGCGCAACGGGCACGGGATGCCGGCGCTCACAGCATGCACCTCTCGCTCGAAATCCTGCCCGGAGTGCCATTCCCCGCCGCTCTCATCGCTTCGGATTCGCCCTGGCCCAAAGAATCGATTCCTGCGGCGCCCGCCGCCTTCGCCGAATCGCTGGCCGCGACCTTTCCCGGCGTTTCGATTGTCGAGCACAGATTCGGGCCGATGTGCCGCACGGTCGAGGCCGGGCTCGGTCGGTTCGGTGACGCCGAGACTCCCTCACTCTCCGCTGAGTATCGACTGCCGTACCCGGACGGAGGGGGAGTGCTCACCCTTACGATCTCCGCCCCGATGGCACGGGATCCAGAACTCTACGCGACCCTCTTCGATGCAATGGTCGACTCGCTGACGTGGAAGGCTTGACTTCAGCGACGTTGAAGGGGGCACCATGCCGCAGGAACTGACGGATGAAGAACAGCAAGCGCGACGGGCGAAAGTAGCGGCGTCCAATCGCACCTTTGGCCGCGTGCTCTCGGTCGTCGGGGTCATTCTCGCGACGGTGACCCTGATGCTTCTGGTCGGAGGCGGCATTGTCATGTCTGCTCTCGATCGCGCCCAGACCGCCGGTGCGAATCGATCGGATCTCGAACCGATCGCCGGCATCGCAGGGACCGCGATGACCGCCGCCCCCGGCGTGATCCTGCTGTTCGCGATGTGCGCTGTGATTCCCGGTGAGCAACTGAGGCGCGGATGGATCGGGCCGAGTGCGAAGGCGCAGAAGGGCATGTTGCCTTCTGCCTCGATGGTCTCACAGTTTCGTATCCTCGGCTTTGGATGGCACATCGCCTGGGCCCTCGTGGGACTGGCCATCTCGGCCGTGTTGATCGGAATCCCGCTCTCCGGCTGGCTCAATGGGGGATGGCCGTCCACCCTCAGGTCCACCTATGACTTCACCGGGTTCTGGATCATCTACGGCGCACTCGCGTTTGCGATCACGGTGGCCTCGTTCGTCTCTCTCGCCAAGAAGGTGTGGTATCTCGCCGCGCTCCGGCGCGGAGCGGCCACCCCGGCTGGCGGCCCCGGCAAGGCCTTTTGGCGCTGGCTCGACTACCGGTGGCGCTTCGATCTCTGGGTTGGCGGAATCGGCGGCCTACTCATCGCTCTCTCAGTCACGTTCCTCTCCGGTGCCGTGGGACCGGCAGGCTCCGCGACCGAGCTCGCTATGGCGCTCCCCCCGTTCCTGCTGTTGGCGGGAGTAGGGGTAGTGCTCGTCGTGCTCGCCCTTGCCGCCGCCGCCCAGTTCTGGCGCGCAGGAGAATCACTCGGCACCGGAGAGTCCTTCGCCTAGCCGCGAGAGCAACTCGATCGGCGCTGAGCCGACCAGCGCCGCGACATCGGACGACACCCTCCGGGCGAATCCGGACAACCCGGGTCGGCACGCCGGCCCGGGTTGTCCGGCTTCGCCCCGGTGGTGGTTGGTCTCAGCATGGGTACTCCTGCCCATTCCGTCGTTTCGCACCCTGTAGTTAGGTTGTAACCAAGCTGGTTGGCCCCGAGGTCAGCCCCCGAAAACCAAGGAGTTCCACCTCATGGCGAATATGAATGTCACGTATAGCGAGATGACCGATGCGGCGAACCGTTTGACGACGGGTAAGGACGACATCACCTCGAAGCTCCACGAGCTGCAGTCTCTGGTCAATGGCCTGGTTCAGGGTGGTTTTGTGACGGATGCGGCTTCCGGTGCGTTCCACACCTCGTACGAGCAGTTCACGAAGGGCACGACGGAGGCTGTGAACGGTCTCGACGGAATGTCGCAGTTCCTCACGAAGGCGGCCTCGGCGTTGGAGAACGTGGACTCCGAGCTCGCCAAGGGCATCGGCGGCTGAGCTTCCGATCTTTCTACGGCGAAGAGCCGGCCCGGTCGGGTCGGCTGTTCGACCGTTAACCGGCACATCGCCGTCATGGGCACCGCTGCCCATTGGCGAGTTTCCATCAGAACGGTAGGTTTACCGGTAGTTGGTTGGCCAGGGGGTCGGCCCGTCACTAGTCGAAGGAGTTCCACCTCATGGCGAATATGAATGTCACGTACAGCGAGATGACCGATGCGGCGAACCGTTTGACGACGGGTAAGGATGACATCACCTCGAAGCTTCACGAGCTGCAGTCTCTGGTCAATGGCCTGGTTCAGGGTGGTTTTGTGACGGATGCGGCATCCGGGGCGTTCCACAGCTCGTACGAGCAGTTCACGAAGGGCACGACGGAGGCCGTGAACGGTCTCGATGGAATGTCCCAGTTCCTCACCAAGGCGGCGTCGGCTCTCGAGAACGTGGACTCCGAGCTCGCCAAGGGCATCGGCGGCTGAGCTCCCGATCTTTCCGTCACAACGCGGGTCGGACCTGGTGTCCGACTCGCGTTTGCGCGTTCCCGGACAGCGTGACGCGGGGGCGTCCGGGATCCGGTCGATCATTTGACCACCACCCCTCACGACGGCTAGTATCTACGAGGTGTGCGCTTTGTCGTGCGCTTGAACCGTGCCCGCTGTTTCGGGGCAAGGATCAGGCTCGACAACGGCCATACACGCTGGGTTTGTCGGTCTGTGAAAGACCAGCAGCCCCCACGGCATACCACTCAGGATCGAACACTCTCGTGAGATTCGCGTGTGGTGCAAAACGCTTCCGACGGACCTACAGAACGTCGGAACGGATGCTACGCAACATCTGTCACCGTGCAGTAAATACAAGGAGTATGTAGTGCCCACCATTCAGCAGTTGGTCCGTAAGGGCCGCAGCCCCAAGGTCGTCAAGACCAAGGCGCCCGCCCTCAAGGGCAACCCGCAGCAGCGCGGTGTGTGCACCCGCGTGTACACGACCACCCCGAAGAAGCCGAACTCGGCTCTCCGCAAGGTCGCGCGCGTCAAGCTCTCCAACGGCACCGAGGTGACCGCCTACATTCCCGGCGAAGGCCACAACCTGCAGGAGCACTCGATGGTGCTCATCCGCGGCGGTCGCGTCAAGGACCTCCCGGGTGTGCGTTACAAGATCGTGCGCGGCGCGCTCGACACCCAGGCCGTTAAGAACCGCAAGCAGGCCCGTAGCCTCTACGGCGCGAAGAAGGACAAGAAGTAATGCCTCGTAAAGGACCAGCACCGAAGCGTCCCGTAGTTGCGGACCCGGTCTACGGAGCCCCCATCGTCAGCCAGCTCGTCAACAAGATCCTTCTTGATGGCAAGAAGGGCCTCGCCGAGCGCATCGTCTACGACGCGCTCGTCGGAGTATCGACCAAGAACGGTGCGGATGCCGTCGTCACGCTGAAGAAGGCGCTCGACAACGTCCGTCCCACCATCGAGGTCAAGAGCCGCCGTGTCGGTGGATCCACCTACCAGGTGCCGGTCGAGGTCAAGCCTCACCGCGCCAACACCCTCGCACTGCGCTGGCTCACCACCTACGCCAAGGGTCGTCGCGAGAAGACCATGACCGAGCGTCTCACCAACGAGATCCTCGATGCTTCCAACGGCCTCGGTGCCGCCGTGAAGCGTCGCGAGGACACTCACAAGATGGCCGACGCCAACAAGGCCTTCGCGCACTACCGCTGGTAATAATTACTGCCGGTTGAGTAGCGAGCGCCAGCGAGCGTGTCGAAACCCTGGGTCTCGACACCTGCGCTGACGCCCTACTCGACCAGCATCCATTCCACTTTTTAACCGTAAGGACACTCCGTGGCACAAGACGTGCTCACCGACCTGCACAAGGTCCGAAACATCGGCATCATGGCTCACATCGATGCCGGCAAGACCACCACCACCGAGCGCATCCTGTATTACACGGGCATCACCCACAAAATCGGTGAGGTGCACGATGGTGCAGCCACGATGGACTGGATGGCGCAGGAGCAGGAGCGTGGCATCACCATCACGTCCGCTGCGACGACCTGTTTCTGGAACAAGCACCAGATCAACATCATCGACACCCCCGGCCACGTGGACTTCACCGTCGAGGTGGAGCGATCGCTCCGCGTTCTCGATGGTGCTGTCGCAGTGTTCGACGGCAAGGAGGGCGTCGAGCCCCAGTCCGAGACCGTCTGGCGCCAGGCCGACAAGTACGACGTTCCGCGCATCTGCTTCGTCAACAAGATGGACAAGCTCGGAGCCGACTTCTACTACACCGTCGACACCATCATCAAGCGCCTCGGTGCGAAGCCCCTCGTCATCCAGCTCCCGATCGGGTTCGAGAACACCTTCGAGGGTGTCGTCGACCTCGTCGAGATGCGCGCGCTGACCTGGCGCGGCGACTCCAAGGGTGACGTCGAGCTCGGTGCCAAGTACGACATCGAAGAGATCCCGGCCGACCTGGTCGAGAAGGCCAACGAGTACCGTGCGGCCCTCCTCGAGGTCGTCGCCGAGACCGATGACGCGCTCCTCGAGCGCTTCATGGAGGGCGACACCGACTTCTCGGTCGCCGAGATCAAGGCTGCGATTCGCAAGCTCACCATCTCGAGCCAGATCTACCCGGTGCTCTGCGGTTCCGCGTTCAAGAACCGTGGCGTCCAGCCCATGCTCGATGCGGTCGTCGACTACCTGCCGACCCCGCTCGACGTACCGGCCATCGAGGCCCACGACCCGCGCGACGAAGAGAAGGTCATTCTTCGCCACCCGGATTCGACGGAGCCCTTCGCAGCCCTCGCCTTCAAGGTCGCGGTTCACCCCTTCTTCGGTCGTCTCACCTACATCCGGGTCTACTCGGGCAAGGCGGACTCTGGTGCCCAGCTGGTCAACGCGACCAAGGGTAAGAAGGAGCGCATCGGCAAGATCTTCCAGATGCACGCCAACAAGGAGAACCCGGTCGACAGCGTGACCGCCGGTCACATCTACGCGGTCATCGGCCTCAAGGACACGACCACGGGTGACACCCTCACCGACCCGACGAACCAGGTCGTTCTCGAGTCGATGACGTTCCCGGAGCCGGTCATCGAGGTCGCCATCGAGCCAAAGACGAAGGCCGACCAGGAGAAGCTGGGTCTCGCGATCCAGAAGCTCGCTGAAGAGGACCCGACCTTCCGCACGGAGCAGAACATCGACACCGGCCAGACCGTGATCAAGGGAATGGGCGAGCTCCACCTCGACATCCTGGTCGACCGCATGAAGCGCGAATTCGGCGTGGAAGCGAACGTCGGCAAGCCGCAGGTCGCCTACCGCGAGACGATTCGTCGTGTCGTCGAGAAGCACGACTTCACCCACAAGAAGCAGACCGGTGGTTCTGGCCAGTTCGCCAAGATCCAGATCTCGCTCGAGCCGATGGAGGTGACCGCGGAGAAGAGCTACGAGTTCGTCAACAAGGTCACCGGTGGTCGGATCCCGCGCGAGTACATCCCGTCGGTCGATCACGGCATCCAGGACGCGCTGCAGGTCGGCGTGCTCGCGGGTTACCCGATGGTCGGCGTGATGGCGATCCTGCTCGACGGTGCATCCCACGATGTCGACTCCTCGGAGATGGCATTCAAGATCGCCGGCTCGATGGCATTCAAGGAAGCGGCCCGCAAGGCCGATCCCGTGCTGCTCGAGCCGCTCATGGCCGTCGAGGTGCGCACCCCGGAGGAGTACATGGGTGACGTGATCGGCGACCTCAACTCGCGCCGTGGACAGATCCAGTCGATGGAGGATGCCACGGGCGTGAAGGTCATCGCCGCGAAGGTTCCCCTGTCGGAGATGTTCGGATACGTCGGAGACCTCCGGTCGAAGACGTCCGGCCGCGCGGTGTACTCGATGTCGTTCGACAGCTACTCTGAGGTGCCGCGCGCGGTGGCCGACGAGATCATCCAGAAGAACAAGGGCGAATAGCTTCCGCTATCCACCCAAGTAAAATATCTACATCCAAACCCCGTAGCGCACGCGGTTCGAAACAATTCGAACCGTGGGCGTCTACACCTAAGTCCTGAGGAGGACCAATTGGCGAAGGCAAAGTTCGAGCGGACTAAGCCACACGTCAACGTCGGTACCATCGGTCACGTCGACCACGGTAAGACCACGTTGACGGCTGCAATTACCAAGGTGCTGCACGACAAGTACCCGACGTTGAACGCTTCTTACGCGTTTGACCAGATCGACAACTCCCCTGAGGAGAAGCAGCGTGGAATCACGATCAACATCTCCCACGTGGAGTACCAGACCGAGAAGCGCCACTACGCACACGTAGACGCCCCCGGCCACGCCGACTACATCAAGAACATGATCACCGGTGCTGCCCAGATGGATGGCGCGATCCTGGTCGTCGCCGCCACTGACGGCCCGATGCCCCAGACGCGTGAGCACGTGCTGCTCGCTCGCCAGGTCGGCGTGCCGTACATCGTCGTCGCACTGAACAAGTCCGACGTCGTCGACGACGAGGAGATCCTCGAGCTCGTCGAGATCGAGGTTCGCGAGCTGCTCTCGAGCCAGGAGTTCGACGGGGACAACGCTCCCGTCGTGCGCGTCTCGGCACTCAAGGCCCTCGAGGGCGACGAGAAGTGGGCAGCGACCGTTGCCGACCTCATGGACAAGGTGGACGAGTTCGTTCCCGAGCCCGTTCGCGAGACCGAGAAGCCCTTCCTCATGCCCGTCGAGGACGTCTTCACGATCACCGGTCGTGGAACCGTCATCACCGGCCGTGTCGAGCGTGGAATCCTCCACCCGAACGACGAGGTCGAGATCGTCGGCATCAAGGAGAAGTCCTCCAAGACCACCGTCACCGCCATCGAGATGTTCCGCAAGACCCTCGAAGACGCGCGCGCCGGTGAGAACGTCGGACTCCTGCTCCGTGGAACCAAGCGTGAAGACGTCGAGCGCGGCCAGGTTGTCGTCAAGCCCGGTTCGGTCACGCCTCACACCGAGTTCGAGGCGAACGCCTACATCCTTTCCAAGGATGAGGGTGGCCGTCACAACCCGTTCTACGCGAACTACCGCCCGCAGTTCTACTTCCGCACCACGGACGTCACCGGCGTCATTTCGCTGCCCGAGGGCACCGAGATGGTCATGCCCGGCGACACCACCGAGATGACGGTCAACCTGATTCAGCCGATCGCCATGGAGGAAGGCCTCCGCTTCGCTATCCGCGAAGGTGGACGCACCGTGGGCGCCGGAACCGTAATCAAGATCCTCAAGTAGTACCTGTTCGGCGCTGATCAAGCGCACACGAAGGGCCGCACCCGAGAGGGTGTGGCCCTTCGTCGTTTTCGCGGCCGCGCGCCGCGCCGCGTCCTCCGTGCAGTCCGATCGCTTCGAGCCGGCACTAACTGTCATTCCCGGCCCCGCTTGGGACGGAATGTGACGTCTCGATCACGAAAACCTGGGCGGGGCGGGCCGGTGCGAGCGGGGAGCGCCCACGCACGGAATACCCCTCCGCGCAACCCGCTTGCCGCCCGGCATCCGCTGCCTAGGGTGGAATCATGACCCGTCTCCGCCGCAGCGACGCATCGGGCGCCGGGCTGCGCCGGGTGCGCGCCGGCCGGGGTTTCTCCTACAAGGATGCCGCGGGGCATCCGGTCGCCGACCGGGAGCTGCGCGCCCGCATCGAGCACCTCGCGATCCCGCCGGCCTGGACCGACGTGTGGATCGCCCCTCACGCGAACGGCCACATCCAGGCCACCGGGGTGGATGCCGCGGGCCGCCGCCAGTACATCTACCACCCCACCTGGCGGGAGCAGAAGGACCGCATCAAGTTCGACCGCGCTCTCAGCCTCGCCGAGTCGTTGCCGACGGCCCGTCGCCGCGTGACGATGGACCTGCGCCAGGATGACCCGAGTCGCGAACGAGCGCTTGCCGCGGCATTCCGGATGCTCGACACCGGCTCGCTGCGGGTGGGGTCCGAGCAGTACGCGGAGTCCAACGGCAGCCACGGTCTCGCCACGCTGTTGTGTTCTCACGCCAGCGTGCGGAGTGACACGGTCTCCCTCGACTTTCCGGCCAAGAGCGGTCAGGAGTGGCAGTCCGACATCACGGATGCCGACCTCGCCGTGGTCATCCGTTCGCTTAAACGACGTGGATCCCGCGCGCGCCTGCTGGCGTGGAAGGACGGGGCAGACTGGCATCCGATCGCCTCCTCCGACATCAATGCGTATGTGCGAGAGCGCACCGGCGGTGACTTCACGGCCAAGGACTTCCGCACTCTGCACGGCACCGTCGCGGCGGCGGTGAGCCTCGCACGGCACGGCACGGAGGCTCGAAAGACGGCGCGCGACCGCGCGATCTCACAGGCGATGCGCGACGCGGCTGAAGTGCTCGGCAACACTCCTTCGATCGCGCGTAAGAGCTATGTGGATCCGCGCCTCATCGACCGCTATTCGAGCGGCTCGACTATCGATCCGGCCAGGCTCGGATCCGCGGAGGCCGAACTGCGCTCGCTGCTGTTCGACTGATCCTTTAGGGCTCAAGGGGAGTAGGGCACGCCGGTGTCGCCGACCGGACCGGGCGGCACGGGATCAGAGGAGATACGCCGGGGACTCGAGGGCGCCAACAAGATCACCGGCGGGAAGTTCGAAGAGCAGATCGATAGCGCCCGCGATAGCGCAGACACAGCAGTCGGCACCGAATAGACGGCAATAGGGGGGCGCCCGATTCCACTACCGTTAGGGGAATGGCACGCCCCCCACTTCTCCCCGTCGGCCATCACTTCGTCACCGGCCTGCTGCTGCTGACCGCATCCACCGGGTGCATCGATGCGGTGAGCTACCTCGCCCTCGACAAGGTGTTCACCGGCAACATGACCGGTAACGTGCTCTTCATCGGCTTCAGCCTCGTCGGAGCGGGCAAATCGCTGCTGCTCAACAACATCATCGCGCTCCTCGGCTTCGTGCTCGGATCGATTCTGGGTGGACGGATCGTCGGCCAATCTGCACCAAAGGGACTCCCGCGCTCGAGCCGAGGGGTGTTGATCGGGGGAGCGGCGCTGATGATCGCCCTCGCGATCTATTGGCTGCTGGTCCATGACCTCAGCCACCCGGCGCTCCTCGTGGTGACCGCCCTTCTCGCCGTGGTCATGGGTGCCCAGGTCTCCGCCGTCAAGCCGATCGGCAACTCGGATGTCACCACGATCGTCGTCACGAATACCCTCGCCAACCTCGCTCGGGACAGCAGATTGGCCGGCGGATCCAGCAAGAACTGGTTCCCGCGC
The DNA here is from genome assembly GCF_040549525.1 of Frigoribacterium sp. UYMn621. Classification (NCBI taxonomy): domain Bacteria; kingdom Bacillati; phylum Actinomycetota; class Actinomycetes; order Micrococcales; family Microbacteriaceae; genus Frigoribacterium; species Frigoribacterium sp. UYMn621. The sequence goes on along the minus strand of NZ_JBEPTM010000002.1, from coordinate 236,647 downwards.
CTCGCCGCGGTGGTCGCCATGGGAGCGGGCGCGGCCATCGGCGCCGTGTGCGTGCAGTTGGCCGGCGGTGCCCTCGCGTTGCTCGCCGGCACGATCATCTTCACCGCCGGAACGATCACTCTCGTCACGGCGGATCGCCGCTCCCTCTGAGTCGGTAATTCCGGGGCGGGGGCGACACGCCGCAGCATGACACGCCCGGGTTGCAGACACTGGCAAATCTGTGGCAGACTCTCCTAGTTCAACAAAACCGGCTTTGCGCCGGGATCACTGCCAGGCAGTGCACAGATGCGAGACCGGATCGTCATGATCCAGCGTCATCATCTGGGCCGCGGGTAGCAGAACACGACTTAATCGAATCCCCTGGATGTGGTCACAACCATGTTCGGTGCGCGGGCAACACGCCCGGGCGCGGGGGTCGACGCAGTCCAAGCTACAACCGGACTCAAGTATTCATTGACACAAAAACAGTGGTGCGACAGCACCGGGCCTCCCAAGGGCGCGGACTGAGCAAACCGAGCATCCAATAGCCGAGCGCGTGTCGCGAAGCCAAGATGCATTAAAGAGAGTGAGTCACACATGGCGGGACAAAAGATCCGCATCCGACTTAAGTCGTATGACCACGAGGTCATCGACAGCTCGGCGCGCAAGATCGTCGACACGGTCACCCGTGCCGGTGCTACTGTCGTCGGCCCGGTGCCCCTTCCTACCGAGAAGAACGTGATCGTCGTGATCCGTTCCCCTCATAAGTACAAGGACAGCCGCGAGCACTTCGAGAAGCGCACCCACAAGCGCCTCATCGACATCATCGACCCGACGCCGAAGGCCGTCGACTCGCTCATGCGACTCGACCTCCCCGCCGACGTCAACATCGAGATCAAGCTGTAGGACGAATCATGGCTACTACTAAGACAAGCAAGGGACTGCTGGGCAAGAAGCTCGGCATGACCCAGGTCTGGGATGCGAACAACAAGCTCATCCCCGTCACCGTCGTGGAGATCACTCCCAACGTCGTGACCCAGCTGCGCTCAGAGGAGGTCGACGGCTACCTCGCCGTGCAGATCGCCTACGGCCAGATCGACCCCCGCAAGGTGAACAAGCCGGCGTCCGGTCACTTCGACAAGGCGGGCGTCACGCCTCGCCGTCACCTCACCGAGGTTCGCACCGCGGATGCCGCCGAGTACACGCTCGGCCAGGAGATCGCGGTCGACATCTTCGAGGCCGGCCAGAAGGTCGACGTCGTCGGCACCTCCAAGGGCAAGGGCTTCGCCGGAGTCATGAAGCGTCACAACTTCAAGGGCGTCTCGTCCTCTCACGGTTCTCACCGCAACCACCGCAAGCCCGGCTCGATCGGTGCATCCTCCACGCCTTCTCGCGTGTTCAAGGGAATGCGCATGGCCGGCCGCATGGGTGGTGACCGCGTCACCGCGATGAACCTCATCGTGCACTCGGTCGACCTCGAGAAGAACCTGATCCTGGTCAAGGGTGCCGTTCCCGGCGCCAAGGGCCGCATCGTCTTCGTCCGCAACGCAGTGAAGGGAGCGTAAGGCCATGGCCGACAACACGCTCGACGTCATCGACTCCAAGGGAAAGAAGGTCGGCTCCGTCGACCTCCCCGCCGAGACCTTCGACGTGCAGACCAACGTCCCGCTCATCCACCAGGTCGTCGTCGCCCAGCGCGCCGCGGCCCGTCAGGGCACGCACAACACGCTCCGTCGTGGTGAGGTGTCCGGTGCCGGTCGCAAGCCGTTCAAGCAGAAGGGAACCGGTCGTGCCCGCCAGGGATCGATCCGTGCTCCCCAGATGACCGGCGGTGGAATCGTCCACGGACCCCACCCTCGCGACTACGCGCAGCGCACCCCCAAGAAGATGATCGCGGCAGCACTGCGCGGCGCCCTCTCGGACCGTGCCCGCGGCGGACGCATCCACGTCGTCGACTCGCTCTCCGTCGGAGACGTGCCATCGACCAAGACCATCGTCGCGCTGCTGGCGAGCATCGCCACCTCGAGCCACGTGCTCATCGTCATCGAGCGCGACGACCTGATCAGCCAGAAGAGCGTCCGAAACATCCCCGGCGTGCACGTGCTCACCTGGGACCAGCTCAACGCCTACGACGTCGTCGTGAGCGACGACATCGTGTTCACCAAGAGCGCCTTCGACGGTTTCGTCGCCGGACCGGTCAAGACCGCCAAGGTCGAGACCACCGAAGACGACGCACCGGTCAGCAAGAAGCGCGTCAGCCCTGAGCGTGCAGCGGCACGGAGAGAGAAGGCATCCGCATGAGCATCGCGACCCAGAAGGACCCCCGCGACGTCATCCTGTCGCCGGTCGTCTCGGAGAAGAGCTACAGCCTGATCGACCAGGGCAAGTACACCTTCATCGTCGACCCGCGGTCGAACAAGACCGAGATCAAGCTGGCGATCGAGAAGATCTTCAGCGTCGAGGTTGCGTCGATCAACACCCTGAACAAAAAGGGCAAGACCCGCCGTACCAAGTTCGGTCTCGGCAAGCGCAAGGACACCAAGCGCGCGATCGTGACCCTCAAGTCCGGTTCCATCGACATCTTCACGGCTGTCGGCTAGGGACTGAGGAGAGAAAACAATGGCTATTCGTAAGTACAAGCCCACAACTCCCGGTCGTCGCGGTTCCTCGGTTGCAGACTTTGCCGAGATCACGCGTTCGACCCCGGAGAAGTCGCTTCTTCGCCCGCTGCCCAAGACCGGTGGCCGTAACAACGCCGGTCGCATCACGACCCGTCACATCGGTGGTGGCCACAAGCGCCAGTACCGCGTGATCGACTTCAAGCGCAACGACAAGGACGGCGTCAACGCCCGTGTCGCCGAGATCGAGTACGACCCGAACCGCACGGCGCGCATTGCGCTGCTTCATTTCGTGGATGGCTCGAAGCGCTACATCATCGCTCCGAACAAGCTCAACCAGGGCGACATCATCGAGTCGGGCGCCGGCGCAGACATCAAGCCGGGTAACAACCTGCCGCTGCGCAACATCCCGGTCGGTACCGTCATCCACGCGATCGAGCTGAAGCCGGGCGGGGGAGCCAAGATGGCTCGCTCTGCCGGAGCATCGGTTCGTCTCGTCGCCAAGGACGGCCCGTACGCGCAGCTCCGCCTGCCGTCCGGTGAGATCCGCAACGTCGACGCGCGCTGCCGCGCCACGATCGGCGAGGTCGGCAACGCCGAGCAGTCGAACATCAACTGGGGAAAGGCCGGCCGTATGCGCTGGAAGGGCGTTCGCCCGACCGTGCGTGGAGTCGCCATGAACCCGGTCGACCACCCACATGGTGGTGGAGAGGGCAAGACCTCCGGTGGACGCCACCCGGTCAGCCCGTGGGGCCAGAAAGAGGGCCGCACCCGCCACATCAACAAAGAGAGCGACAAGCTCATCGTTCGCCGCCGCAATGTCGGCAAGAAGCGCAAGTAGGAGTTGTAAAGGATGCCACGCAGTCTTAAAAAGGGCCCCTTCGTCGACGACCACCTGTTTCGCAAGGTGGCCAAGGCGAACGAAGCCAGCAGCAAGAGCGTTATCAAGACCTGGTCGCGTCGCTCGATGATCATCCCGTCTTTCCTGGGACACACCATCGCAGTGCACGACGGCCGCAAGCACATCCCGGTGTTCATCACCGAGACGATGGTTGGGCACAAGCTCGGAGAGTTTGCTCCCACCCGCACCTTCCGTGGACACGAGAAGGACGACAAGAAGGGTCGTCGCCGCTAACGCGGGGACGGAAAGGTAAAGAGAAATGGTTGAATCCATCGCTCGCGTGAAGCACATTCGCGTCACCGCCACAAAGGCTCGTCGTGTCGTCAACATGATCCGCGGCAAGCAGGCACATGAGGCCCTGGCCATCCTGAAGTTCGCGCCTCAGGGAGCCAGCACCCCGGTCTACAAGCTCGTGGAGTCGGCTATCGCCAACGCCCGGGTCAAGGCCGATGCAAGCAACAGCTACCTGGATGAGCAGGATCTGTTCGTCTCGTCGGCGTATGTCGACGAGGGAACGACCCTCAAGCGCTTCCAGCCTCGTGCCCAGGGACGCGCATTCCAGATCCTGAAGCGCACCAGCCACATCACGATCGTCCTGGCAACGCCGGACGAGAACGAGACCGCTGTTGTGGCTTCCCAGCGTCCATCGACTGCGAAGGCAGGGAAGAAGTAATGGGACAGAAAGTAAACCCCTACGGGTTCCGCCTGGGAATCACCACCGACCATGTGTCGCGGTGGTTCTCGGACAGCACCAAGGTCGGACAGCGCTACAGCGACTTCGTCGCAGAAGACATCAAGATCCGCAACCTGCTCAAGACCTCGCTCGACCGTGCCGGAGTGGCGCGCATCGAGATCGAGCGCACCCGTGACCGCGTTCGCGTCGACATCCACACCGCCCGTCCGGGCATCGTGATCGGTCGTCGTGGCGCCGAGGCGGAGCGCATTCGCACCGACCTCGAAAAGCTCTCGGGCAAGCAGATCCAGCTCAACATCCTCGAGGTCAAGAACCCCGAGGCCGAGGCCCAGCTCGTCGCACAGGGGATCGCGGAGCAGCTCAGCGCCCGCGTCGCGTTCCGTCGTGCCATGCGCAAGGGACTCCAGGGTGCCCAGCGCACTCCGACGGTCAAGGGTGTTCGAATCCAGGTCTCCGGTCGTCTCGGTGGTGCGGAAATGAGCCGCTCCGAGTTCTACCGCGAGGGTCGCGTTCCGCTGCACACGCTGCGCGCGAACATCGACTACGGCTTCTACGAGGCCAAGACCACCTTCGGCCGCATCGGCGTGAAGGTCTGGATCTACAAGGGCGACATCACCAACAAGGAGCTCGCTCGCGAGCAGGCCAACGCCAAGTCAACGCGCCCAGAGCGCCGCGATGACCGTCGTGATGGTGCCCGCGACAGCGGACCGCGTCGTGGAGCTGCCCCGGCAGCCACGGCCGCTCCGAAGGCAGACGCTGCTCCGGCAGCCGTAGCAGTGGAGGCCTAGAGCCATGTTGATTCCCCGCAGGGTCAAGCACCGTAAGCAGCATCACCCCGGCCGTAGCGGCCAGGCGACCGGTGGCACGACTGTGACGTTCGGCGAGTACGGCATCCAGGCCATTACTCCCGCCTATGTGACCAACCGCCAGATCGAGGCAGCTCGAATTGCGATGACCCGTCACATCAAGCGTGGTGGAAAGGTGTGGATCAACATCTACCCCGACCGCCCGCTCACCAAGAAGCCGGCCGAAACCCGCATGGGTTCCGGTAAGGGTTCTCCAGAGTGGTGGATCGCCAACGTCAAGCCGGGTCGCGTGCTCTTCGAGCTCGCCGGCGTCAGTGACGTTGTCGCTCGCGAGGCGCTCACCCGCGCCATCCACAAACTGCCACTCAAGGCACGCATCATCAAGCGCGAGGAGGGCGACGCATAATGGCGATCGGTTCCAAAGAGCTCGCTCCAGACGAGCTCGACACCTTCGAAGACGAGCGACTCGTCGACGAACTCAAGAAGGCCAAGGAAGAGCTGTTCAACCTGCGCTTCCAGTCGGCCACCGGCCAGCTGGAAAGCCACGGTCGCCTTCGCGCTGTCAAGCGCGACATCGCTCGCATCTACACGGTCATCCGTGAGCGCGAGCTGGGCATCCGTGCGACTCCCGCTCCGGTCGAGGTAGCCCCGAAGGCTGCCGCCAAGAAGACCAAGAAGACTGCGGATGTTGCGGAAGCGACCCCCGAGTCGGCTGAGGAGAAGAAGTAATGGCTACCGAGACCAAGAGCACCGAGCCGCAAGAGACGGCTGCGGACCGCGGATATCGCAAGACCCGTCGTGGCTATGTCACGAGCGACAAGATGGACAAGACCATCGTCGTCGAGGTCGAGGACCGCGTAAAGCACCCCCTCTACGGCAAGGTCATCCGCCGCACCTCCAAGGTCAAGGCGCACGATGAGGCCAACGCGGCCGGTATCGGCGACCTCGTCATCATCAGCGAGACCCGTCCGCTCAGTGCCACCAAGCACTGGCGCCTGGTCGAGATCCTCGAGAAGGCCAAGTAGGCCTCGCGCTTACTTCGTATAAGGACACCTAAATGCTTCAGCAGGAATCCAGGCTCAAGGTCGCCGATAACACCGGTGCCAAGGAGCTGCTCACGATTCGCGTACTCGGTGGCTCCGGCCGTCGTTACGCCGGCCTCGGCGACGTCATCGTCGCCACGGTCAAGGATGCGATCCCTGGCGGCAACGTCAAGAAGGGTGACGTCGTCAAGGCAGTCATCGTGCGCACCAAGAAAGAGACCCGTCGCCCCGACGGCTCGTACATCAAGTTCGACGAGAACGCCGCCGTCATCCTCAAGGCAGACGGCGACCCTCGTGGCACTCGAATCTTCGGACCGGTCGGTCGCGAACTCCGCGACAAGAAGTTCATGAAGATCATCTCGCTCGCACCGGAGGTCTTGTAACCATGGCGAACATCAAAAAGGGCGATCTCGTCCAGCTCATCAGCGGCCGCAGCCAGGCTCGCGGTGGCGACCGTGGCAAGCAGGGTCGTGTCATCGAGGTGCTCGTGGAGAAGAACCGCGTAGTCGTCGAGGGGCTCAACTACATCACCAAGCACGTTCGCGTGGGCCAGAGCGACCGCGGCACCAAGACCGGTGGCATCGAGACGCGTGAAGCGCCGATCCACGTGTCGAACGTGCAGCTGGTCAATCCCGACACCAAGCAGCCGGCTCGCGTCGGCTTCACGGTGGAGACGGATGCCTCGGGCAAGACCACCCGCACGCGCTACTTCAAGGACTCGCGACGCACTCCCGTGAAGGCGACCGCCAAAAAGGCCGACACCAAGAAGGCCGACACCAAGAAGGCTGACAAGGCCGACGAGCTCGTGGTCACCGACGGAATCGTGAGCGACGAGGAGTCGACGACTCCCGTGGCGACCGAGGCCGTTGAGCCAAAGGCCAAGGCCGCTCCCAAGGCGAAGGCCGCTGCCACGAAGACCGCTGCTCCCAAGGCTGCTGCTCCCAAGGCGAAGGCCGCACCCAAGACCACCAAGGCAACTGAGAAGGACGCCGACTAATGACTGACACTGCAACTGCAGCTGGCAAAATCCAGCCGCGTCTCAAGCAGAAGTACAAGACCGAGATCTCTGCCCAGCTGGCGAAGGACTTCGGCTTCACGAACGTGCACCAGGTGCCCGGGCTCGTGAAGATCGTCGTCAACACCGGCGTCGGTGAGGCTGCCCGTGACGGCAAGATCATCGACGGGGCCGTCAAGGACCTCACCGCGATCACCGGCCAGAAGCCGCAGGTCACCGCCGCCCGCAAGTCCATCGCGCAGTTCAAGCTCCGCGAGGGCCAGCCGATCGGCGCCCACGTCACCCTCCGCGGTGACCGTGCCTGGGAGTTCCTCGACCGTCTCCTCTCGCTCGCGCTTCCCCGCATCCGCGACTTCCGCGGCCTCTCGGACAAGCAGTTCGATGGCAACGGCAACTACACCTTCGGCCTCACGGAGCAGTCCATGTTCCACGAGATCGACCAGGACCGCATCGATCGGGTCCGCGGCTTCGACATCACCGTCGTCACCACGGCCAAGACCGACGACGAGGGCCGCGCACTGCTCAAGGCCCTCGGGTTCCCGTTCCGCAACGCGGAGAACACTCCCGTCTAACCCATGCACCACCGATCATCAAGGTCGCCAGTTCCGTAAGAGCTGGCGAAACCGGGTGAGGAAGGCACCACCATCATGACAATGACAGATCCGGTCGCAGACCTGCTGACCAGACTGCGCAACGCGAACTCGGCCTACCACGACACCGTGTCCATGCCGAATAGCAAGCTCAAGTCCCACATCGCCGAGATCCTCAAGACCGAGGGCTACATCGGAGGATGGAAGATCGAAGACGCGCGCGTCGGCAAGACCCTGACCCTCGACCTCAAGTACGGCCCGAACCGTGAGCGCTCCATCGCTGGAATCAAGCGCGTCTCGAAGCCGGGCCTCCGCGTCTACGCGAAGTCCACGGAGATCCCTCGCGTTCTCGGTGGCCTCGGTGTCGCGATCCTCTCGACCTCCTCTGGCCTCCTCACGGATCGCCAGGCGTCAAAGAAGGGCGTGGGTGGGGAAGTCCTCGCCTACGTGTGGTAATCACCAATGTCACGTATTGGACGCCTTCCCATTGAGATCCCCACAGGGGTCGATGTCACGGTGACCGGCTCAGCCGTCACCGTCAAGGGCCCGAAAGGTGAGCTCGCGCTCACCGTCGCGAGCCCGATCGAGGTCAAGATCGAGGATGGCCAGCTCCTGGTCACCCGCCCGGACGACGAGCGCGAATCGCGTTCGCTCCACGGCCTCACCCGCACCCTGATCGCCAACCAGATCATCGGCGTCACGACCGGCTACTCCAAGGGCCTCGAGATCGTCGGTACCGGTTACCGCGTGCAGGCGAAGGGCAGCTCGCTCGAGTTCGCTCTCGGCTTCTCGCACTCGATCACGGTCGATCCCCCGGCCGGCATCTCCTTTGCCGTCGAAGGCAACAACAAGCTGACGGTGCACGGCATCGACAAGCAGGCTGTCGGAGAAGTTGCCGCCAACATTCGTAAGCTGCGCAAGCCGGAGCCCTACAAGGGCAAGGGCGTTCGCTACGCAGGCGAGGTAGTCCGCCGCAAGGCCGGAAAGAGTGGTAAGTGATCATGGCTCTCGGAACTAGAGGCAAGAGCAAGTCGGCCGCAAAGGGCCGCAGGCACGCACGTCTTCGCAAGAAGATCGTCGGCACCGAACTTCGACCGCGTCTCGTGGTCACCCGTTCGGCCCGTCACGTCTTCGTGCAGGTCGTCGACGACAGCAAGGGTTTCACCCTCGCCTCGGCATCGACCCTCGAAGCAGACATGCGTACGTTCGACGGTGACAAGACCGCCAAGGCGCGCAAGGTCGGCGAACTCGTCGCCGAGCGTGCGAAGGCCGCCGGTGTCGAAGCCGTCGTTTTCGATCGCGGTGGAAGCAAGTACGCGGGACGCGTCGCTGCCATCGCCGAAGGAGCTCGAGAGGGTGGACTGGACCTGTGAGCGACACAACTAACACCAGCAAGGAGACTCCTGTGGCAACCGAAGCCGAACCGACCGTCACGGTCGTCGAGACTGCGGCCGCAACCGAGCCCGCTGCAAACGAGCCTCGTGAGGCCCGCCGCGGTGGACGCGAGCGCAACCCCAACCAGCAGCGCGGGAGCCGTGACTCTGAGAAGAGCCAGTTCCTCGAGCGCGTCGTCACCATCAACCGCGTCTCCAAGGTCGTCAAGGGTGGTCGTCGCTTCAGCTTCACCGCTCTCGTCGTCGTCGGCGACGGTAACGGACTGGTCGGTGTCGGCTACGGCAAGGCCCGCGAGGTGCCGACCGCGATCTCCAAGGGCGTCGAGGAAGCGAAGAAGAACTTCTTCCGCGTTCCCCGCGTCGGAGTGACCATCCCGCACCCCGTCCAGGGTGAGGCCGCAGCCGGCGTCGTGCTGCTGCGTCCGGCATCCGCCGGTACCGGTGTTATCGCCGGTGGTCCGGTGCGCGCCGTGCTCGAGTGCGCCGGCATCCACGACGTGCTGAGCAAGTCGCTCGGTTCGTCCAACACGATCAACATCGTGCACGCTACCGTTGCTGCCCTCAAGCAGCTCGAGGAGCCGAGTGCGGTTGCCGCACGTCGCGGTCTCTCGCTCGAGGATGTCGCGCCCGCGCGTCTCCTGCGTGCCCAGGCTGACGCAAAGGCAGGTGTCTGATGGCTGCTCGCCTGAAGGTGACCCAGATCAAGTCCAAAATTAGTGAGAAGCAGAACCAGCGCGACACGTTGCGGAGCCTCGGGCTCCACCGCATCGGCGATGTCGTGGTTCGCGAGGACAACTCGCAGAACCGCGGCTACGTTCGCACCGTCGCTCACCTGGTCAAGGTCGAGGAGATTGACTAATGGCTGAAGAAACGAAGGCCGACAAGGCCCCCGCCGCAGCCCCCAAAAAGGCGAGCACGGCGAAGGCTGCAGCCCCCAAGGCTGCTGCCGAAAAGGCGCCCGCCGCCAAGGCGACCACCACGAAGGCCGCTCCGGCGAAGAAGGCTGCAGAGCCCGTTGCCGAGGCGCGTCCGCAGGTGCTGAAGATGCACCACCTCCGCCCGGCTCCCGGCGCGAAGAAAGATCGTACCCGCGTCGGACGCGGTGAAGGATCCAAGGGTAAGACTGCAGGCCGTGGAACCAAGGGCACGAAGGCCCGCTACACGGTGCGCGTCGGACTCGAGGGTGGAAACCTGAACAGCATCATGCGCACCCCGAAGCTGCGCGGGTTCAAGAACCCGTTCCGCGTCGAGTACCAGGTCGTCAACCTCGAGAAGCTGGCCGAGCTCTACCCGGCCGGTGGAGACGTCACGATCGGCGACCTCGTCGCCAAGGGTGCCGTGCGTAAGAACGAGAAGGTCAAGGTTCTCGGCGCTGGTGACATTGCAGTTAAGCTGAACGTTGCAGTTGACAAGGTCTCTGGCTCTGCCGAGCAGAAGATCGTTGCAGCGGGCGGTTCCGTAAACTAAGGCGAACGCCGGGCCTCGGCCCGGTGATCTACCGCAGTTGCAGCCGTCCAGGTGGCCCGAAAGGGCCACCTGCTTCGCCCGACCGTTCTCACCAGGAGGCCTCGTTGTTCAGAGCCGTAGCGCGGATCTTCCGCACCCCCGATCTTCGGAAGAAGATCGGTTTCACGCTCGCACTGATTGCGCTCTTCCGCCTCGGGTCCTTCATACCGTCGCCGTTCGTCAACTTCGGCAACGTGCAGACCTGTCTCGCCGCCAACTCCGGAACCTCTGGCCTGTACGAGTTGGTCAACCTGTTCAGCGGCGGGGCACTTCTCCAGTTGTCGATCTTCGCGCTCGGCATCATGCCCTACATCACGGCATCGATCATCGTGCAGCTTCTGCGCGTCGTGATCCCACACTTCGACACCCTCTATAAAGAGGGCCAGTCCGGCCAGGCTCGCCTGACCCAGTACACCCGCTACCTCACCATCGCGCTCGGTGTGCTGCAGTCCACGACCCTGATCACCGTCGCCCGCAGCGGCGCCCTCTTCCCGACCTCCACCGGCACGCCGGAGTGCTCGGCCCTCATCACCAACTCCGCCTGGTACGCGATCCTCCTCATGGTCATCACCATGACGGCGGGCACCGGCCTCATCATGTGGATGGGCGAGCTCATCACCGAGCGCGGCATCGGCAACGGAATGTCGATCCTCATCTTCACCTCGATCGCCGCCCGTTTCCCCGGATCCCTCTGGGCCATCAGGCAGTCGAAGGGCTTCGAGACCTTCCTGCTGGTGATCGCGATGGGCGTCGTGATCATGGCGCTCGTGGTCTATGTCGAGCAGTCCCAGCGACGCATCCCGGTGCAATATGCCAAGCGGATGGTCGGCCGGCGTACCTATGGCGGCAACAACACCTACATTCCGATCAAGGTCAACATGGCCGGCGTGGTGCCGGTTATCTTCGCCTCCTCGCTGCTCTATCTGCCGGCGCTGATCGCCCAGTTCAACCAGCCGGCCCCGGGCAAGGCCCCGGCCCCCTGGGTCACCTGGATCACCGACAACCTGCGCACGGGTGACAACCCGCTGTACATGGCCCTGTACTTCCTGCTCATCGTCGGCTTCACCTACTTCTACGTCGCGATCACCTTCAACCCGGAGGAAGTCGCCGACAACATGAAGAAGTACGGCGGATTCATCCCCGGCATCCGCGCCGGCCGTCCGACCGCCGAGTATCTCGACTACGTGCTCACCCGCGTCACACTGCCGGGGTCCATCTACCTCGGCCTGATCGCTCTCGTGCCGCTGATCGCGCTCGGCCTGTTCGGCGCGAACCAGAACTTCCCCTTCGGAGGCGCGAGCATCCTGATCATCGTGGGTGTCGGACTCGAGACGGTCAAGCAGATCGACTCCCAGCTGCAGCAGCGCCACTACGAGGGCCTGCTCCGTTGACCCGCCTGCTGATCGTCGGTCCGCCCGGGGCCGGCAAGGGCACCCAGTCTGCTCGGCTCCTCGAGACCTATGCGATTCCAGCGATCGCCACAGGGGACATCTTCCGCAAGAACATCACGGAAGAGACCCCTCTCGGCATCGAGGTGAAGGCGATCGTGGATGCGGGCGACTACGTGCCCGATTCGCTCACCAATGCGCTGGTCAAGAGCCGGCTCGAAGAGGCTGACGCGCGGGACGGCTTCCTGCTCGACGGCTATCCCCGTACCCTCGAGCAGGTGTCCTACCTCGATGACCTGCTCGCCGGGAAGGGGCAGTCCCTCGACGCCGTGATCCAGCTCGTCGCAGACCAGGAGGAAGTGGTGGCCCGGCTGCGCAAGCGCGCGATCGAGCAGGGGCGCTCCGATGACACCGAGGACGCGATCCGTCACCGCCAGCAGGTATACGGCCGCGAGACCACACCCTTGATCGCGGTCTATCGCGATCGCGACCTGCTGATCGAGGTCGATGGTCTCGGTGAAATCGACGACGTGAGCGCCCGCATCTCCGAGGCTCTCGCTGCTCGCGGAATCGTGCCCGCAGCGAAGTGAGCCTTCGCAAGAACATCTACAAGACTCCGGCGGAGCTGAGGCTCATGGTTTCGCCGGGTCTCGCCACGGCAGCATCCCTCGCCGCGGTGAAGTCCGCGATTCGGGCGGGCGTCACGACGCTCGAGCTCGACGGGATCGCCGAGGCGACCATCAGGGCGCTCGGCGCCGTGCCCAACTTCATGAAGGAGCCGGGATACCGGCACACGATCTGCACCTCCGTGAATGACGACATCGTGCACGGGATTCCGGGCGCGCGCGTGCTCGAGCCGGGTGACATCGTGTCGATCGACAGCGGAGCCGAGCTCGCCGGCTGGAACGGGGATGCGGCCATCACCGTCGTCGTGCCGGACCCCTCTCGCCCGTCCCTCGTTGCGGAGCGGCAGAAGCTCTCGGATGTCACGGAGCAGTCGCTCTGGCGGGGCATCGCCTCCCTCGCCTCCGCCACCCATCTCAACCACATCGGTGGGGAGATGGAGGACTACATCGACTCCCAGGGCAGCTACGGCATCCTCGAGGACTACGTCGGCCACGGCATCGGGCGCTCGATGCACGAGGATCCTCCCGTGTTCAACTATCGGGTGCGGGACCGGGGACCGCGGGTGAGACCCGGGCTCGTGGTAGCGATCGAACCGATGGTGACCGCCGGGGGAATCGATACCTTCACCCGGGAAGACGAGTGGACCGTCGCGACCCTGGATGGCACGATGGCTGCGCACTGGGAGCACTCCGTGGCCGTTCACGCCGGAGGAATCTGGGTGCTCACCGCCGAGGACGGCGGAGCCTCAGCTCTCGCTCCCCTCGGTGTGGTCCCCGTCCCCATCCCCTGATCGCCCCCCCCGATCCGCTGACCTCGCGAAAACGCAGGAGATTGGCCACGAAACCGACCACTTTGCGGCGATAGCCCCATTTTGGTGGCGAATCTCCTGCGTTTTCGAGAGGGACGGATGCCGGGGAGCGGGCGTTCGCGGTGGGCGGAGGCGGAGTATAGGCACAAGTTGGCAAAACGCCCGGGATTGGCATAAGATCGATCTTTGGTGTCTGCTGCCTGGTTAATCACGCCCAGACTGCCACAATCCATCCGCACGACCAGTAAACAATACTTTTAGCGACGAAGAGGCTATGGCCAAAAAAGACGGTGTCATCGAAATCGAGGGTGCAGTAGTCGAAGCTCTGCCCAACGCAATGTTCCGCGTTGAGCTGACAAACGGCCACAAAGTCCTCGCCCATATTTCGGGGAAGATGCGCCAGCACTACATCCGTATCCTCCCTGAGGACCGCGTGATCGTAGAGCTGAGCCCGTACGACCTGACCCGCGGCCGGATCGTCTACCGCTACAAGTAGTGCCACCCGGCACGTGATTGCTGGAAAGTAACGGCCGGTTCGGCGTGACGCCGCACCGGTACGAAGACAGCGAAAGAAGAAAGCAATGAAGGTCGCCCCGAGCGTCAAGCCCATGTGCGAGCACTGCCGCGTGATCCGTCGCAACGGCAACGTCATGGTCATCTGCAAGAACAACCCGCGCCACAAGCAGCGCCAGGGTTAGGTCTCGGCCGGGTCGCTGAGCGGCCCATCCGAGCACCGCACACAACTGAACACGCAACACACATAGCAACACCAGATCCCACGCAGGTGGGGGACACCAGCGGTCGGAGGCCGCTGCACAGGTGCTGCTACAGACCTCCACTCACAACCAGGAGAAGCCACAATGGCTCGTCTAGCAGGAGTCGACATCCCGCGCGATAAGCGCGTCGAGGTCGCATTGACCTACATCTACGGTGTTGGCCGCACGAGGGCACTCAAGACCCTCGCGGACACCGAAATCAGCGGGGAGATCCGCGTCAAGGATCTGACCGATGACCAGCTCATCGCGCTCCGCGACTACGTCGAAGGAAACTTCAAGGTAGAGGGTGACCTCCGCCGCGAGGTCGCCGCGGACATCCGTCGCAAGGTCGAGATCGGCAGCTACCAGGGCATTCGTCACCGCCGTGGTCTCCCGGTTCACGGACAGCGCACCAAAACCAACGCTCGTACCCGCAAGGGCCCGAAGCGCACCGTCGCAGGCAAGAAGAAGGCCCGATAGCGAGCACTGCTCGTATCGCCATAAAAGTTTTAGGAGAAAACAATGGCAGCACCAAAATCGGCCGCTCGTAAGCCGCGTCGTAAAGAGAAGAAGAACGTCGCTGTCGGTCAGGCTCACATCAAGTCGACCTTCAACAACACCATCGTGACGATCACCGACCCCACCGGTGCCGTACTGAGCTGGGCATCGTCCGGCACCGTCGGTTTCAAGGGTTCGCGTAAGTCCACGCCCTTCGCCGCCCAGCTCTCCGCCGAGTCCGCTGCGCGTCAGGCGCAGGAGCACGGTGTCAAGAAGGTCGACGTCTTCGTCAAGGGACCGGGATCAGGCCGCGAGACCGCGATCCGCTCACTTCAGGCTGCAGGCCTCGAGGTCGGCTCGATCAACGACGTCACCCCCCAGGCGCACAACGGATGCCGTCCGCCCAAGCGCAGGCGCGTGTAGGCGCGAAGCGCCACACTCGCCTGCGGGTCGAGTAGCGAGCGCTAGCGAGCGTGTCGAGACACCAGCCATCACCGCGTGACGGGGGTCTCGACACGGCCGCAGGCGGCCTACTCGATCAGCACAGGTTTCACCACGAACACAACTCAATAGAACGACGGGCCCGCCACCCGCCGCACGCACAAGTGTCAAATAGCGGACACTTCGCCGAAAGGAATCACCAGTGCTTATTGCACAGCGTCCAACTCTTACCGAAGAGAACATCTCCGAGTTCCGTTCACGGTTCATCATCGAGCCGCTCGAACCCGGCTTCGGTTACACCCTGGGCAACTCGCTTCGCCGCACCCTCCTCTCCTCGATTCCCGGAGCTGCCGTCACGAGCATCCGCATCGACGGAGTCCTGCACGAGTTCTCGACGATCGCGGGCGTGAAGGAAGACGTCACCGAGATCATCCTGAACATCAAGGGTCTCGTCGTCTCCAGCGAGCACGACGAGCCCATCACCGCCTACCTGCGCAAGCAGGGCGCGGGCCAGGTCACGGCCGCAGACATCTCGGCTCCGGCCGGGGTCGAGATCCACAACCCGGAGCTCGTGATCGCGACGCTCAACGACAAGGCGAAGTTCGAACTCGAGCTGACCATCGAGCGTGGCCGCGGCTACGTCTCCGCGACGCAGAACCGCAGCGAGTTCAGCGAAGCCGGCCAGATTCCGATCGACTCGATCTACTCCCCGGTTCTCAAGGTCACCTACCGTGTCGAGGCCACCCGCGCCGGTGAGCGCACCGACTTCGACCGCCTTGTGGTGGATGTCGAGACCAAGAACGCGATCACCCCTCGCGATGCCATCGCCTCCGCCGGTCGCACGCTGACCGAGCTGTTCGGCCTGGCGCGCGAGCTCAACTCGGCCGCAGAGGGCATCGAGATCGGCCCGGCTCCGGTCGACGCCGTTCTCTCGAGCGAACTCAGCATGCCGATCGAGGACCTCGACCTGTCTGTGCGCAGCTACAACTGCCTCAAGCGCGAGGGCATCAACACCGTCAGCGAACTCGTCGCCCTCTCGGAGACGCAGCTCATGAACATCCGCAACTTCGGACAGAAGTCTGTGGACGAGGTCAAGGACAAGCTCGTCGAGCTCGGCCTGAGCCTCAAGGACACCGTTCCCGGCTTCGACGGCGCGCACTTCTACAGCGGCTACGACGACGTCGAAGAAGCCAACTAGGCCCTCGGCACCTACCTTTTCAGACCTGGAGAAATAACTAATGGCTGCACCAACTAAGGGACCCCGCCTCGGCGGTGGACCGGCGCACGAGCGCCTCATGCTTGCGAACCTCGCGGCTGCCCTGTTCACCCACAAGAGCATCAAGACGACCGAGACGAAGGCCAAGCGCATGCGTCCCCTCGTCGAGAGGCTCATTACGTTCGCGAAGCGGGGAGACCTCCACGCGCGTCGTCGTGTACTCGCGACGATCGGCGACAAGACCGTCGTGCACGAGCTCTTCACCGAGATCGCGCCGCTCGTCGAGTTGCGTGAAGGCGGCTACACCCGCATCACCAAGCTCGGCTTCCGCAAGGGCGACAACGCCTCGATGGTTCAGATCGAGCTCGTCCTCGAGCCCGTGAGCCCGAAGCCGAAGTCGGCCAAGAAGTCCGCCAAGGCCGAGGCGCCCGTCGCCGAGGCACCGGCAGAGGAAGAGGCCCCCGCGGCCGAGGTCACCGAGTCGGAGGCCGAGGTCGAAGCCGTCGACGCCGAGACCGCCGAGGTCACCGCCGAGCAGCCCGCTGCTTCGGAAGAAGACGCGAAGTAGTTTTTCACCGAACGATGGCCCCGCCGATGGCGGGGCCATCCTTCGTTAATCGGCCATAGCGACGCGGGCCCGAGTACCGTGGCACCATGGCCAGCGATGCAGCAACCCTCGATGTCCCCGGACCCCACGGCACCCGGCAGATGCGGGTATCGAGCCCGTCTCGAGTGCTCTGGCCGGACCTCGGGATCACCAAGCTCGACCTCGCGCGCTACGTAGTGGAGGTCGGTGATGCCTTCGTTCGGGCCAATGGCGACCGCCCCGTCTCCCTCCAGCGGTTTGCGGAGGGGATCGACGGGGAGCAGTTCTTCTCGAAGAACCCGCCGAAGGGCGCGCCGGATTTCGTGCGCGCGGTTCCGGTGGTCTACCCGAGTGGGCGATCGCATCCGCAACTCGTCATCGATGAGCCCGCGGCGGCCGTCTGGGCGGTGCAGATGAACACGATCGTCTTCCACCCCTGGCCCTCGCGTGCGGAGAACACCGACAATCCCGACCAGTTGCGCATCGATCTCGACCCGCAGCCCGGCACCGACTTCGACGACGCGATTCCCGCGGCGATCGAGCTGCGCGCTCTGCTCGCCGAGGTCGGCCTCGAGGCATTCATCAAGACCTCCGGCAACCGCGGACTCCATGTCTTCGCACCGATCGAGGCGAGCCGCGAGTTTCTCGATGTGCGGCACGCGGTGATCGCGGCGGCCAGGGAGTTGGAGCGACGGATGCCGAAACAGGTGACGACGGCCTGGTGGAAGGAGGAGCGTGGAGAGCGGATCTTCGTCGACTTCAACCAGGCCAACCGGGATCGCACCATGGCCGGCGCCTACAGTCCGAGGGCGCTTGCGCACGCTCCGGTGTCATGCCCGATCGAGTGGAGCGAGCTGGAGTCTGTGGACCCTCGAGCGCTCACCGTACTCACGGTTCCCGCGCGGCTGGCGAGCTCGGGCGATCCCTGGCAGCGCATGGGGGAGAAGCCCGGAACAATAGACGCGCTCCATGGATGGTGGGAGCGTGATCTCGCGAACGGTCTTGGCGAGTTGCCGTTCCCTCCCGACTTCCCCAAGATGCCCGGGGAGCCCCCACGCGTGCAGCCCAGTCGGGCGAAGCATCCGAAGTCCTGACACCGAACCGTTCTAGAGCGGCACGCCGGCGAGTCCGAAGTCGTTGGTGCTGCGTGAGGGCGGCAGTTCGGCCAGCCGCTGCAGGGCATCCGTCACCGCGCGAACATAGATGGCGCCGCCGGCGGCTCCGGGATGGATCTGGTCCCTGGCGAGCAGGTCGAGCCGCGAGGAGATGGCATCACGCCAGTTGGCGAGTTCGACCGAGCGATACTGCTGGGCGAACCGCGTGAGGGTGACGTTCACCTGATCGGTCCAGCCCCGCGGAGCCTGCACGTTCACCACCACGATCTCGTGACGGGGGCCAACGATGGACCGGATTTGGTCGAGGGACTGCCGGTCGATCGGGCCATTGGTGCCCAGGCCGATCAGCAGCACCGGTCGCAGCGTGCCGGAGTCGCGCAATCCCTGCACGATCGCGGGCGCTGACGAGAGCTGCCGTGACACGACGGCATCGATCTGGATGCCGGGAAAGCCGGCCTGGAGTTCGGGAGCGGAAGCGAGCATGACCGAGTCGCCGATCGCATCGATCTGGTCCCCGCCCGGCAGGGCGGGAGGGGTCGCGGCGGTGGCGGAGGGCCGTGGGCGTGCCGGTGCCAGTGACTTGCTCCCCCTCTCGATCACGGCCTGCGCGTCGGTGGTCCCGGGGTCGGCGGCGATGGCGACGCCGGTGGTGCCGACGAGCGCCGCAACCAGCAGCGCAGACGAGACGATGCCGATGATCCTTGGCGTCGTGCGCGGCCTGGAGTCGAGCCATCCGGCGACAACAGCGCGGAACCCGATGCGGTGGATCGGCTGCTCGATGAAGCGGTAGGAGGCGGCGGCGGCCCCGACGGTCAGCACGAGTGCGATCACGCCGGGCATCCATCCGCTCCCACCGCTCGACGGCGAGGGGAGTGCGGCCGTCACCAACACCCACAGCGGCCAGTGCCAGAGATAGAGGCCGTACGAGCGCGCGCCGATCCAGCGCAGCGGAGGCCAGTCGAGAGCCGCGCCGACGCGGGAGACGACAGCGCCGGCGATCGCCAGCGCGGTGAGCAGGGCGACCAACAGCAGCCCGCCGCGGTAGGTGAACGCGGCACCGGCCGGAAGCATCAGGGCGATGGCGAGGATGCCGAGAACCGAGAGCACGGCCACGGGGGGCAGCACCCGGCGGGCGGTCGGCCCCGTGCTCGCCGGCCAGTCCCGGTGGAGGATCGCGAGCGCCGCCCCGATCGCCAGGCCGAAGCTGTGCGTGTCGCTGCCGTAGTAGACGCGGGTGGGATCACCGGTCGAGGCGAGGAGGATCATCGCTGTGGCCGAGGCGGCGCCGATCGCCATGACGACGAGCAACCGTGCGCGCCGTGACCGAAGCGCGAGCACCAGCAGGACCACCACCGGCCAGACGAGGTAGAACTGCTCTTCGACCGCCAGCGACCAGAGGTTGCGGAACAGCTCCGGCGAAGTCTCATCGAAATAGCTCTGCGCGGCCGCAATGGACAGCCAGTTGCTGCTGAAGGTCGCGGCCCCGAGTACCTGGCGCCCCAGGTGAACGAGCGGATTGCCGCCGATCACGAGGGCGAGGGTCGCAGAGACCGCCACGACGAGGCTGAGAGCCGGCAAGAGGCGCCGGGCACGGCGCATCCAGAACCCGGAGAGGCGGATGCGAGTCTGCGAATCCTTCTCGCGCATCAGGAGCCCCGTGATGAGGAATCCACTGATCACGAAGAAGACGTCGACGCCGATGAATCCCCCCGGAAGGATGCCGGATCCCAGATGGTAGAGGATCACCGCGGCGACGGCGATGGCGCGAAGGCCGTCCAGCCCGGGTAGCCGCGTCGATCGGGGATCGACGGAGAGCGGCATCCCCCCTGGCGCGGGAGCCGTCGATTCGAGGAGTGTGGGGGAAGTGGTCATAGGGAGACCACTCGAGTTTCGTCGTGACCGGGCGGGAGGTCAACTCCGCTCGGAGCGGCGCCCGGTGGGCGGAGCGGCGAACACACTTCGATCTAGACTCTGGGGTGTGGACGTCGAGAATCTCCCTGGCGTGAACATCCTGCACGGACCCCCGCAGGTGTCCGGTCCCCTGCCGGGAAAGACCCGCATCCGACTCGACCTGTCCTATGACGGTGGCAACTTCCTCGGCTGGTCCGCGCAGCCCGGATTGCGCACCGTTCAGGGGGAGCTCGAGTCGGCGCTGGCCATCATCTTCGGCAAGCACGGGCCGGTCGAGCCGCTCACCGTCGCCGGACGAACGGATGCGGGGGTGCACGCGACCGGACAGGTCGCGCATCTCGACGTGACGAAGGAGCAGCTCGGTGTCCTGTCGCGGCCGAGGGGCAAGACACCTCCGTTGGCACCCGGGGCTCGTTTCGACGGACCGCGCGCCCTCGGCAGGCGCCTCAATGGCATCGCCGGGCTGAACGCCGATATCTACGTATCGCGCGGATCCTTCGCTCCCGAGGGATTCGACGCCCGGTTCTCGGCGACCTGGCGGCGGTACCAGTATCGGGTAGCGGATGCCTCGGCCCCGCGCAATC
The DNA here is from genome assembly GCF_040549525.1 of Frigoribacterium sp. UYMn621. NCBI lineage: Bacteria > Bacillati > Actinomycetota > Actinomycetes > Micrococcales > Microbacteriaceae > Frigoribacterium > Frigoribacterium sp. UYMn621. The sequence continues at coordinate 216,172 of NZ_JBEPTM010000002.1, read as the reverse complement.
CGCTGCTTCGGGGCCACACGCTCTGGTATCCCGCCGTTCTCGACCTCGATCGAATGAACCAGGCGGCGCAGGGTCTCCTCGGGCTGCACGACTGGGCCGCCTTCTGCAAACCGCGAGAGGGGGCGACCACGGTGCGGACCCTCGAGCGCTTCTTCTGGACCAGGGCCGACGACGGGGTGCTCACGGCAGAGGTGCGAGCCGACGCGTTCTGCCACAGCATGGTGCGATCCCTCGTCGGTGCGACGATCGCGGTGGGGGAGTCCAAGCTCGAGTCCGGCCGGCTCGTCGAGCTGCGGGATGAGCTCGATCGACCGAGTGACTTCAAGGTTCTGCCGGCCAAGGGGCTGACTCTCGTGGAGGTGGGCTACCCGCCGGAGGCGGAGATGGCGGCCCGCGCCCATACCACGCGCAACCGTCGGCCGGTTTGACCCCGGACGGGCGCAGAGACTAGTCTTGACCCTTGGTGCCTGCGCTGTGTGGCGTGGTATCACGAACTTGAGCCCTCCACCGGCAGCGTTCCGCGACATCGTCTGCGGAACACCCATCGGAGTGGGATTCACGAACACCTCATTTCGACACAAGAAAGCAGTACTACTGTGACGCGCACTTTCTCCCCCAAGCCCGAAGACGTTCAGCGTGAGTGGGTCATCATCGACGCCACTGACATCGTCCTCGGTCGTCTGGCGACCCACGCGGCAGTCCTGCTGCGCGGCAAGCACAAGGCGACCTTCGCTCCCCACATGGACATGGGCGACTTCGTCATCATCATCAACGCCGAGAAGGTCGCCCTCACCGGCGCGAAGCTCGCGCAGAAGCGGGCCTACCGCCACTCCGGCTACCCGGGCGGCCTGAGCTCGATGACCTACATCGAGATGCTCGAGAAGCACCCGACGCGTGCCGTCGAGAAGGCCGTGCGCGGCATGCTGCCGAAGAACTCGATCGGTCGCGCCCAGCTCACCAAGCTCAAGGTCTACGCAGGCGCCGAGCACCCCCACGCTGCCCAGCAGCCCAAGACCTACACCCTCGGCCAGGTCGCGCAGTAGCGCGCACCGACAGAATAAGGATTTCCAACATCATGGCGAAGATCGAAGATTCACTCGACGAAGCAGTTCTCGAGAGCTATTCCACCGAGAGCAGCGCAGCGGTCGAGACGAAGACCCCTCGCGCGGTTCTGAACGTCCCCGGCGCAGCCGTCGGACGTCGCAAGCAGGCCATCGCGCGCGTGCGCATCGCTCCCGGATCCGGTGTCATCACCGTGAACGGTCGCACCCTCGAGGACTACTTCCCCAACAAGCTGCACCAGCAGCTCATCAACGACCCGTTCAAGATCCTCGACCTGCTCGGCAGCTACGACGTGATCGCCCGCATCACCGGTGGTGGCCCCTCGGGCCAGGCCGGAGCCCTGCGTCTCGGCATCTCGCGTTCGCTCAACCAGATCGACGAAGAGAACAACCGTGCGGCCCTCAAGAAGGCCGGCTTCCTCAGCCGTGACGCTCGCGTCAAGGAGCGCAAGAAGGCCGGACTCAAGAAGGCACGTAAGGCGCCTCAGTTCTCCAAGCGCTAACGCGCCGCAACTGAGTCGGGTTCTATGCCTCGCCTCTTCGGCACCGACGGCGTTCGGGGTCTGGCGAACGATGTCATCACGGTAGAGCTGGCCGTCGGGCTTGCCCAGGCCGCTTCCGTGGTGCTCGGTAAAGGACGATTCGCCGACGGCCGTCGAGCCTCCGGGCGACGGCCGGTCGGTGTGGTCGCGCGCGATCCGCGGGTCTCCGGAGAGTTCATCGCGGCGGCCGTCATGGCGGGTTTCGCCAGCTCCGGCGTCGATGTTCTCGACGCCGGAATCATCCCGACTCCGGCTGCGGCGTTCCTGATCGCGGACATCAAGGCCGATTTCGGCGTCGTGATCTCGGCATCTCACAATGCGGCTCCCGATAACGGGATCAAGTTCTTCGCGGTGGGCGGCACGAAATTGCCCGATGAAGTGGAAGACCGCATCGAAGCCGCGCTTGGGGAAAAGAAGCTTGCTCCGACCGGGGTCGAGGTCGGACGCATCCGTCGTTTCGCGGATGCCGAGGATCGCTACGTCCTCCACCTCCTTTCGACCCTCCCTCACCGGCTCGAGGGCATCCATGTGGTGCTCGACTGCGCCAACGGTGCCGCCGCCGGAATCTCCCCGGAGGTCTTCACGGACGCGGGCGCCACGGTGACAGTGATCGGTTCCGATCCCGACGGGTACAACATCAACGAGGGAGTCGGCTCCACCCACCTCGACAATCTCGCCCGCGCGGTGCTCGAACACGGCGCCGATGTCGGCATCGCCCATGACGGGGATGCGGATCGGTGCCTCGCCGTCGATCACCTCGGGCAGATCGTGGACGGCGACCAGATCATGGCGATCCTCGCGGTCTCCATGAAGGAGCGCGGCCTGCTCGCAGACGACACTCTCGTCGCCACGGTGATGTCTAACCTCGGCCTCAAGGTCGCGATGGCCGAGCACGGCATCACCCTGCTGCAGACCTCCGTCGGCGACCGCTACGTGCTCGAGGCTCTCACCGAGAAGAAGTTGAGCCTCGGGGGTGAACAGTCCGGGCATGTGATCATGAGCCAGTTCGCGACAACCGGCGACGGCATCCTCACCGGACTCCACCTGCTCGCCGAGATGGCACGCACCGGCAAGTCGCTGGCGGAGCTCGCCGCGGTGATGACGGTGTATCCGCAGGTCATGATCAACGTGCGCGGGGTGGACCAACACGGTCTGGCGACGAACACGGTGATCGCGGATGCGATTCGCGCCGCCGAAGCGCGCCTCGGGGAGACCGGGCGGGTGCTGCTGCGCAAGTCCGGTACGGAACCGATGGTGCGGGTGATGGTAGAGGCAGAAGACCAGGCGACCGCCCAGGCGATCACCGAGTCGCTCGCTGAGGTTGTGCGGGAGCAGCTCGCTCGCTGAGGTCGTGCGGGAGCAGCTCGCTCGCTGACCGTTTCCGACTCTCGTCCGTCAGTAAGTGCTCCGTCGCGGGGCGGGAGCGACAGTCAGTGACGGATGATCGCCGCCGGCCGCTTGCCGCTCACCGCCGGCCGCTCACCGCTTGCGGCTCGGCGCTTGCCGATCGCCGCTCACCGCTTGGCATGGTGCAGTGGCAGGACTCCGTCGGGGATAACCGGCGTCGGTTGGGAGGGTGTCGCGCCCAGCCGTCGGAAGGTACTCACGCGCGATCAGCCGTCGGAAGGTGCCCTCTCGCGCGACGGTGGCGACAGTCAGTGGCGATTGGTCGTGGTCGTGGTCCGCGGATTCTTCGTGACGAATCCGCTTAGTGGGAAGAGGCGCTTCCCCCGTCACGGTCTGCCGGCTACCTGGGCCCAGCCGTCAGTATGTGCTCGATAGCGCGACAGCGGCGACCGTTGGTGACGTCTCACCGCGGTAGAAGTGCCGGTCCGAGGGAAGACCTCTACGCCGGGTATCTCCCCGGCGCGCCCAGCCGTCAAGAGGTGCTCTTTGCCGGGGCGGAGACGACATCGAGTGACGGTTCACGTGTGTTCGCCTCGGTGGAGTGGGATGATCGCGCGGTTGCGCCTGCGCCCGTCGGTCGCCCGGCCTCCCGTCGCCCAGCCTCCATCGCCCGGCCTCCATCGCCCGCCCACCCGTCACTAAGTGCTCTATCGCGCGTCGACGACGACACTTAGTGACGGCTGACCGATGACCGCTGATGGCTGATGGCTGACCGCTGACGGCCCCGCCCATCCTCGCCCGGCCGCGCCCACCCGCGCCCGGCCGCGCCCAGCCCCGCCCACCGGTGCCCACCGGTGCGCCACCCGCGCCCACCGGCGCCCACCGGCGCCCATCTCCGCCCAGCGGACAGGAACTGCTCTCCCGCTCCCCGTCGAGGACAGCCAGTGACGGATCGACCGTCGCCGGCCGCACACCGGAGCCGGCACAGCGGTGGATGGCTCCGTTAGATCTTCCTCAGGAGAACACTGTTCACGGCGTGATCGGCTCCCTTGCGCAGCACGAGGTCCGCCCGAGAGCGCGTGGGAAGCACATTCTGCAGAAGGTTCGGCTCATTGATGCGCTTCCAGATCTCGGCGGCGCGAGCCACCGCCTCCTCGTGGCTCAGGCTCGCGAAGCGGTGGAAGTAGGACTTGGGGTTGGTGAATGCGCCCTGCTGGAGCTTCAGGAACCGCTCCTCGTACCAGCGGGCGATGTCGGAGGTGCGAGCATCCACATAGACGGTGAAGTCGAACAGGTCGCTGATCGCCAGTCCGTGCCCGGATGACGGCGGCTGCAACACGTTCAGGCCCTCGACGATGAGGATGTCCGGCCGCCGCACCACGATCTCGGCGTCGTGGATGATGTCGTAGCTGAGGTGCGAATAGAACGGGGCTCGCACCTCCTCCGCACCGCTCTTCACCTTCGTGACGAAGCGGAGCAGCGCGCGGCGATCGTAGGACTCGGGGAATCCCTTGCGCTCCATCAGGCCGCGGCGTTCGAGTTCCGCGTTGGGGAGCAGAAACCCGTCGGTGGTCACGAGCTCGACGCGCGGGGTGTCCTCCCAGCGCGAGAGGAGCTCACGCAGCAGTCGGGCGCTGGTCGACTTGCCGACCGCGACGGATCCGGCGACCCCGATCACAAAGGGGGTTGCGGGCGAATCGCGCCCGAGAAAACGACTCGTGTCGCGATGGAGTTGGCGAGCGCCCACCGCATACAGGCTGATGAGCTTGCTGAGAGGGAGGTAGACGTCTGTCACCTCGCTCAGGTCCAGTCTGTCGCCGAGCCCGCGGAGACCCACGATCTCGGTCGGCGAAAGTGGGAGCTCGGTCGTCGGCGCGAGGGCAGCCCAGTCGGCACGCTCGATTTCGACGAACGGGGTGGAGTGGGCGGACGTCGAGTGGGCCGCGGCGGAATGGGCCTTGTCGGACATAGGGATTCAGGCTACCGGAGACCCGGTGTGCCGACGACCCGGCGGAGATGCCTCGGCCGGTACCGTAAAATCGGCTCCATGTGTGGAATCGTGGGCTACGTCGGCAGCAACCAGAGCATCGAAGTACTGCTGGGGGGCCTTCGTCGACTCGAATACCGCGGCTACGACTCGGCGGGCATCGCCGTGATCGACCCAGAGGGTGTGCTGCACACGCGCAAGCGGGCGGGCAAGCTGCAGGTACTCATCGACGATCTGGATGGCCGCGAGATGGCGAACGGCGCCACCGGCATCGGGCACACGCGGTGGGCGACCCACGGTGGCCCCAACGACCAGAATGCGCACCCTCACCTGGGGGATGACGGCAAACTCGCGCTCATCCACAACGGAATCATCGAGAACTTCGCCGAACTCAAGGCCGAACTTCTCGCATCGCACCCCGACACCGTCTTCACCAGCGAGACCGATACCGAGGTCGCGGCGCTGCTCGTGGGAATCGAGTACGAGAAGACCGGTGATCTCGCCGTCGCGCTTCGCAACGTGGTCGATCGGCTGCACGGTGCGTTCACTCTGCTCGTGCTCCACAAAGACCAGCCCGGAGTCGTCGTCGGCGCCCGAAGGAACTCGCCCCTGGTGATCGGCCTCGGCGACGGCGAGAACTTCCTCGGGTCGGATGTCGCGGCCTTCGTCGAGCACACCCGTCGCGCCATGGCGATCGGCCAGGACCAGCTCGTCACCATCACCGCCGACAGCGTCACGGTCACCGACTTCCTCGGCAACCCGGTCGAGACCGAAGAATTCGAGATCGCCTGGGATGCCTCTGCCGCCGAGAAGGGTGGATGGTCGAGCTTCATGGCCAAGGAGATCAGCGAGGAGCCGGAGGCTATCGCCAAGACCCTGCTCGGCCGCATCGCCGACGGAGCGGTGCGACTTCACGAGCTCGACAGCCTCGGCGACGATGCCCTGCGGGACATCGACCGCATCGTGATCCTGGGCTGCGGCACGGCCAACTATTCCGGGATGCTCGGCAAGTACGCGATCGAGAAGTGGGCACGCATCCCGGTGGATGTCGAACTCTCGCACGAGTTCCGCTACCGCGATCCGGTGATCGACGCCCGCACTCTCGTCGTGTCGATCAGCCAGTCCGGTGAGACCATGGACACCCTGATGGCCGTGAAGTATGCGGTCGCGGCCGGGGCGAAGACGCTCTCGATCTGCAACACCCAGGGTGCCACCATCGCCCGTGAATCCGACGCCGTGATCTACACGCACGCCGGACCGGAGGTGGCCGTGGCATCCACCAAGGCCTTCGTCGCCCAGGTCGCCGCTCTGTATCTCTTCGGCCTGCACGTCGCCCGCGTGCGCCAGACTCTCTCTGCGGTGGAGATCGCTGGCCTGCTCGAGGAGCTCCAGGCGTTACCCGACCAGCTCGCGACTGTGCTCGAGCAGCACGACGCGATCACCCAGCTTGCGGGCTGGATGACGGACACCCGTTCCGTGCTCTTCCTCGGCCGTCACGCGGGATACCCCGTGGCGCTCGAGGGCGCGCTCAAGCTCAAGGAGCTCGCCTACATCCATGCGGAGGGTTTCGCTGCCGGTGAGCTCAAGCACGGCCCGATCGCGCTCATCGAGCCGGGCCAGCCCGTGTTCGTCATCGTGCCGAGCCCGCGCGCGACGGATTCGCTGCATCCCAAGGTGGTATCGAACATCCAGGAGATCCGCGCCCGCGGTGCTCGCATCCTCGCCATCGCCGAAGAGGGGGATGTCTCGGTGCTGCCCTATGCCGACACCGTGATCCGCATCCCACTCGCCTCCACCCTGTTCGAGCCGCTGCTTGCCGTTGCGCCACTGCAGATCTTCGCGATGGAACTGGCCGCGGCCAAGGGGCTCGACGTGGACCAGCCGCGCAACCTGGCCAAGTCGGTCACGGTCGAGTAGCGCGGCCGAGTAGCGCGGTCGAGTAACACCAAGGAGGCATCGGAATGATCATCGGCATCGGTGTGGATGTCGTCGATCTCGCCCGTTTCGAGCGCGCCACCACCCGAACACCGGGGGTCCTCACCCGCTTGTTCGCCGAGAGCGAACAGTGGGACGGGGAGTCCAGGAGGTCGCTCAGCTCCATGGCCGCACGGTTCGCGGCGAAGGAGGCCGTCATCAAGGCGATCGGCGATTCCACCGGGGTGCGCTGGCACGACATGGCCGTCGTCTCGGATGGCCTTCGCAATCCCTCCATCGAGGTCTACAACTCTCTCGCCGACATCGTCGCGGCGCGGGGGATCTCCGCCATCCACCTGTCGATGAGCCACGATGCCGGGGTCGCGATCGCCTACGTGATCGCCGAGGGTTCGGGCGCGTCATGAGTCGGCCGCTTCGCGAGGCGCGCGTCGATCTCGACGCGGTGGCCCACAACATCCGCGTGCTGCGCGGAAGCATCGGGGACACGCGGCTCATGACGGTCGTCAAGTCGCGCGCCTACGGCCACGGCGCCGTGGCCGTCGCACGGGCGGCGGTCGCCGCAGGCACGGACTGGCTCGGTGTCGTGGATATCCCCGAGGCTCTCGAGTTGCGCGCGGCGGGCATCGATGCGCCGATCCTCGCCTGGTTGCACGGCCCCGAAGCCGGTTTCGACGACGCCATCGCCGCAGACATCGACCTCGGTGTGCACTACCTCCAGCAGCTCGACCGGGTGGCGGATGCCGCGGGCACGGCCTCCGTGCAGCTCAAGGTAGACACCGGCCTTGGTCGCAACGGCGCCGTGGAGTCCGACTGGCGGGCGCTGTTCGAGGCGGCCGCCGAGCACGAGCGCGCCGGGCGGGTGAGGGTGCGCGGGCTCTGGAGTCACCTCGCCAATGCCGGAGAGGGTGAGGATCTCGCCCAGGTCGCGGCCTTCGAGCGGGCGATCGCCGATGCGCTGTCGGCAGGGCTTACTCCCGAACTGCGCCATCTCGCCGCGACCGCCGGAGCGCTCAGGGTGCCCTCCGCGAGATTCGGCCTGGTGCGGGTGGGAATCGGCACCTACGGCCTTTCGCCCTTCGACGACGTGAGCTCCGCCGACCTCGGGCTCCGTCCCGCGCTCGAATTGAGCGCGAGCATCGTCTCCGTGAAGCGCGCGCCGGCGGGGACCGGCGTGTCCTACGGCTTCGACTACCGCACGCCCGTCGAGACGAGCCTTGCGCTCGTGCCCCTCGGGTACGGCGACGGCATCCCTCGCCAGGCATCGGGGCGCGGACCGGTGTCCATCAACGGTCGCCACTACCGGATCGCCGGCCGCGTCGCGATGGACCAGTTCGTGGTGGACGTGGGCGACGACGAGGTCGCGGTGGGCGACCGCGCGGTGCTGTTCGGGGATCCCGGGATCGGGGTGCCGTCCGTGGACGACTGGGCACGAGCCGCCGACACCATCAACTATGAGATCGTCACGCGCCTCGGCGGCCGGATCGAGTGGACCTATGCAGCTAGAGATTGATACCCCGCAACACATGGCCGAGCTCGGGGCCCGTCTCGCGCTCGAGCTGAAGGCCGGCGACCTGGTTGCGCTCAACGGCGAATTGGGGGCGGGGAAGACCACCTTCACCCGCGGTCTCGGCGAACAGCTCGGTGTGCGGGGATCGGTGACGAGTCCCACCTTCGTGCTCGCTCGCACGCATCGGCGGCTCGTCGAAGGCGCCCCCCTCGTGCACGTGGACGCCTACCGGCTCGGAAGCGCGGCCGAGCTCGATGATCTCGACATCGACTGGTCGGCGTCGATCGTGGTGGTCGAATGGGCGGCCGGGATGCTGGACGGCGTCGCCGAACACTGGATCGAGATCGACATCCGCCGGCCGACCGGCGCGGGTGCCGGGGTCGCGGACGGGGACGAACCGGTGGAGCCGCGGATCGTCACCATCACCGGCCACGGTGCGCGCTGGCGCGACCTTAGGCTGGACTGATGCTGCTCGCCATCGACACCTCCGCCGGCACGAGTGTCGCCGTGGTCGACCGGGACCGGGGCATCCTCTCGGAAGTCAACGAGTCCGACACCCGGCGCCATGCCGAAGTGATCGGCGAAGCGATCCTGTTCGCGATCGAGCGGTCCGGCATTGCGATCGACCAGCTCTCCGGAGTCACCGCCGGCATGGGACCCGGTCCGTTCACCGGCCTGCGGGTGGGGATCGCCGCCGCCCAGGCTTTCGCCTTCGGGGCGTCCCGTCCGCTCGTGCGGGTGGTGAGCCACGATGCGGTCGCCTGGGGTCACTTCGCGGCGGGCAATACGGGCCCGCTTCTCGTCGTCACGGACGCCCGTCGACGCGAGGTCTACTTCTCCGCATACTCCGGCGTCGATTCGGTGGGACTCCCGGTGCGCGCGCAGAGTCCGGGACTGTGCCGCCCCGACGAGCTGTCCCTGGCGGTGGAGGACTATGAGGACTACGAGCGGATCGATGCGGCCGAGGTCTCCGCGGCATCCGCCGGCCTGCTCGCCGAGGGCCTGTTCCTGCACAAGCGTGCCTTCGCCGGTGCTGAGGCGCTCTACCTGCGGGCGCCGGATGCCACGGTCTCGGCCGGTCCGAAGCGGGTGAGCTGAGTGAGCTGGCAACTGCGGGTCGCCACGACGGAAGACCTCGCCCGCATCATGGAGCTCGAGACCGGCACGTTCGGCACCGACGCCTGGTCGAGTGACGCGATGCTCAGCGATCTGCGCAATCCGCAGTGCTATTACCTCGTGGCCGACAGGCTGGGATTCCCGGGGGAGCTCGACGGTTACGCCGGGCTGTTCGCCCCCCGTGGGGCCCTCGAGGGGGACATCCAGACCATAGCGGTGGCAGAGACCGCGCGCCGGGGAGGGCTCGGTCGAGCGCTGATGAACGCGCTGATCGGCGAGGCACGCAAGCGCGGCGCGAAAGAAGTGTTCCTCGAGGTGCGCGCAGACAATCCCGGTCCCAAACGCCTCTACGACAGTCTCGGATTCGAGGAGATCGCGGTGCGGGTGGGCTACTACCAGCCGGATGGCGTGGATGCGATCGTGATGCGGCTCGACGTGCCAGAGCCCGTCACCCGACCGGCGGTAGGGCAGTGACCGGCGGCCCTCTCGTGCTGGGCATCGAGACGAGCTGTGATGAGACCGGGATCGGCATCGTCCGCGGCACGACCCTGCTCGCCAACGTGATCGCCTCCTCGATGGACGAGCACGCCCGCTACGGGGGAGTCGTGCCCGAGATCGCCGCCCGTGCCCACCTCGAGGCGCTCACTCCGGCCCTGACGGCGGCGCTCGCCGAGGCCCGAGTGACGCTCGCCGAGCTCGATGCCATCGCCGTTACCAGCGGACCGGGCCTCTCCGGTGCCCTCATGGTGGGTGTCGGGGCGGCAAAGGCGCTCGCCGTCGCCCTCGACAAGCCGCTCTACGCCATCAACCACCTCGTTGGGCATGTGGGTGCCGATGTTCTGAGAGACGACGGCACCGACATCGAACTTCCGACCATCGCCCTGCTGGTGTCGGGCGGTCACACGTCGTTGTTGCACGTGCGCGACCTGATCTCCGATGTCGAACTGCTCGGTGAGACGATCGACGATGCCGCCGGCGAGGCGTTCGACAAGGTGGCTCGTCTGCTCGGGCTGCCCTATCCCGGTGGCCCGCAGATCGACCGGGTTGCGGTGGGCGGTGACCCCAAGGCGATCCGTTTCCCGCGCGGGCTCAGTCAACCCAAAGACATGGCGAAGCATCGCTACGACTTCTCCTTCTCGGGGCTCAAGACCGCCGTGGCGCGCTGGGTCGAGCAGAAGCGTGACGCGGGCGAAGAGGTGCCGGTGGCGGATGTCGCGGCGAGCTTCCGAGAGGCGGTCACCGATGTGCTGCTCACGAAGGCGGTCGCGGCATGCCGGGACCTCGGCGTACCGCGGTTGCTGCTCGGCGGCGGAGTCGTCGCCAATGCCCGGGTGCGGGAGGTCGCGGCGGAGCGCTGCGCGGCTGCGGGAATCGAGCTGCGGATCCCCCCGCTGGCCCTCTGCACCGATAACGGAGCGATGATCGCGGCCATTGCGGCGAGGCTGATCGAGGCCGGCCACGGACCGTCCGCCCTGTCGTTCGGGGCCGACTCCACCCTGCCGGTCACGGTCATCCAAGCCTGACTCGAGCACCGGGGTCACCGGCGTGCTGTTTGACATGCCACCACTGCGGTGAAATGCTGTGAATCGCCTGACACCGACAACGTTCTCAAAGGAGCAACCATGACTGACCCCGACAACGGTGCCGTGCCGCCGGTACCGCCGCCAGCCTCGCCCGTGACTCCGCCCGTCGCGCCTCCGGTGATGCCGCCGGCTCCTCCGGCCGGGGACGGCTACACGACTGCCCCTCCCGCCTATGCCGCTACGGGTGTCGTCGGCCCCAAGAAGACCCTCAGCCTCATCGGAATGATCGCGGGAATCGTCGGCCTTCTCGGTTTCTGGGTCGTTTTCATCCCGATCGTCGGATCGGTGCTGCAGCTCTTCATCCCCGGCGCCGCGCTGGTGCTCGGAATCCTCGGTCGCAAACGCGAAGGTGTGCAGGCCAAGGGATTCTGGATGACCGCGATCATCACCGGAATCGCCGGCCTGGTCATTGCGATCATCGCCCTGATCGGCTGGATCGCCCTCTTCGCCATCGGCGGAGCCAACGGCGCGTTCAACTCGAACAACTACTAGTCGCCTCGGTTTCGACCGATGAGGGCCCGTCTCCTCCGGGAGACGGGCCCTTCGTCGCTTTCCCTCCCCGGTGCCGGCAGCCCGACGGCTCAGGAGCGGAAGGTGACTCGCTCGCACAGGAGTGCGGTGTGTCGACCCGCGACGCGGGTGAGCACCAGCGTCGCGGACCGCGGGCCGTGGAGCGAGAGCTTGCGCCGGAAAGCCGCGGGATCGACATCCACTCCGCGCTTCTTGATCTCGAGCGAACCGATGCCCCGTGCCGCCAGCTCCTTCTTCAGCCGACGTTCGTCGAGCGCAAAGGTCTCGACCACACGGAAGCACGCGGCAAAAGGCGTCTCGATGGCGGTGTCAGAGGTGAGGTAGGCGATGCCGTCGCTCAGCATCGTCGCCCCGATGCGCCGGCCCAGATCGCCGATCAGTCGGGAGCGGATGACCGCCCCGTCGGGCTCGTACAGGTAGCTGCCGAGCGTGCCGGTCTCGACATCCGTGCTGTCGCCGGTGGAGGCGAGCTCCGCGGTGCCGTGCTCCCCGATCACGAGCGCGGAGCGGCGGATGCCCGGGCGCGCGAGGCTGCCGAACCAGAGCCCGAGCTCGACCACGTCGCGATCAACGGACACCCACTGCGCCTCGGCCTCCGCCGGGATGAGGTCGCGGTCGATCCCGGGTCCGAGTTTGATTCCGGTGGGCAGTCGGTCGGCGATACCGAAGGCGAAATCGAGCGTCGGCGAATAGTCGGCCGGGTCCGAGAGGCGCGAGGTGTTCTGGTGGCCGGCGGTGCGTCGGGCGGGGTCGAGGTAGACCCCGTCGAAGCCCTCGAGATCGAAGGTGGTGACGTCGGCGTGCTCGACGGTGGCATTCGGCCAGAGCGCGAGGTTGTAGGCCGCGATCGCCGCGGTCACCTCGTCGAGTTCGACGGCGGTCACTTCGAGATCCAGCGAGGCGAGAGCGAGCGCGTCGCCCCCGATCCCGCTGCCCAGGTCGGCGATGCGCAGGAGTCCTGCGGCCTGGAACCGACCCGCATGAAGGGCGGCTACGCGCAGCCGGGTCGACTGCTCGAGCCCGGCCTCGGTGAAGAGCATCCGCCCGGCGAAGGGCCCGAACTTGGCCTTTGCCTTTGCGCGTAGCTTCGACTGGCTGAGCACCGCTGCGACGAGGCCGGGGGAGTGACCGGCGCGGCGGAGGTCGTTCACCGTCTTCAGCACATCCGAGTTCGACTGCCATTCTGGCAGCGAATCCAGGAGCCTCAGGCCGTCGCCGGAGAGCAGTTCGACGAGCTCTGAGGAATCCATCGACCCACCGTACCAAGCCGTGGATTGGCACTCACCTTGCAGGAGTGCTAACGCGCGGCTAAGCTACATCTGGCACTCTCCTCAGGAGGGTGCTAACCCTCCAGATTTCGAAGTACTTCCAAGAAAGAGGTCAACCGTGGCAGTCTCCATCAAGCCGCTCGAAGATCGCATTGTCATCAAGCAGGTCGAAGCCGAGCAGACCACTGCGTCCGGTCTCGTCATCCCGGACACCGCGAAGGAGAAGCCCCAGGAGGGCGAGGTCGTCGCTGTCGGACCGGGTCGCATCGACGACAACGGCAACCGCATCCCCCTCGACATCGCCGTCGGCGACAAGGTCATCTACTCCAAGTACGGTGGAACCGAGGTCAAGTACGGCGGGGAAGACCTGCTCGTGCTGTCGGCTCGCGACGTGCTCGCGGTCGTCACGCACTAGGACCACTTCTTCGTGGAGGGGCCCATTTCCGATCATCTCGGAAGTGGGCCCCTTCTCTTTTGTGCCGTAACATCCCCATGATGCCCAGCTCGCGATCCCCCGAACAGTCCACGGAACGATCCGGCGTGGCGATGGCCGTCGCTGCCTACGCGCTCTGGGGCATCCTGCCGCTCTACTTCCTGCTGCTCCAGCCCTCCGGCGCGTTCGAGATCGTCGCCCTGCGCATCCTCTTCTCCCTCGTGTTCTGCGCGATCATCATCACCGTCACGCGCAAATGGCCGGCGCTCGTCGCGATCCTTCGCCAGCCTCGCATCGTCTTCACGATGGGTCTCGCCGCGGTCTTCATCTTCGTCAACTGGCAGGTCTACGTCTTCGCGACGCTCGATGGCAAGGTGATCGAGGCATCCCTCGGCTACTTCATCAATCCCATCGTCACTGTTCTCCTCGGGGTGATCTTCCTGCGTGAGAAGCTGCGGATCGCGCAGTGGATCGCCGTGGGCACGAGCCTCGTTGCGGTCGTGGTGCTCGCATTCAACTACGGCGCATTGCCGTGGATCTCCCTCGTGCTCGCCTTCTCCTTCGGTCTGTACGGGCTCATCAAGAAGCGCGTGGGCCCAGCGGTGGATGCCGTGAGCGGCCTCACGCTCGAAACGGCCTGGCTCGCCCCGGTCGCGATCGTGCAGCTGGCGGTCGTCGGCACCAGCGCCGGCCTCACCTTCGGCACCGTGAGCCTCGCCCACACGGTTCTCCTGGTGAGCGCCGGGGTCGTCACCGCGGTTCCGCTCCTGCTCTTCGCGGCCGCCGCGCGACGACTGCCTCTCGTCTACCTGGGGCTCACCCAATACCTCGCGCCGGTGCTCCAGTTCGTGGTGGGAGCTTTCGTGCTGGGGGAGGACATGCCGCCGGCGCGCTGGATCGGATTCGCCCTCGTCTGGGTGGCGCTCACGATCCTCACCGTGGACATCTTCGTCGCGGCGCCTCGGGCCCGTCGCGCCTCGCTGCCGGCCCGGTGACCGAACTGTAGGGTTCGACATACCCGATCTACCCGAAGGACCATCATGTCGCGCTCCCGAACGCTTCCGGCTGCCCTCTCCGGAGTAGTACTCAGCCTCGCGCTCGTGTCCTGCTCTGTCGCACCCCCGACGCCCGTTCCTCCGGTGCCGTCGGCCTCATCGACGGCCGCACCTTCCGGCGACGGAGTTCTGCGCATCGGAACACTCTTCCCCAGCACCGGCACACAGTCCTACCTCGGCGGCGCACAGGCCGCGGGCGTCGCGGTTGCCGTCAAGGAGATCAACGATGCCGGTGGCGTGCTCGGCAAACCCGTGGAAGTGCTCGCACGAGACTCCGGCGACGTGTCCACTGCAACGATCGAGGCGTCGATCGCCGAGCTCGTGACCGCGAAGGCCGACGTGCTGATCGGGCCGTCGTCATCGGTGCTGGCCGAGAGAGTCATCCCGAAGCTCGTCGCGGCGAAGCTGCCGATGATCTCGCCGGCCGCCACCTCCGCGCGCCTCAGTTCGGTGGCATCCGGCGGCTATTTCTTTCGCACGATCGGCTCCGCCGCTCTCGAAGGGGGCGCTCTCGCCAAGACCATCGGTGGAGGAAAGGCACGCATCGCGATCGTCTACTTCGACGACGACATGGGGCGGGCGATACTCGGCACGATGCGAGCAGCGCTTGCGGCGACCGGAGGCCTGGTTGGCGTGCAGAAGATCGATGCGGCGACGAAGGACCTGGCTCCCATCATCGCCGCGGTGAATAGTTCGAAGCCGGACGACGTCGTCTTCGTGAGCCCCTTCAGCGCAATGGCGCAGAACACGGCACTGATCACCCAGCTCACGGCGGCGGGATTCGGCGGAGCGAAGCTGTGGCTGACGGGACAGAACACCGCGGACTATTCCCAGGCCGTACCGGTCGGCACCCTGGCAGGCGTCAACGGCATCCTGGAGGGGGCGCAGCCGACTCCCGCTTTCGCCGCGCGGGTAGCGGCCGTCGCACCGGCGGTCACCGATCTGCAGTACGCAGAGGAGTCCTATGACGCCACGATTATCGCCGCGCTCGCGGCGACGGTCGCCAACGATGCGAGTGGCGCGGCGATCGCGGCCCACCTGCGAGAGGTGTCAGCCGGGGGCATCGAGTGCACCACCTACGGCGAGTGCGTCGATGTGCTGAAGACCTCCACCGACATCGACTACGACGGGATCTCTGGCGCCACCACCTTCGACACGAACGGTGATACCAGCCCGGCAGCATTCGGGCTCTATCGCTACGACGCGGCCAATCGGTTCAGCCGAATCGGCACGGTGATCGCCGGGTGAAGCTGGGAGTGCAACTCGCTGGATCGACCCGTGCGGCAGGTCGTGGTGACCGAGGATGCCGTCGATTCGACGGACCTGCACGAAACTACAGTTTGATCACGTTTCGACCCAGAGCGATCTTTGCTTGCGATTCGTCTCCACGCTACCGATAACATTACCGCACTATCCCCGAAATGCCAGGCGCAATGTCGCGCTCCGGCAGCATGGAAGCATGGAAGGCAGAATCAATTACATGAAGCACTCACGAATCATGGTCGGCTTAGCAGTCGCCGCAAGCCTGGGAATGGCTTTGTCGGGCTGCGCAAATCAGGCCGCTCCCACCGGAGGTAGCACCGCCTCGACAGGGTCGAAGGTGAGCCTCCCCGCCGTGACATCCGTTCCCGTCCCCGCGAACGCGGTACTGCCCGCTGGCGACGGCAAGGCAAAGTGCGATCCTTCGACGACCCTCGCCTACATCGGCGCAGAGACCGGACCGAACGCGCAACTCGGAATCAACATCTTCAACGGTGTCCAGCTCGCGATCGACCAGCACAACAAGTCAAACGCGGACTGCCAGGTGAAGTTCACCAAGTTCGACACCGAGGGTTCGCCAGACAAGGCGACCGGCCCGGTCACCCAGGCGGTCAACACCCCAGCCATCGTCGGCGTGGTCGGACTCCCGTTCTCGGGCGAGTCCAAGGCCACCGGAAACATCTTCGAGCAGAAAGGCCTCGTGCACATCACGCCTTCTGCAACGGCGCCCTCGCTCACGACTAACGGATGGAAGACCTTCTTCCGCGGTCTCGGTAACGACAGCCAGCAAGGCCCGGCTGCCGCGAGCTTCGTTCTTGACAAGCTCAAGGCGAAGAAGGTCTACCTCGTTCAGGATGACTCGGAGTATGGAATAGGCCTCGGCGAAGCGACCAAAGCGGGCCTCGGCTCGAACATCGCCGGCACCGACAAGGTGACCACCGGCCAGAAGGACTTTTCGGCCGTCATCTCGAAGATCATCAACTCCAAGGCTGACGCGGTCTACTACGCGGGCTACTACGCCGAGGCCGCCCCTTTCGACCAGCAATTGGTCGCTAAGGGCTTCAAGGGCGACTTCGTCGGACCGGATGGAGTAAAGGATGACCAGTTCATCAAGCAGGCGGGCGATGCTTCTTCGAATGCGTACTTCACCTGCCCGTGTATCCCGGGTGAGCTAATCCCGGACTTCGCAACGGCTTACACCGCTGCGTTCAGCGCCGCGCCAGGCACCTACTCGATTGAGGGCTATGACGCCGCAACGGTGTTGCTGTCGGGCATCGATAAGGGCAAGACAACACGGGCTGACCTCTTGGCTTGGGTCACTTCGTACGATGCGGACGGTCTCAGCAAGCACTACAAGTGGAACGATAAGGGCGAGCTCGCAAAGCCCGCCGTCTACGGCTATAAGGTGGACGCAGGAAAGATCGTGTTCATCGGCCAAATCGGCTAGTTAGGAAGCAATGATTGATCGGGGCGGGGAGAAGTCTTCCCGCCCCGATCTCCATGTGATTATCCAACCACTACCCCGGTCCGCGACGATGCGGTCCCTGAGGACGTGCAATGCTCCCGATGCTCCTATCCGCCCTTCCGATGGACGACAGCTGGATCAGCTTCGATGTCCCGTCCCTGATCCAGAACTTTTGGAGTGCCACCTTCGATGGCCTCACCTTCGGGGCGATCTACGGACTCGTGGCACTTGGCTACACTCTCGTCTATGGCGTGCTCAACCTGATCAACTTCGCCCATTCCGAGGTCTTCATCCTCGGTGCCTACGGTGTGGTTTTCACCCTGACGTCCCTCGGCTTCGACGGATCAGTGCCGACGCTGTCGCCGATAGCCCTCATCGGTGACCTGTTGCTCGCGTTGGTGGTCGGAATGATCGCCTCAGCGGTAACCGCATATGGGCTCGAGCGTCTCGCGTATCGCCCGTTGCGCAAGCGCAATCCTCCTCGCCTCGTGTTCCTGATTACGGCGATCGGTGCATCCCTAGCCATTCAGTACACGATCTTTCTGGTTCGGGGCGGCAATCCCGAACCCGCTGTGACTATGTTCCAACCGCAGCCGATCTTCGATGTTTTCGGAACGATCGTGGATTCCCAGCAGATCACCATCGTTGTTGCGGCGGTGATACTCATGGTCTTCACCGACCAGTTCATCCGTCGCTCCAAAATCGGCCGTGGCATTCGCGCGGTGGCACAGGATCCGGATACTGCGACGCTGATGGGGGTCGATAAAGAGCGCATTATCGTGCTCACCTTCGTCATCGGAGGTCTTCTCGCCGGTGCCGCGGCCCTCTTCTACGTGATGAAGGTGCCGTCGGGCGTTCTCTACTCGGGGGGGTTCGTGCTCGGCATCAAGGCATTCGCCGCGGCGGTGCTCGGGGGTATTGGTAATGTTCGCGGAGCCCTGCTCGGCGGGCTGTTGATCGGGCTGATCGGCAACTACGGCCAGATCCTGCTCGGCAATTCGCAATGGACCGATGTCGTCGCGTTTATCGTGCTCGTACTCGTCCTCCTCGTTAAACCCACTGGCATACTCGGAACCTCACTGGCGAGGAGCAAGGCATGAGCACCACTGACGGACCCACCCTGATGCCCGATTCGGAATCCGCAAAGGATCGGGTCGATCGCTTCACCGCTGGAACGAAAAAGCCACGCCTGACGCAGGCATTCCGTGACAAATGGAATAACCTTCGTCGACCTCAGCAGTGGGCATTTCTGCTCATCGTGGTGGTCTTGGTTTACGCGTTGCCAATTCTCAACCCGCCGATCATCACCTCAGAGCCGGGAAATGACTGGCCGATCACGTGCTTCCAGATGGCGATCTACGCCCTCGTCGCCGTTGGCCTCAACGTGGTGGTCGGCTATGCCGGCCTTCTTGACCTCGGGTACGTCGCGTTTTTTGCGGTCGGTGCGTACACAGCTGCCATGCTGACCAGTCCCGACTCGCCGTTCCTGCACATCCCGTACCTCTGGACCGTTCCGGTCGCGATGGCAGTGACGATGTTCTTCGGTGTGATCCTCGGAATTCCCACACTTCGTCTGCGGGGGGATTATCTCGCGATCGTGACTCTGGGCTTCGGAGAGATCGTGCGCATCCTGGCAACCATCATCCCGGCGATGAAGGGTCAGGTCGGATTTCAAAACGTGGGGCGCCCACCCGGCACCCAGGCGGACGGAACGCCACTGTTTTCGAATTCAAACGGAACGCCGTGGTACTGGCTGACCGTCACTGTGATCATCATCGTATTGTTGCTCGCCGGAAACCTCGAGCGCAGCCGTGTTGGCCGCGCGTGGGTTGCGATTCGCGAGGATGAGGACGCGGCAGAGATCATGGGTGTGCCCGTGTTCAAGTACAAAGTGTGGGCATTCGCCATCGGCGCGGGCGTCGGTGGGCTGTCGGGCGCGCTCTATGCCGGCCAGATTGGTTTCATCAACAACCAGAAGTTCGATGTGGTGACCTCAATCCTCTTTCTCGCCGCGGTGGTGCTCGGTGGAGCGGGTAACAAGGTGGGGGCGATCATCGGTGGAGCGATCGTGGCCTACATACCACTGCGGTTTACTGCGATCGCGGAGTACAAGTACCTGATTTTTGGGCTCGCACTCGTGTTACTGATGATCTTCCGCGCTCAGGGGCTTCTGCCCGCCCGGCAGAAGCTGCTGGCCTACGGACGTACCACGTACACGCGTGTCAGTGCGTCTGCGCGGCCGAGACCGTCGGCACGCAACGGCACGCAGCCACCCGGTAGTCGGTCGTCTGCCGGGTCGGTTGACGCGTCGTCCAAGGGGGTGGCCGAATGAGCGTCGTGCAGCCGGGCGGCGGAAAAGGCACCGACTCCTCGATAGAGGAGAGGCACGTTTCCGCCGAAACGGCCGAGGGCGCCGCACCGCTGCGCGAGATGGGCGTCGAAGTCGGCGAGAACATCATGGAGGTCAAGAATCTCACCGTGAAGTTCGGTGGACTCACGGCGCTCGACGATGTGTCATTCGATATCCGAAGGGGCGAAATCCTCGGTCTCATCGGGCCTAATGGTGCGGGAAAAACGACCTGCTTCAACGCGATGACGGGAGTGTATAAGCCGACCAGCGGCAAGGTGCTTCTCGAAGGAGTGAGCATCGGAGGCCGGCGTCGGCATCGGATCACCCGCCTCGGACTGGCCCGCACCTTCCAGAACATCCGTCTGTTCGGTGAAATGACCGCGCTAGAAAATGTTGTGGTCGGCTTGGACGCCCGCCACAAGACGAGTGTTGTCGGAGCTCTTTTGCGATTGCCTCGGCACGTGCGCGAAGAAAAGTCTTCGATCGGTCGCGCGATGGCACTCCTTGAATTCGTCGGCATTGGTGAGGATGCGGCCGTGTTGTCCCGCAACCTTTCTTACGGGCACCAACGCCGTCTCGAGATCGCTCGGGCGCTGGCCACGGATCCGAAGGTTCTCTGCCTCGACGAACCGGCGGCTGGTTTCAACCCGGCCGAAAAGGAAGGTCTGATGGACCTCATCCGGGCCATCCGCGATGACGGTTACACGATTCTGCTGATTGAGCACGATATGAAGCTCGTGATGGGCGTGACAGATCGCATTGTTGTTCTGGAGTTCGGCAAGAAACTCGCCGACGGCTTGCCCGTCGAGATCCGCAACGACCCCCGCGTCGTGGCCGCTTACCTAGGGGAGCCAGAAGATGACGCTGCTTGAACTGAAGAATGTTAGCGTTAACTACGGACGCATCGAGGCGATCCACGACATGTCGTTCGCGGTCGAAGAAGGGGAGATCGTCAGTCTGATCGGCGCCAACGGAGCAGGCAAGTCCACCACGATGAAGACGATCTCGGGCCTCCTCAATCCTGCTGCGGGCACGATCGAGTTCGAGGGCGAAGACATCACCAAGATGAAAGCGCATATCCGGGTCATCCGCGGAATCTGCCAGGCACCGGAAGGCCGCGGAATCTTCCCTGGAATGACCGTGTTGGAGAACTTGGACATGGGTGCCTTCGGGCGCAAAGACCGTAGCAAAATGGCTGCGGATTTCGACCGCGTGTATTCGCTCTTCCCTCGGTTGGCAGAGAGAAAGTCCCAGCAGGGTGGCACGATGTCCGGAGGCGAGCAACAGATGCTCGCGATCGGTCGGGCACTGATGGCTGCTCCACGGTTGCTTCTGCTCGACGAACCGTCCATGGGGCTCGCGCCGCAGTTCATCAAACAGATCTTCAAGATCATCAAGGAGATCAACGAGCAGGGCACCACTATCCTGCTGGTGGAACAGAACGCCAATCAGGCTCTCGCACGAGCCGATCGTGCCTTCGTTTTGGAGACCGGCACGATTACCCATCGGGGAACCGGCCGGGAGTTGCTGGCTAATCCAGCCGTCAAAGAGGCCTATCTGGGCGTCGGGTAGCTGCACTACCGCCGTTCTCAGCGCGGTTAAGATTGAATACCGGAATCTATTGTCGTAGCCCGGGCAGTTTGATCAACGCTCGCACGAGAATGAGGATTTCATGGATCAGCCGGACCCTTTCGGTTTCGTTGGACTCACCTATGACGACGTTATGTTGCTTCCTGGGCACACCGATGTGATCCCGTCTGAAGCAGATACATCCTCGCGGTTGAGTCGCCGCATCCGGGTAGCGGCACCGTTGCTGTCGAGCGCTATGGACACCGTCACGGAGTCTCGGATGGCCATCGCGATTGCGCGCCAGGGAGGCTTCGGTGTACTGCACCGTAACCTCTCGGTCACCGACCAGGCCGAGCAGGTCGACCGGGTGAAGCGCAGCGAATCGGGCATGATCACGAACCCCGTCACCACCACGCCGGATTCGACGGTCGCGGAGGTGAATGTGCTCTGCGGCCAGTTCCGGATTTCCGGGCTCCCCGTGGTGGATGAGAGCGGCATCCTGGTCGGTATCATTTCGAATCGCGATATGAGGTTCGTCTCACCGTTCGAGAAGTCCACGACGCTCGTGCGTGACGTGATGACACGAATGCCGCTGATCACCGCACCGGAGGGGATCAATCCGGATGACGCGATCGCCATTTTCGCACAGCACAAGATCGAGAAGCTGCCGCTGGTCGACTCATCCGGCCGCCTTCGCGGTCTCATCACGGTGAAGGACTTCGACAAGTCTGAGCAATACCCTCAGGCGACGAAAGACGAGAACGGCCGGCTGCGGGTGGGGGCCGCCATCGGTTTCTTCGGTGACGCCTGGGAGCGGGCGATGCTTCTCATCGACGCGGGAGTGGACGCGCTCGTTGTCGACACGGCCAACGGAGACAGTGCGGGAGTGATCGACATCATCCGCCGCCTGAAGAGCGATCCAGTCGCCCGCAAGGTAGACGTCATCGGAGGCAATGTGGCGACTCGAGCGGGCGCGCAGGCGCTCGTGGATGCCGGCGTCGATGCCATCAAGGTGGGCGTCGGTCCGGGCTCGATCTGCACCACCCGCGTGGTGGCCGGCGTCGGGGTGCCGCAGGTGACCGCGGTCTACGAGGCCTCTCTCGCGGCGCGCGAGACCGGCATCCCGGTGATCGCCGATGGCGGTCTGCAGTATTCGGGTGACATCGCCAAGGCCCTCGTCGCCGGAGCCGACACCGTGATGCTCGGGTCGCTGCTCGCCGGCTGTGACGAGAGCCCGGGCGACCTGGTCTTCGTGAACGGCAAGCAGTACAAGAAGTACCGCGGCATGGGGTCGCTCGGCGCGCTGCAGAGCCGCGGGGAGAAGACCTCCTATTCGAAGGATCGCTACTTCCAGGCCGACGTCCCCTCCGACGACAAGCTCATCCCCGAGGGGATCGAGGGCCAGGTGCCCTACCGCGGACCGCTGTCGGCCGTGGCATACCAACTGCTCGGGGGCCTTCGCCAGTCGATGTTCTACACCGGCGCTCGCACCATCCCGGAGTTGAAGGCCAAGGGCAAGTTCGTGCGGATTACCGCAGCGGGGCTGAAAGAGTCGCACCCTCACGACATCCAGATGACGGTGGAAGCGCCGAACTACTCGCGGTAGCGGGTGCGGCGCGGGTGTCGCCGCGCGGGTGTCGCCGCGCTCCGCGGCCCTCGCCGCGCGCTCCGCGGCCCTCGCCGCCACTGCGGGCGTTTGCGGACATTCCGGGTCGGCGTGCCGGCCCGCGCTGTCCGCACTCACCCGCAGTTCGGGTGAGTCGCGTCATGGGGACCCCTCCTCCCCCGCAGCGGCGGCGCGATGAGTTCTCCCCTGTTGGCTAGACCGAGCGGCAGGCGCGGCCCCGTGCGGCATCGTTCTGCCCATGGAGAACATCGCCCCCATCCGCGACATCACGTACATCTCTGAGCTTCGCCAGTTCGACCTCGACGGTCGACCATTCCGGCGAGCGGCCCTGCGCGGGGATGCGGTTCGCATTCATCGGGGCGCCTACCTCCCCGCGACCGTATGGCGCAGTCTCGATCGCACCGAGCAGTATCGGCACCAGGTCGTCGCAGCGACGAGTGCCAGTCGCACACATCCGACGCTCAGCCATCGGTCGGCGGCGGTCGTCTGGGGCATACCGCTGATCGGTCCGCTCCCCAAGCTCGTCGACGTGCTCGCGAGTGAATCGTCGGGGAGCAGAACCGAAGGGTCGTTTCACCGCCATGCGACCCGCGATCTCGAGGGAGACATCGAGTTCCTCCACGGGGTCCCGGTGACCAGCTTGCGACGGACGATCATCGACCTGGCCCTTGTCCTGCCGTTTCCCGCAGCCGTGGTTGCGCTGGACTGGGCGATCCGCCCGGGCACTGACAATTCCCCGAAGCCGAGCATCACCATCGAGGATCTCTGGGATGCCGTCTCCGCACTGCAGATATCGCGAGGTCACCGCCGGGTCAGCCGAGCGATCCAGTTCGGTGACGGTCTCTCCGGTTCGCCGGGGGAGTCACTGAGCCGGGCGCTGATCCATGAGCTGGGATTTCCCGCGCCGGTGCTTCAGCAGCGATTCGACGACAGGCTGGGCCTCATCGGATACGCGGACTTCTGGTGGCCGAGGTTCCGCCTCATCGGAGAATTCGATGGGCTTCTCAGGTACACGAGGGGAGCGTTCGACTCCGGCCTGTCAGTGAGTGACATCGTGGTCGCCGAGAAGAAGCGCGAGGACCGGCTTCGGGCCCTTGGGCCCTCGGTGGCACGGTGGTTGTGGGCTGACACGATGGAGCCGCGATCCCTCTTCACCCTGCTTCGTGAAGCGGGGCTGCCGTCGGGGCGTATCCGTGCCTAGGTCCTCTGTGACCGTCATCGGGTGTCACGGCACTGTTCGCGTGGCACGTGTCGGGCGAATAGGGACACTCCGGGCCGGCGTTCCGGCCCGGAGTGTCCGCGAACGCCCGGGTTGGTAGCGCGGGGCGCGACGCCGCCCCGCGCGGCGCGGGCGCGACGCCGCACCGCGCGGCGCGGGGCACACCGCCGCCCCGCGTGGCGAACCCACCGGGCAAGGGATACCCCGGCCGCGCACCCCGGGTAGGGTTGAACCCGTGAGTGACGTAGAAATCGGCCGCGCCAAGCGCGCTCGCCGGGTGTATGCCTTCGATGACATCGCCATTGTGCCGAATCGGCGCACTCGGGACCCCCAGGATGTCTCGGTCAACTGGGGCATCGACGCCTACCAGTTCTCCATCCCGTTCCTTGCGGCGCCGATGGACTCGGTCGTCTCTCCCGCCACGGCGATTCTCATGGGCAAGCTCGGCGGCCTGGGGGTGCTCGACCTCGAGGGGCTCTGGACGCGCTACGAGGACCCGGAGCCGCTGTTCGCGGAGATCCGCGCCCTTCCTGCCGCCGACGCCATTCGACGCATGCAGGTGATCTACGCGGAGCCGATCAAGCCGGAGCTCGTGATCTCCCGCCTGGCCGAGATCCGCGCCGCCGGAGTGACCGTCGCCGCTGCCCTCTCACCCCAGCGCACCCAGGAGCTGTACAAGACGGTCGTCGAGGCCGGAGTGGACCTCTTCGTCATCCGCGGCACGACAGTGAGCGCCGAGCACGTCTCCCAGAACCAGGAGCCCCTCAACCTCAAGAAGTTCATCTACGAGCTGGATGTTCCGGTGATCGTCGGCGGCGCCTCCGGGTACACCCCCGCGCTTCACCTCATGCGCACGGGGGCCGCGGGAGTGCTTGTCGGCTTCGGCGGGGGAGCGGCATCGTCGACGCGCGCGAGCCTCGGCATCCACGCGCCCATGGCGACCGCGGTGGCGGATGTCGCCGGCGCACGTCGCGACTACATGGACGAGTCCGGCGGGCGTTACGTGCACGTGATCGCCGATGGCGGCCTCGGCACCTCCGGGGACATCGCCAAGGCGTTCTCCGTTGGAGCGGACGCCGTGATGCTCGGGTCGACGCTCGCGCGAGCCACCGAGGCACCGGGCGGCGGATGGCACTGGGGTGCGGAGGCGCACCACAGCGAGTTCCCGCGCGGCAACCGGGTCGAGGTCGGCCAGGTCGCGCCACTAGAACAGATTCTTTTCGGCCCATCCACAGTTGCGGATGGCACCGTGAACCTGGTCGGCGCGTTGCGCCGGTCGATGGCGACCACCGGGTACTCCGACCTCAAGGAATTCCAGCGGGTCGAAGTGGTGGTCGCGCCCTACCAGAAGTAGCACCGAACAACCAGCACGACTGACGGAGGCAGAGATGGCCAGGCTCAAGACGGTAACCCGCTCATCGAAACTGGGACCGGAGGAGCGCGCTGATGCGATCACTGCGCTCAAGGAGAAGGAACTCGACATCCTCGTCGTGGGTGGCGGGATCGTCGGAACGGGCAGCGCCCTCGACGCCGTGACCCGTGGCCTCAGCGTCGGCATGGTCGAAGCGCGTGACTGGGCCAGTGGCACGTCGAGCCGGTCGTCGAAGCTCGTGCACGGCGGCATCCGCTACCTCGAGCAGTTGGACTTCCGGCTCGTGCGTGAGGCTCTCATCGAGCGTGGCCTGCTGCTGCAGCGGCTCGCCCCTCATCTCGTGAAGCCGGTGCGCTTTCTCTACCCGCTCAAGAAGCGCGTCATCGAGCGTCTCTACATCGGCGCGGGCATGCTGCTCTACGACATCTTCAGCTACACCGGCGGTCGGCCGCCCGGTGTGCCGCATCACCGTCATCTCTCCAAGACCCAGGTGATGCGCTCGATTCCCAGCCTGTCCAACGATGCGCTCGTCGGTGGCATCACCTACTACGACGCCCAGGTGGATGACGCACGCTATGTCGCGAGCCTGGCCCGCACCGCATCGTTCTACGGCGCCCACGTCGCCAGCCGGGTGCGCGTAGAGGGCTTCATCAAGGTGGGCGAGCGAGTGGTCGGCGTCACCGCCCACGACCTCGAGACGGGCGAGAAGTTCGAGATCCGCGCCAAGCAGGTCGTCAATGCCACGGGGGTGTGGACGGATGACACCCAGTCGATGGTGGGCGAGCGCGGCCAGTTCAAGGTGCGGGCCTCCAAGGGCGTGCACCTCGTGGTGCCGCGGGACCGCTTCCAGTCGAGCATGGGCCTTCTGCTGCGCACCGAGAAGAGTGTGCTCTTCGTGATCCCGTGGGGTCGCCACTGGCTGATCGGTACGACCGATACCGACTGGCACCTCGACAAGTCCCACCCCGCTGCGACCGCGGCCGACATCGACTACATCCTCCAGCACGTGAATGACGTGCTCGCGGTGAAGCTCACCCGCGATGACGTGGAAGGCGTCTACGCCGGGCTGCGTCCGCTCCTCGCCGGGGAGTCGGACCAGACCTCCAAGCTCTCGCGCGAGCACATCGTCGCGCACAGCGTGCCCGGCCTCGTCGTCGTGGCCGGAGGCAAGTGGACCACCTACCGCATCATGGCGAAGGATGCGATCGACGCCGCCGCCGCCGCTCTCGACGCGAACGTGCCGAAGAGCGTCACCCAGGACATCGCACTGCTCGGCGCAGAGGGCTACCAGGCGGCGTGGAACAAGCGGGCGAAGATCGCCCGGGCGTTCGGCGTGCACAAGGTGCGCATCGAGCATCTGCTCAACCGCTACGGCGTGATGACGGACGAGCTGCTCGATCTCATCAGGGAGACACCGTCGCTCAACACCCCGCTGCCCGGCGCGGACGACTACATCGAAGCGGAGGTCGTCTACGCGGCCACCCACGAGGGGGCCCTTCATCTGGAGGACGTGCTCGCGCGCCGCACCCGCATCTCGATCGAGGCCTGGGACCGCGGTATCTCCGCCGCCCCGGTCGCGGCGAAGCTGATGGGCGATGTGCTCGGCTGGGACGCGGCGAGGGTGGAGCGGGAGACCAACAACTACCTCAAGCGCGTGCAGGCCGAGCGCGACAGCCAGCTCGAGCCCGACGACGAATCCGCCGATCGCGTGCGGCTCGAAGCCCCGGACATCGTTTCGAGCCGGTAGGCCCCGCCCGCACTCCCGGGGTCGCCCAGGGGTGCCCCGGTAGAATGGTGGCTGATTGTCCGGTCGGTGAAAGGGTCAGCACGATGGTCGATGTTCGACGGGTCAAACTCCCCGGAGTGGGCGTCCTCCACACCTTCGTGACCGCCGACGGCGGCAAGGCAGGCGTCATCACCCACCGTTCCGGTCACAGCGATCTGATCACCTTCGCCGACGAGGAAGACGGATCGGATGCCAGCAAGGTCTCCCTGCGCCTGAGCGAGGACGAGGCTCACACGCTCGCCGAACTGCTCGGCGGCACCCGCATCACCGAGGGCCTCGACAAGCTCGACCAGATCCCGGGTCTCTCCATCGACTGGTTCACGGTCGATTATGACGATCACATCGCGGGCCAGCAGCTCGGCAACCTCGCCTCCCACGGCGTCGTCGGACTCACCGTCGTCGCTGTCGTGCGCGGTGAATCGGCGAATCCAGCCCCGGCCGACGACTTCAAGGTCTTCCCCGGCGACACCCTCGTGGTCGCCGGCTCTCCGGAGAAGGTCAACAAGGCCTTCAACTTCTACCGCACGGGCGAGTTGACCCTTTCCACCCGGATGCCCGTCGACGCGCCGCCGGGTACCTAGTCGTGCACCTGGGTGAAGAGCTCGCGATTCTCGGGGCGCTCCTCCTCATCGCCTACGTGTTCGGCAGGCTGGGCAAGCTCATCGGCCTTCCCTCCATCCCGGTCTACATGCTCGTGGGACTGCTGGCGAGCCCGCACACCGGATGGTTCCCGCTCAACTTCGACTCGGGGCAGATCGAACTCATCGCGATCTTCGGGCTGATCCTGCTGCTGTTCAACCTCGGTCTCGAGTTCGATCAGGACGAGTTCTTCGGCAACGCCGGAAAGCTGATCGTCTCGGGCGGGTCCTACATCCTGGTGAATATGGCCGTCGGTCTCGCCTTCGGATTCTGGGTCGGCTGGGGCACCCGCGAGGCGCTCATCATCGCGGGTATCACCGCCACCTCCTCGAGCGCCATCGTCACCAAGCTCCTGATCGAGCTCAACCGCCTCCCCAACCGGGAGACACCGATGATCCTCGGCGTCACCGTGGTCGAAGACATCTTCATCGCCATCTACCTGGCCATCGTGGGAGTCGTCCTCAGCGGTGAGACGGCCATCTGGCCGGTCATCGGCAAGTTGGGCGTCTCATTCCTGTTCCTGGTCGTGATGTTCACGATCGCGCGCTGGGGCGGCAGGTGGGTCTCAAAACTCTTCCGCACCAAGGATGACGAGCTCTTCACCATCCTGTTCTTCGGGCTCGCTGTCGCCTTCGGTGGTATCGGCGAACTGCTCGGCGTCACGGATGCCATCGGTGCTTTCCTGATCGGGCTCGTGCTCGGCGCAACCAAGTACCGGGCGAAGATCGAGAACCTCTCGCTGCCGATGCGGGATGTCTTCGGAGCGTTCTTCTTCCTCAATTTCGGACTCACCCTCAACATCTCGCAATTTCCGACGGTGGTCGTTCCCGTTGCCGGAGCCGTGGTGATGACACTGGTGCTCAACGTGATCGCCGGGCAGTTCGTGGCCTGGGTCAACAAGCTCGGTCCCCAGGCGGGAATCAATGCGGCGGTGATCCTGCAGAATCGTGGCGAATTCGCGCTCATTCTCGCCACGCTCTCGATCAGTGCGGGACTCGACAGCCGGATCGTGCCGTTCGCGGGACTCTACGTGCTCGTGATGTCGATCATGGGACCGATCCTCGCGGCCAATTCGGTGAAGATCGGCGGGGTCGTGCTGCGCACGAAGAAGAAGAAATCTGCCGCAAAGCCGATTCCCATCATGGCGGAGGAGAATATCGCCTTGGTCGAGGCCGCGACCGTGGGGCTCGACGCCGGAGAGCCCGGGCACGCCGTCACCGCCGCCGACCGGCTGATCGAACAGGCGATGCAGCAGTCAGACGCGCAGGCCGAACGCACGAGAGATCCGGAATATTGACAGAATGACCGACACAGAAACGGTATGGAGCGTCGCCCGCCGACCGCGGTGGATCGGCGCCCTCGCTCTCGCGCTCGTCGTGGCCGCCGGATTCGCCGGACTCAGCCAGTGGCAGCTCGCGCGCGCGGTGGCGACCGGAACGGTGATCGAGCGAGACACCGAGACGGCAGTGCCGCTCGAGGATGTGGCCAAACCGCAGTCTCCCGTCACCGATCGGGCCAACGCGCAGCTGGTGACCGCATCCGGTCGCTGGAATGCAGGGGACTATTCGATCCTGAGCGATCGGCTGAACAAGGCGGTCCCCGGGTACTGGGTCGTCGGGCACTTCTCCGCCGGGCTCGACTCCGGTACCTCGGCCGGACTGGCCGTCGCGGTCGGCTGGTCCAGGGACCGCGCGGGTGCGGATTCTGCGCTGAAGGCTCTCGAAGAGCAGTCGAGCGTCGCTGTGGTGCCGATCGAGGGACGGTACATCCCCGCCGAGGGCCCGCAGGACAGCGACTTCGAGCACGGAAAGCTCTCCACGATGACGCCCGGTGCGTTCCTCAACACCTGGAAGGTACCGGATGTCGCGGGAGTCTACGGCGGCTACCTCACCGCGGCCGAGCCCGCCGCCGGTCTCACCAGGATCGATTCGCCGAAGCCTTCCTCGAATGTCGAGGTCAACCTGCTCAACGTCTTCTATGCGGTCGAATGGGTGGTCTTCGCCGGCTTCGCGATCTTCCTCTGGTACCGGCTCGTGCGCGACACGTGGGAGCGGGAGCGTGAGGAGGCCGCGGAGGCCGCAGCGGCCGAGGGAAGCGCGGCAGACGCTCACGCTGCCCACGTAAACTAGGCTCATGGCGCTTCGACCCCGACTGTCCGACATCCCGAAGATCCGCGGGGCGGTGAAGTGGTACCGGGTGTCTGCGTATGTCACCGGCACCCTGCTGCTGCTGCTCGTGCTCGAGATGGTGCTAAAGTACACGCCGATCCAGCGGGAGATCGAGCTCGGCGGCAGCCAGGGTGTCATCGCCCTGGTTCCGGATGGCACGGTTCGTGCGGTCAACCTGTCGACGGGCATCCTCATCGCCCACGGCTGGTTGTACGTGGTCTATCTCTTCGCCGACTTCCGACTGTGGAGCTTCATGCGCTGGCCATTCCTGCGCTTCATCCAGATCGCCCTCGGCGGGGTCGTGCCATTCCTCTCCTTCATCGTCGAGCACTTCATCACGCGTCGCGTGCGCCTCGAGCTCGCCGAGCTCGAACAGGCCGTCCCGGCTCCGGCCGCCCCCTCGGAGGTAACGAATCATTAGCACGGCACGCAGCGAGACTGACCACCAGAGAGTACTCGTCGTGGACTTCGGCGCCCAGTACGCCCAGTTGATCGCCCGCCGGGTGCGCGAGGCAAACGTCTACTCCGAGATCGTGCCGCACACGATCACGGCGGCCGAGGTCGCCGCCCTCAATCCCTCCGGGATCGTCCTGAGTGGCGGCCCGTCGAGCGTCTACGAGTCGGGATCGCCGAGCCTCGACCCGGGCATCCTCAAGCTCGGTATCCCGACCCTCGGCATCTGCTACGGCTTCCAGGTGATGGCGCAACAGCTCGGAGGAGAGGTCGCCAATACGGGTCTGCGCGAATACGGGTCGACCGCCGTGACCCTCGCGCCCGGCAACTCGACGCTGCTCGGCGACCAGCCGACAGAGCAGACCACCTGGATGAGCCACGGCGACTCGGTCTCGAAGGCGCCGGAGGGTTTCACCGTGCTCGCCTCGAGCGCATCCACCCCGGTCGCGGCCTTTGCGAGCGACGAGAAGCGGATGTACGGGGTGCAGTGGCATCCCGAGGTGAAGCACTCCGAGTTCGGCCAGCGGGTGCTCGAGAACTTCCTCCACGATGCCGCGGGGATCCCGGCGGACTGGAACAGCGGAAGCGTCATCGCCGAGCAGGTGGAGCGCATCCGCGCCCAAGTGGGGACTGCCCGGGTGATCTGCGGACTCTCCGGAGGCGTCGACTCGGCCGTCGCCGCGGCGATCGTTCACAAGGCCGTCGGCGACCAGCTCGTCTGCATCTTCGTTGACCACGGACTGCTGCGCCAGGATGAGCGCCGCCAGGTCGAGGAAGACTATGTCGCCTCCACCGGCGTGCGACTGGTCACTGTGGATGCCGTCGACCAGTTCCTCGACGCCCTCGCGGGGGTCAGCGACCCCGAGACCAAGCGCAAGATCATCGGTCGCGAATTCATCCGCTCCTTCGAGGCCGCGGCCGCCGATCTCGTCGCGGAAGCGGCGGGGGACGGCGCGTCGATCGACTTCCTCGTGCAGGGCACCCTCTATCCCGATGTCGTCGAATCGGGCGGCGGAACCGGCACCGCGAACATCAAGAGCCACCACAACGTCGGCGGACTGCCCGAAGACCTGCAGTTCTCCCTCGTCGAGCCGCTTCGCGCCCTGTTCAAGGACGAGGTGCGGGCCATCGGTCGTGAGCTCGGGCTTCCGGAGGTCATCGTCGGCCGCCAGCCCTTCCCCGGCCCCGGCCTCGGCATCCGTATCGTCGGCGAGGTCACGCGCGACCGCCTCGAGCTGCTGCGCAAGGCGGATGCGATTGCTCGCGCCGAGCTCACGGCGGCCGGCCTCGACCAGGAGATCTGGCAGTGCCCGGTCGTGCTGCTCGCCGACGTGCGCTCCGTCGGCGTGCAAGGGGATGGACGCACCTACGGGCATCCGATCGTGCTTCGCCCGGTCTCGTCGGAAGACGCGATGACCGCCGACTGGACCCGGCTGCCCTACGACGTGCTCGCGCGCATCTCCAACCGCATCACCAACGAGGTCGCCGGCGTCAACCGTGTGGTGCTCGACGTCACGTCGAAGCCCCCGGGCACGATCGAGTGGGAGTAGCGCTACTCCGTCGGGCTGATGGTGGTGCGGATCGCTTGCGCGATGTGCTCCAGCACCTCGATGGCATCGGCCGCGCCGTCCGGTCTCCAGCTTTCGTTGGCGTGTGCCACCGCTTCGAAGTAGCGGCGATATACCTCCGCGCGTGCATCCTGGCCGGTGGGTGACAGGCGCACGTAGAGGGAGCGGCGATCGTGCGGGTTCGGACGACGTAAGACCAGTTGGGCGGCCTCGAGCCGATCGACCATCGCGGTCATGGCGCCGGTGGTGAGGCCCAGTTCCAGCGCCAGTGCCTTGGGGGTGACCTCGCCGATTTCGCCCAGATGCATCAGCAAGTTGAACTCCGACGCGCTCACGTGAAGAGAGTCGGCGAAGACACCACGGATGCGGCGATGTTCGATGTCGAGATGGTGGAGGGCTCGCGCCAGAAGCCGCGTGGGGCTCGCTGGATCGCCGAGGAGGTGCGCATCATCCGACACGAGGGGCGCCTGCCGAGCAGCCAGTTCAGCGGATGTCACGGACTGTTCCTTCGTTCGGCGGTTTCTCTGCACTCAAGCCTAGGTTCAGCCGGGGCCGTGCGCACGGCCCGGCGACCCCCAGTAGTTGGGTGTCGTGAGTGGCGCGTCTCTGGCTCAGCCTGATGGAGGCGACGGTATCCGCCGTCGTGGGACTGACGTGCAGAACGCCGCGGCGAGCCGCGGCGGCCGGCTGGAGGTTATCGGCGCAACAGGGCGAGAAGGCGCAGGATCTCGAGGTAGAGCCAGACGACGGTGACCATGATGCCGAAGGCGGCGGTCCACCCGTAAATGCGCTGCGCTCCGCGCTGAACTCCGGTCTTGATGCTGTCGAAGTCGAGCACGAGCGAGTAGGCCGCCATGATGATCACGAGCGGGCCGAGGATGACGCCGAGTGGGATGCCTCCGAGGATCGGGATCTCCGCGCTGCGCAGGCCGAAGGCGTCGGAATTGACGCCGGTCGCGATGAGGATGAAGTTGATCAGCGAGAAGACGCCGTAGCCGATCATCGCGATCAGGAACACCTTGGTGGCACGCTTGGAGGCGCGGATCTTGCCACTGACGAACAGGGCCAGGGTCACGCCGACCACCACGAGGGTACCGAGAACGGCCTGGACGGCGATGCCCGGGAAGCGCGATTCGAAGAACACGGTGATTCCACCGACGAAGATCCCCTCGACGGCGGCATAGCTGAGCACCAGGGCGGGGGAGGGCTTCTTCTTGAAGATGTTGACGAGCGCGAGCACGAAGCCGACGATGGCGGCCGGAAGGGCGAGCACCGGGAAGAACCAGCCGACGGCGGCGCCGACCAGGAGGATCACGAACGAGACGACGATCTTGACCATCGTGTCTTCGTAGGTCATGCGGTCGGTGTCGCTGGGCGTCGCAGAAGGAACGCTGTAGAGATCGGTGAGCTGGGCCGCGGTCATGTTCTCGGTCTTCACCGACGCCGACGAGCTCTGCAGCTTCGCGACGACATCGCGGTTGGAGGAGAACGCGGGGGAGCGATTGAACGCCGGGTTGGAGGTAGCCATGGCGCCGAGTTTACCGAGAAAAGCATCCGAAATGCTGGGGATTCACCCCCCTTGGCTGCGCTCTGGGCGTAGTGCGCGGGGCCGTGCGAGCGAGCGCGCGATCCACGCGGATGCCACGATCACCAGCAGAGAGACGGCCACCACGATCGCTCCGTCCCCGTATTGCGGATAGAGCTGCGCGAGGATGAGGCCGCTGGCGAGCGGAAGAAGCGTCGCGAGGTAGCTGCGCCCGGGGCGCTGCCGCAGCAACAGCCAGAAGGCGAACGGCCCGACGAGAAGCACCGCGGCCATCGACCCGATCAGCAGGGAGCCGACGAGAAGCGCGCTCGGCACCGCGACCGCCGCCCGTCGGGCACCCCGCGCGGGCAGGATCAGCCAGCCGGCGATGTGCGCTCCGACGCCGAGAACGATGAGGTAGTCGGCATACGCGGATCCGGCCTGCAGCACGAGCGCGCCGGCGAGGATCAGCGCGAGGGCGCCGGGATAGCGCACGCGGTAGCTGCCCCAGCGTAGGGGGATTCGCGCGGTCGGTTCGTGCCAGCCGGAGCGCGTCGCCATGGCCTCAGCCCCGGGGACTGAAGACGGCGATCGCCACGAGGATGATCAGCACGCCGCCGCCGAGGGCCATGGCGACTCCGACGATGACGGCCGCATCCATTCGCTTGCGGGGCATCGGTTCGTCCGGCTCGTCGGGGCGGATGGCCGAGGGGATCGGCTCGCGTTGCTGGGCGGCTGTCGCGCCATCCACCGCCGTGTCCTCGGCTGCCGCAGCGGGCTCACCGCACGCGATGCAGAACTTCCAACTCGGATCGAGCGTCGTCCCACAGTTCGTGCATTTCCCCATGGCCACGAGAGTAGCAAGTCCGCCGAGCGCGCCTGCGGCATCCCGTAGCGTTGTCCCGTGACTATCTCACCCGGCCCCCTCGTGATCGGTCATCGCGGAGCCAGCGGCTACCGGCCAGAGCACACCCGTTCGGCCTATGAGCTCGCGTTCGCCCAGGGGGTGGATGCCGTGGAGCCCGATCTCGTCGCGACGAAGGACCGCGTGCTCGTGATCCGCCACGAGAACGAGATCTCGGGCACGACGGATGTGGCCTCACATCCCGAGTTCGCCGACCGTCGCACGACGCGAGAGATCGACGGGGTGAGTCTCACGGGCTGGTTCACCGAGGACTTCACGTGGGCGGAGCTGGCCATGCTGAACGCGCGGGAGCGGCTTCCCCAGGTGCGGCCGCGCAACACGGAGTACCCGGACGAAGGCATCCTGAGGCTCGTCGACCTGATGGCGCTGCTCGACGCGGCACCGCTGAGCGCTCGTGGCGCCCGAATCGGCATGGTCGCGGAGATCAAGCACGCCAGCTATTTCGCGTCGATCGGCCTGCCCCTCGACGAACTCTTCGCCGCGGAGCTTGCCGCGGCGGGCTGGACCGACGACGACAGGCTGACGGTCGAGAGCTTCGAAGAGACGGTGCTCGGGCAGATCCGTGACCGGGGAGTGCGGGCGCGGTATGTGTTCCTCGTCGACGTCGAGGGCGCCCCCGCCGACCAGGTCGCCCGGCACGGCGCCGAGGCTCTCCCCTACTCGTCCTACCTCACCGTCGACGGCATGGCGGCGCTTGCGGCCGGCGAAGACGGCATCAGCTTCGACAAGCATTTGCTGCAGCACACGGATGCCTCTGGCGCACCCGTCGGCGCCGAACTCGTCGCGCGCGCCCACGCCGCTGGGCTCACGGTCTTCTGCTGGACGCTGCGCGCCGAGAACAGGTTTCTCGCGGAGACACTGAGGAACGGCCCATCCGCGAGCCGGTTCGGTGACTGGAAGACCGAGTTCCTCGAGCTGATGGGCATGGGGGTCGATGGGGTCTTCACCGACCAGCCCGATCTCGCGATCGCGGCGAGGTCTGCGCTACGGGTCGAGTAGGCCGCCCGCGGTCGAATCGAAATCCTCGACAGCCGGGGACAAGCGAAGTACTCTCACGATATGGACACTCTCGACCGCATCGACCGTGCGCTGCACCAGGACGAGCTACGGCTCCGTGGCCGCCGCAACGCTGGGCTTCTGATCGCGCTGGGCGCGCTCGCGGTCATCGGATCCTGGTGGCTCGTGCCCCGGTCGATCATCGCGCTCGCCATGGCCTCCATCGATTCCACCATCGCAACGATCGATGTCGCGGTGGGCGTCGTCGCGCTGGTCTCGGGCATCACGCTCATCGTGGTCGGCATCCAGACGCAGCGACGCGCGAGCACCGGCGATGCGCAGTCCTCCGCCGGCCGAGCCAACCCGCGTTTCGACAACCCGGGGGCACCGACCCCGAATGGCCAGCCTCCGCTCAACTGGACTGGCCTCACGCCGCACTGACCAGAAGCACCGGCGGGCGTCACTGAAGAGCGGGTATCGGCTCCTTCCGCTGCGTCAGCAACGCCCGTGCGGCCAGCCCGATCACCGCGCTGTAGGTGGGGTAGGCGAACTTGACGTTCGCGAGGGTAGCCACGTCGATGCCCGCCGCCATCGCCGTGGTGACCGACTGCACCACCTCGATCGCGTTCTCGCCGACAGCGTGCGCCCCGAGAATCAGCTCGCGGCGGCGATCGGAGATGAGCATGAGGAATCCACGCTCCCGGTCGTCGATCACGGCTCGGTCGAGCGTGGAGTAATCGACTCGTGCGACTACACAGTGCGGATCCCGCTCTCGAGCCACTGCCTCGGTGAGTCCCACACCCGCGTAGTCCGGGTCGGTGAACCCGCCGGCGGGCAGCAGGTGATGCGGGGTGCGTCGATTCGCGTCGAGCACCGCGTTCTCCGCCGCGGCCTCGCCCTCGAAGTGCGCGGCCTGCACGAGCATGTCCCGCCCGTTCGCATCTCCCACCGCGAAGATGTGCGGCACGGCCGTGCGGAAGTACTGGTCAACGGGAATCGCCGACCGGGCCGGTGTGATCCCCGCATGCTCGAGGCCGAGGTCGTCGACATCCGCGGGCCAGCCGGTCGCCATGATCACGGCGTCGAAGTCGGCGGATGTCTCGACCCCGCCCTCTCGCCAGCTCAGGCTGATCGAGCCATCGGCGGCCCGCGAGAGGCCGTCGACGCCATCCACACCGGTGCGGACGGACACGCCCTGTTGCACGAAGGCCTCGCTCACGGCCTCGGCGATCGCGGCATCCGATGCCATGAGAAGGCGGGGCGCGACATCCAGCACGGTGACGGCGCTGCCGAAGGAGTTGAACACCGTCACGAGCTGCGCCCCGGTATTGCCCGCCCCGATCACGGCGAGGCGAGCGGGCAGCTCCGGCAGGGAGAGGATGTCTTCCGGAACGGTCGCGAGGTGCGCCCCGGGGATCGGCAGCCGGCGGGAGTGCCCGCCGACGCAGATGATCACCGCGTCGGCGGTGACCACGCGACCGCTGTCGAGCACCAGGGTGTTGGCGTCGGAGAATCGCGCGCGGCCCTCCAGGATCAGCTCGATCCCGGCGGCCGCGAATCGACCAGCCTCGGCTTTGATCGAGCGCACCCGGTCCACTGTGCGGGTCACGCGGGCGACGGTCTCCGGCCAGTCGAGGGACTGCTCGGTGAGGGTGATTCCCCACGATCCGGCGGTGCGCATCTCGCGGGTGATACGGGCGGTTCGGGCGAGAACACGGGTGGGCACGCAGCCGGTGTTCACGCAGGTGCCGCCGGTGCGATCCGCTTCGAGCACGGCGACCCGGGCGCCGAGTTCGGCGGCCCGGATGGCGGCGGCTGTGCCGGCGGGCCCGGCTCCGATGACGACGACGTCGAAGTCACGATCAATGGGGGATGCGGGCACGGTTCTCTCCAAGGGGCTCGGTCTCAGGCTAGAGGCGATCCCGATCGAGCCCCTCGCCCATCAGCACTTTCGCAGAACCGTCGGTGCCTCGCCCTACAATTGGGTCGGTTATGACCTTCATCCTGGATCCGGCCGAGCCCTCGCGTTCCGAGCCGAGAGAGTCGCCACTGCTCGCCGGCCTCAATCCCCAGCAGCGCGAAGCCGTCGAGTACCGCGGCCATGCCCTGCTCATCGTCGCGGGTGCCGGATCGGGCAAGACCAGCGTGCTCACCCGGCGGGTCGCGAGCCTGATCGAGAGCCAGGATGCCTGGCCCTCGCAGATCCTCGCGATCACCTTCACCAACAAGGCCGCCGCAGAGATGCGCGAGCGCGTCGAGGCCATCCTCGGGCAGGCCTCCCAGGGCATGTGGATCTCGACCTTCCACTCCGCCTGCGTGCGCATCCTGCGCCGGGAGGCCGAGCACTTCGGTTTCGGAAAGAACTTCACGATCTACGACTCGGCGGACTCCCGTGCGCTGATCAAGCGGATCATCAAGGACCTGGATGCCGACACCTTCGGCTTCACCGTCTCGAGCGTCGCGGGCAAGATCTCCAAGCTCAAGAACGAGCTGAACGACGTGGAGTCCTACGCGCGCGGGGCGAACTTCAATGATCCCGCCGAGCGGGTGTTCCTCGACATCTTCCGCGAGTACACGCGCAGCCTGCAGAGCGCCAACGCCTTCGACTTCGACGACCTCATCGGCCAGACCGTCTACCTGTTCCGGGCCTTCCCGCAGGTGGCCGCGCTCTACCAGCGGCGCTTCCGGCACATCCTGGTCGACGAATACCAGGACACGAACCACGCGCAGTACTCCCTGATCCGGGAGCTGACGCAGCCGCCACGCACCGATCTGCTCGGGGGCGCGACCGGGTTCGACGGGTCGCTGCTCAGCAACCCCACGAAGCACCTCGAACCCGCATCGCTCACGGTCGTCGGTGATTCCGACCAGTCGATCTACGCCTTCCGCGGCGCGGACATCCGCAACATCGTCGAGTTCGAACGCGACTTCCCGAACTCCAAGGTGGTGTTGCTCGAGCAGAACTACCGCTCGACGCAGAACATCCTGAGCGCGGCCAATGCGGTGATCTCGAACAACTTCGACCGCAAGGACAAAAAGCTCTTCACCACTGTCGGCGACGGCGACAAGATCGTGGGCTTCACCGGGTACAGCCAGCACGACGAAGCCCAGTTCATCGCGGACGAGATCACCGAGCTCCATTCCACCGGCAACATCGAGTACCGCGACATCGCCGTCTTCTACCGCACCAACGCCCAGACGAGAGCTCTGGAAGAGATCTTCATCCGCTCGGCGCTGCCCTATCGGGTGCTCGGCGGAACCAAGTTCTACGAACGCGCCGAGATCAAGGATGCCTTCGGCTACCTCATCGCCATCGCGAATCCGGCGGACCCCATGGCCCTGCGTCGCATCCTCAACACCCCGAAGCGTGGCATCGGTGGCGTCACCGAAGCGACCCTGCAGCGCTACGCAGAGACGCACGGGATCACGCTGCGGGAGTCGCTGCGCCATGCGGATGAGATGGGGTTCGGGCCCAAGATCACCGGGGCGATCCTCGGCCTCGGCGCGATCCTCGACGAGGTAGCACTCACCTCCGACACCGCAGCGGTCGCCGACATCCTCACCGCCCTCATCACCAAGACCGGACTCGTCGAGGCGCTTCGGGCATCCCGCGACCCCCAGGACGAGGCCCGCGCCGAGAACATCGAGGAGCTCGTCGCAGTGACCAAGGAGTTCAACAAGAACAATCCGGATGGCACGCTGCTCGACTTCCTCACCGAGACCTCGCTCGTTGCCGCGGCCGACGACATCGACGACTCGAGCGGCACCGTGTCGCTCATGACGCTGCACACCGCGAAGGGCCTGGAGTACGAGGCCGTGTTCCTCACCGGCATAGAGGAAGACCTGCTCCCGCACCGGATGTCGGCGAACGAGCCCGGCGGGCCCGCCGAGGAACGTCGACTGTTCTACGTGGGCATCACGCGCGCGCGCCGCAAGCTCTACCTGTCGCTCGCCATGACCCGGGCGCAGTTCGGCGAGGTCTCCGTCGCCATGCCGTCGCGCTACCTTCAGGAGATCCCGCCCGAGCTCATCGACTGGCGCCAGTCGCCTGGCATGGCCACCTCGCGCGGCGGCACCCAACCGCGCGCGCTCAACGCCCGCCGTGGCGGATTCGGTGCGGAGGATGCCCCGGCGTTGGGCTCTGGCTACGGCGCGTCCAGTGGACCGGGGGCGACTGCTCTCGCCCGCGCCGCCCGTGCCGAGCGAGCGGCGCAGCCCAAGACCCAGTGGGCGAATCGCGTGACGAACGTGGTGCGCGACAACGGCGACCTGACGCTGGCGGCGGGGGATCGCATCCGCCATATCGACTTCGGTGACGGTCGGGTGACCGGGGTGACCGGCATCGGGCCAAAGTCGATCGCCGAGGTGCAGTTCGACACCGCCGGGCGCAAGCGCCTGCTGATCAAACTGGCGCCCATCGAGAAGCTCTAGCCGGCGCGTCCCTCTGCCTCCGCTGTGCCTCTCATCATTCAGGAAGGCGCGGGGCTGAAGGGGCGGAATGACTCTTGTGGGAACGCATCACGCACTCTGGCCACTCCCGCCTCACACCTTCCTGAATGATGTGAGTCCTGGGGGAGGGGAATTATCGGGGGCGCATCCCCGTTCTCGATCAGGTCCTGCTCTGCAGTTCAGAGCTCACCAGTCCAGAAGGAAGTGCCGTGCAACTCTTCGCGCCCGTGAACCTCGGGGCCCTCGCCCTGTCCAACCGTGTCGTCATGGCGCCCCTCACCCGGCTGCGTGCCGGTGACGCCGGGGTACCGAACGACCTGCTCGTCGAGCACTATCGGCAGCGCGCCACTCTCGGCCTCATCGTGACCGAAGGCACCTTCCCGAGCCCGGTGAGCCGCGCGTACCCGGGCCAGCCCGGCATCGTCACCCCCGAGCAGATCGCCGGCTGGCGCCGGGTCACCGAAGCCGTGCACGCCGAGGGCGGAATCATCGTCATGCAGCTCATGCACGGCGGCCGCGTGACGCATCCCGAGATCATCGGAGGGCTCACCCCGGTGGCTCCGAGCGCCGTCGCGATCGACGGGGAGACGCACACTCCTCTGGGCAAGAAGCGCTACCCCGAGCCCCGCGCCCTCGAGGCCGACGAACTCCCCGGCGTGACCGAGGAGATCGTGCAGGCCGCCCGCAATGCGATCGAGGCCGGCTTCGACGGCGTCGAGGTGCACTCCGCGAACGGATACCTGCTGCACGAGTTCCTCTCGCCCGTGTCCAACGTGCGCACCGATGCCTACGGTGGATCGCCCGCCAACCGCGCCCGGTTCGGAATCGAGACCGTGACGGCCGTCGCCGAAGCTGTCGGAGCGGATCGGGTGGGCATCCGCATCTCGCCCTCGCACAACATCCAGGACGTCTTCGAGACGGATGAGGCGGAGACCAAGGCCACCTACGACGCTCTGATCGATGGCATCGCCCCGCTCGGCCTCGCCTACCTCAGCGTGCTGCACAGCGATCCGGCCGGCGAGCTCGTGCAGGACCTCCGCGCCCGCTTCGGCGGCCCGCTCATGGTGAACAGCGGATTCGGCCAGCTGACCACCCGCGACGAGGCGATGGAGTTCGTGAAGGCGAACCACGCGGATGTCGTCGCCGTCGGCCGCCAGGCGATCGCGAACCCCGACCTCGTCGCCCGCTGGCGCGACGACCGCGAGCTCAACGAGCCCAACCCGAGCACCTTCTACGGTGCGACCGGCGAGGGCTACACGGACTACCCCGCCCTCGCGGTCTGAGCCGGTGCTGCCGTGTAGCCCACGGCGGCACCGGTCCGCATCAGGGCTGGCAGTTGATGTTGTGAAAGCTCCGCTGCCGCAGCATCAACTGCCAGTTCTGACGCTTGCCGTGTGCTCAGCAGCGGTTGTATCATCCGGGATATGAGCGAAAGTCTGGTCGATGCTCGGCCGGTTCCGGGCACGGCGATCGCTGCGCTCACGGTGGGAGTGCTGTCGATTGCGGCGATTCCTCTCATGGTCGTCGCGACTCTGCCGCTCGGGGTCGTCGCGCTGGTGCTCGGACTGGTGTCGAGGCGCACCCTGCGCCGGGATCCGACCCTTCGGGGCTCGCGGATCTCACTCGCCGGTTTCCTCCTCGGCATCTCGGGGATGATCCTGGGCGGAGCCGTGCCGCTGGCGCTGATGTTGCTCTGGCGACTCTTCGGATCCGGCGACTGAACGGTCGTCAGCCGAGTCGTTTGAGCAGGTGGTTCTTTGGCCAGTGCCGCAGCCGGGCTGGCAGCCGCGGATAGAGGCGTGCCGTGACATCCATGAGGCGATCGAAGCGGCGCTGGCGGCGGTCGTCCCAGGGCAGCGCATAGGCCTCGCGCAGCGCGGGAGACAGCAAGCCGGCGGTCGCAAGGCGCGCGATCGGCATCAGCGCTCGCATCCAGAGGGGACCGGATGCCGGTCGCAGCAGTTGCACCGAGACCTCTCGAACCCGGTCGTCGACTTCGAGCCCCGCCAACTGTCGCTGCCAGTAGCGACTGAAGGCCTCCCGGTCTGCGGGCCAGAGAGCCGCGGGCATGCCGAGAGCGGTACCGACGACCGCGTAGTCCCGGTAGACCCGCTCGGCGGATGCCGCGTCGAGGGGGCCGAACACGCGCTCGTGCAGCGTGGTCGCCGTCTCGTAGAGTGTGGCCGCAACCCAGAGCTGCAGCTCGGCATCCGAGGCATCGTAGGTTTCGGACCGCACCGGCGCATGGGCGCGCTGCACCATCGCCGTCACCGCCGCGACCTGCTGCGGGGTGCCGAAGACGAGTGCGTACACGTATGTCAATGTGTTGCGTAGCCGCCGGAGCGGGTCGGCGGCGAAGTCGCTGTGGTCGGCGACGGCGTGACCCACCGCGGGCTTCGCCAATTGCAGCAGGATCGCGCGACCGCCACCGGCGAGCAGCACGGCCTCGGCGCCGATGTCGGGGAGCGCCACGGGTCTCATCCGTCCATTGTGCGCCGTGCCCCATGAGTGTTGGCACGTAGGCTGACGCGCATGACCGTGTCTTCAGTGCGCCTCGTGCTTCCGTCATCCGGTCAGCTCGCCGAGCGTTTCGCCCAGCTGCGCGCGGAGCTGGGGCTGTTCTCGGAATTCCCCGCGGAGGTCGAGGCCGATGCGCGATCCGTGATCGCCCACCAGGTGCTGCCGGAAGTGGATGGCACGGAGATCCCGTTCATCACGATCGACCCCCCTGGCGCGACCGACCTCGACCAGGCGCTCCACCTCGAGCGCAGCGTCGACGGATACCGCGTGCGGTACGCCATCGCCGATGTGCCGGCCTTCGTGGCGCCGAACGGCCCGATCGACGCGGAGGCCCGCCGGCGCGGTCAGACCATGTACGCGCCCGACGGCCGCATCCCCCTGCATCCGACGGTCATCAGTGAGGATGCCGCGTCGCTGCTGCCGGGCGAGGTGCGCGGCGCGTTCGTGTGGGACTTCACGCTCGACGCCGCCGCCGACGTGATCGTCGCCACCGTCGCTCGCGCTCGCATTCGCAGCATCCGCCAGTGCGACTACGCCGAAGCGCAGCGGGAGATCGATGCGGGAACTGCCGACGAATCACTGCAGCTGCTGCGAGAGGTCGGCGAGAAGCGCATCCTGCTCGAGAGGAAGCGCGGCGGGGCGAGCCTCAACCGCGCCGACCAGGAGGTCACCGAGGTCGATCACGTCTACCGGCTCGAGCGCCGCCGGTCACTTGCGGTCGAGGACTGGAACGCCCAGCTCTCCCTGATGACCGGTATGGCCGCGGCCGGCATCATGATCGAGGGCGGAGTCGGCATCCTGCGCACCATGCCTGCCCCGGATGCCGCAGCCATCGACCGTTTCCGGCTACAGACCGTGGCACTCGGCTGGCCGTGGGCGCCGCAGCTCGCCTACGGCGAATACCTGCGCACCCTGGACTCGGAAGACCCGAAACAGCTCGCGATCATCCATGCTGCCGGTTCGCTCTTCCGCGGCGCCGGCTATGCGGTCTTCGACGGCGACGCCCCGAAGGTCATACTGCAGGCCGCGGTCGGTGCGCCCTATGCGCA
This sequence comes from Frigoribacterium sp. UYMn621, assembly GCF_040549525.1. Taxonomy (NCBI): domain Bacteria; kingdom Bacillati; phylum Actinomycetota; class Actinomycetes; order Micrococcales; family Microbacteriaceae; genus Frigoribacterium; species Frigoribacterium sp. UYMn621. Next base: position 172,867 of record NZ_JBEPTM010000002.1, on the reverse strand, counting down.
CACCACTGCGCCGTTGCGGCGCCTCGTCGACCGCTTCGTGCTCGTCATCTGCGAGGCGCTCGTGGCCGGGCATCCGGTTCCGTCCTGGGTTCGAAGTGCGCTGCCGGCCATCCCGGCTGTCATGGCTGCGTCGGACGGCATCGCCTCACGTCTCGGCCGGGGCTCGATCGACGCGGTCGAGGCCGCCGTGCTGCGCGGACGGGTGGGCGAGGTCTTCGACGCGACGGTGATCTCCGCTCGGCGAGGCGGAGGCGTCATCCAGCTGGCGGACCCGGCGGTGGCGGCGGAATGCAGCGGACAGCTCGAGGCGGGCAGCCGGGTGCGAGCGACCCTGGTGGCGGCGGACATCCCGACGAGTACAGTGCGGTTCTCGGTCTGAATCTCAGAGCGTAAAAACCCCCAAAGTTTCCGCCGCGGTCGCCGTCCTCGAGCCAAGCTCCCGAGCGGCCGGGGGTAGAGTGCTTGGTGGCCCAAATATCTTGATGTCGAGCTATCTCGATATCGAGAGACTTGCCGCCACATCAGACATACGAACTGCGGATTGGACACAGCAGCGTGGATCTATTTGAGTACCAGGCCAGAGATCTCTTCGAATCCTACGGAGTGCCGGTACTCGCCGGAATCATCGCCGACACGCCGGAAGAGGTGCGCGCGGCCGCGACGAAGCTCGGCGGCACGGTCGTCGTCAAGGCGCAGGTCAAAGCGGGCGGACGCGGCAAGGCGGGCGGCGTGAAGGTCGCCCACAACCCGGACGATGCGGCTGCTGCCGCCGAAGGCATCTTCGGGCTCGACATCAAGGGCCACACCGTCAAGCGGGTCATGGTCGCCGCCGGAGCCCGCATCAAGGAGGAGTACTACTTCTCCGTACTGCTCGACCGCGCGAACCGCAGCTACCTCTCTCTCGCGAGCTACGAGGGTGGCATGGAGATCGAGGAGCTCGCCGTCGAGCGGCCAGAGGCCCTCGCTCGCATCGAGATCGACCCGCTCACCGGCATCGACCTCGCCAAGGCCACCGAGATCGCGATCGCGGGCAAGTTCCCGGCCGACATCGTCGAGAAGGTCGCTCCCGTGTTCGTGAAGCTCTACGAGGTCTACAAGGGGGAGGATGCCACGCTCGTCGAGGTCAACCCGCTCGTGATCACCGAAGACGGGGACATCGTCGCCCTCGACGGCAAGGTCTCGCTCGACGAGAACGCGGAGTTCCGTCACCCCAACCACGAGGCACTCGTGGACACCGACTCCGAGGACCCGCTCGAGGCGAAGGCCAAGAAGCTTGGACTCAACTACGTGAAGCTCGACGGCGAGGTCGGAGTCATCGGAAACGGTGCTGGCCTCGTGATGTCCACGCTCGACGTCGTCAGTTATGCGGGCGAGAACTTCGGCAACGTGAAGCCGGCCAACTTCCTCGACATCGGCGGTGGAGCATCCGCTGAGGTCATGGCCAACGGCCTCGACGTGATCCTCGGCGACCCGCAGGTGAAGAGCGTGTTCGTGAACGTCTTCGGCGGCATCACCGCGTGCGACGCGGTGGCCAACGGCATCGTCGGAGCGCTCAAGACGCTCGGCGAGACGGCATCCAAGCCCCTCGTGGTTCGTCTCGACGGCAACAAGGTCGAGGAGGGACGCGCGATTCTCGCCGAATACGCACACCCGCTCGTGTCGCTCGCCGACACCATGGACGACGGCGCCGCCAAGGCTGCCGAACTGGCTTCGAAGTAAGGGACTGCAGAGAAATGTCGATCTTCCTCAATAAGGACTCCAAGGTCATCGTGCAGGGCATCACCGGCGGTGAGGGCACCAAGCACACCGCCCTCATGCTGAAGGCCGGCACCCAGGTCGTCGGTGGCGTGAACGCCCGCAAGGCCGGCACGAGCGTCACCCACGGCGACGTGGAGCTGCCCGTCTTCGGTACGGTCGCCGAGGCCATAGAGAAGACCGGAGCGGATGTCTCCATCGTCTTCGTCCCCCCGGCCTTCGCCAAGGATGCCGTGCTCGAGGCCATCGAGGCCGAGATCCCGCTCGTCGTCGTGATCACCGAGGGCATCCCGATCCAGGACTCGGCCGAGTTCTGGGCCACGGCCAAGGCCTCCGGCAAGACCCGCATCATCGGACCGAACTGCCCCGGCATCATCACACCGGGGGAGTCGCTCGTGGGCATCACTCCCGCGACGATCACCGGAAAGGGGCCGATCGGACTCGTCTCGAAGTCGGGAACGCTCACGTACCAGATGATGTACGAGCTGCGCGATCTCGGATTCTCGACGGCCATCGGCATCGGGGGCGACCCGATCATCGGCACCACCCACATCGACGCGCTCGCCGCGTTCGAAGCGGACCCCGAGACCAAGGCGATCGTCATGATCGGTGAGATCGGTGGTGACGCCGAGGAGCGTGCCGCGGACTACATCAAGGCGCACGTCACCAAGCCCGTCGTCGGCTACGTCGCCGGTTTCACCGCGCCCGAGGGCAAGACGATGGGCCACGCCGGCGCCATCGTCTCCTCCGGAGCGGGCACCGCGCAGGGCAAGAAGGAGGCCCTCGAGGCCGCCGGGGTCAAGGTCGGCAAGACGCCGAGCGAGACCGCCACGCTCATGCGCGAGGTACTCGCCGCGCTGTAGTCGCCTCTTCGGCGGGTCTTTTCTCCCGCTGCACGGCGCCATCACCATCCGGCGCCATCAGCACCCGGCGCAATCAGCACCCGGAAGGCCAGCCTCGGCTGGCCTTCCGTCGGTTAACCGGGGTCGGGCATCCGGCGGGGGTTGCGCGGCGGACCTCGCCCCCGGGTCCACTCGGCGGTTGCGCGGCGGACCTCGCCGCCCCCGAGTCCCCCCGGAATCGACTCGGGAGTAGATGCGACTTCTGGGGTGCAGGAGGTCGCAACGACTCCCGAGTCGATCTCTCAGGGCTCGGAGTCGCGGGGACCGGGGCCCCGGAGCGCGATACCCCGGAGGGCGATACCCCGGGCCCCTTTACTCAGCCCCCTTAAATCGGGGCCCCGGAGCAGACCGCCCGAGCGTCAGATGACGGCGGGCAGCAGCACGCGGTTGATCGTGTGGATCACACCGTTGCTCGCCTGGATGTTGATCCCGGAGAGCACGAGGCGCGGGTCCTGGAACGCCGGGTTCGCGTCACGCAGCGTGATGCCCCGCGGCTTCACGACGCCTCCGTTGGCCATGGTCAGCGACCGGGCCGTGAGCACGCTGATCGGGCCGAGCTTGCGGTCGGCGACCACGTGGTAGAGCAGCACGTTCTTGATCTGGTCGATGGTGAGGGCGCTCGTGATGGTCGCGAGCGCGGCCGCCTCGCTGGTGGGTGCGACCCCGGTGAGATCCTGCACGAGACGCTCGAAAGCGAGGTCGTTGGGCGCGAATACGGTGAACTTGCGGCTGGTGTCGGCAAGCACGGGAACCAACCCGGTGGCCGTCAGCGCCTGCACGAGGAGGTCGTAGTCGTAGGGATTGCTGTCGGGGGTTCCTCCGCCTGAGGCGGCGACCGCGACATCCACGATCGATCCCTTCGGGGCTGGCGGACCGTAATGGGAGGGTACGGAGGCGGATGCCGGAATGGAACTGCCGAGCACGAGCGCTCCGGCGGCGGCGGTGGTGATGACGGTGGCGATGAGACGGTTCTTCATGATGCACTCCTTTGTGTGGCCCTGGGTGGGCGGAAACGGTCCTTATCACCAGTTAGTTCCGCCGAAAGGGCCCGATCGGATGCACCCGGCCGCGACTTTCTCGCAGCGACCGCTGCGCTCTGGCGCGGCACCCGGCGCGGGTCTAGCGTGAGTGTCAGGAATACTCAAGGAAGAGGGCTTACCCGTGAAAAAACTCATCAACGACCCCGAGAACGTCCTGGCCGATTCCCTCGTGGGAGTCGAGGCCGCGCATCCCGAACTGCGGGTCGACCATGTCAATCGCATCATCTACCGCGGCGAACCGACGAAGCAGGGCAAAGTCGCCCTGATCTCGGGAGGCGGATCCGGCCACGAACCGCTCCACGGCGGATTCGTCGGGTTCGGGATGCTCGACGCCGCGTGTGCCGGTGAGGTGTTCACCAGCCCGACCCCCGACCAGATGCAGGAGGCGACGAAGGTCGCCGACTCCGGCGCCGGCGTTCTGCACATCGTCAAGAACTACACGGGCGACGTGATGAACTTCGAGATGGCGGCAGAGCTCGCCGAGGCGGATGCCGGGGTGAAGGTCGAGACCGTCGTCACGAACGACGACGTCGCGGTCGAGGACTCGACCTGGACGGCCGGCCGACGTGGCGTCGGCGTGACCGTCCTGCTCGAGAAGATCGTCGGGGCCGCGGCCGAGGCCGGCCAGGACCTGGCCGCGGTCGCCGCGCTCGCCCGCAAGGTGAACGAATCCGGCCGGTCGATGGGGATGGCCCTCACGAGTTGCACGGTGCCCTCGGCCGGCAAGCCGACCTTCGAGATCCCGGACGACATGATGGAGATGGGCGTCGGCATCCACGGCGAGCCCGGCCGCCACCGCGTGCCCCTCGCGCCCGCGGCATCCATCGCCCAGCAGCTGGTGGAGCCGGTGCTTGCCGACCTCGACTTCACCGACGGTCCGACCATCGTGATGCTCAACGGAATGGGCGGGTCCCCGCTCATCGAGCTGTACCTCATGTATGGAGAGGTGAAGAAGATCCTGGACAAGGCCGGTGTCACCGTGGCCCGAAGCCTGGTCGGCAACTACATCACCTCGCTCGATATGGCGGGCTGCTCGGTGACGATCCTGAAGGCGGATGACGACATGCTGAAGTTCTGGGACGCTCCGGTGAATACTGCCGGCCTGCGCTGGGGGGTCTAGGACTGTGGCGGACCGCACCGTCTCACTCGACCAGCTCGTCTCCTGGCTGTCCCGGTTCGCCGCGCTGGTGACCGAGAACCGCAGCTATCTCACGGAACTCGATTCGGCGATCGGCGACGCCGACCACGGAGCGAATATGGCCCGGGGCATGGCGGCGGTGATGGAGAAGATCGCGGCCGCACCGTCGACCGGGGTCGATGAGCTGTTCAAGCAGGTCGGGATGACGCTGGTCACCTCGGTCGGTGGAGCGAGCGGTCCGCTGTACGGCACCTTCTTCCTGAGGTTCGGCACCACGGCCGGCGCCGTCGCGGAACTGGACTCCGCCGGGCTGGCCGCGGCACTCCGCGCCGGGTTCGGCGGGGTGCTGGCCCGCGGAAAGGCCGAGCTCGGCGACAAGACGATGGTCGACGCGATGTCTCCGGCAGTGGACGCCTTCGACGCCGAGATCGCGGCGGGGGCCGACCTCGCCGCGAGTACGGCAGGGGCAGCCGCGGCCGCATCGGCGGGGAGGGATGCCACGGAGCCCCTCGTCGCCCGCAAGGGACGCGCGAGCTACCTCGGCGATCGAAGCGCCGGGCATCTCGATCCCGGGGCGACCTCCACCGGGTACCTGTTCCAGGCGCTCGCCGAAGCGCTCGCGTGATCGGACTAGTGGTCGTCTCCCACAGCTCGGCTCTCGCGCACGCGGCGGTCGAGCTCGCCCTGCAGATGGTGCCGGGGGAGCGGCCGGCCATCGCGATCGCCGCCGGGGCGGGGGAGGGGCTGATCGGTACGGATGCCACGGCGGTCTCGGCCGCGATCGACGAGGTCGCCTCGCCCGACGGCGTGCTCGTGATCATGGATCTCGGGTCGGCGGTGATGAGCGCGGAGATGGCACTCGACTTCCGCGCATCCGATGCCGAGGTGCGGCTCTCGAGCGCGCCATTCGTCGAGGGCCTGCTCGCCGCCATCGTCACGGCGGCGGGGGGAGCCGGCCTCGACGAGGTCGATCAGGAGGCACGGAGTGCCCTCACCCCGAAGATCTCGATGCTCGACGAGCCCGCTGCGGCGGCGCCAGTCGAGCCGGCGGCTCCTGCGGGACTCTCCGCCGACCTCACGATCATCAATCCGGACGGCCTTCACGCCCGGCCCGCGGCCACGCTGGTGTCGACCCTCGCCGGCTTCGACGCGAAACTCACCGTGGTGAACACCCGCACCGGAGGTGCGCCGGTGGCCGCCAATAGCCTGATCGGGTTGCTCTCGCTCGGGGCGAAGACCGGTGACGTGTTGACCGTGGCCGCATCCGGTGCCCAGGCCACGGAGGCGCTCGCGAAGGTGACGGAGCTCGTGACCGAGGGTTTTGGCGAGGTATGACCCGGCGCCTCCGCCCTCCCTTCCCGCGCTCCGAAAACGCAGGAGATCCGCCACGAAAGGGCCCCTTCTGCGGCACAGTCCGCTCCCGGTGGCGAATCTCCTGCGTTTTCGGTGGGCGGGGCAGGGAATTGCCGGGGGTTTGCGCCACGGCGGACCGGCGGACCGGCGGATCGCGGGGCCGCCGGTAGGCTCACCTCCGGTATGAATCGTCCGCTCACCGCCCTCTTCTCCGCGCTCGAAGCGGTGCTCGTCGCCGCCATCGGTGTCGCGATCCCCTTGGTGCCGCTCACGGTGCTGTGGGCGTTCCAGTACGGGCTCCAGGTCGACTTCATCGTGTTCTGGCGCACGGCCGTCGACCTGTGGCTGCTCGGTTCCGGCGTGGACATCCAGCTCACCCTCGACCCGGTGATGGCCTCGGGGCTCGGATTCGATGGTGCGGGAACCCCGTTCATCGTCACGATCGCCCCCCTCGGTTTCGCGCTCGTGACCGTGTTGCTCGGGGTGCGCGCCGGGCGTCGCATCGGCGAGACGCCCCATCGACTGCTCGGGATGGCGGTGTCCGTCGCCGCTTTCGCCGTGATCTCGCTCGGTCTCACGCTCAGCGTGCTCCTGCCCGCCGCGCGACCCTCCATCTGGCAGGGAACGCTGCTGCCGACTCTCGTCTTCGCCCTCGGGATCGTGATCGGGTCGGAGATTCTGCGCCCTGCCACCGCCGCGGCTGACGTGCTTGGCGACAGTGCCCGGGGAATCGTGCGGGGCTGGCGCCCGGAGGTGCGCACGATCATCGTGGCGGGGCTGCGCGGCGGCGTCGGCTCCGCGAGCGTGGTGATCGCGGCATCCGCCCTCGCCGTCGCGGTGCTGTTCCTCGCGAACTATGCGGCCATCATCTCCCTGTATGAGGGCGTGCACGCGGGGGTTCTTGGCGGGATCGCGCTCACCATCGGACAGTTGGCGGTGCTGCCCAATCTCGTCATCTGGGGCGCCTCGTGGTTCATCGGGCCCGGCTTCGCCATGGGCGCGGGCTCGTCCGTCACGCCGCTCGGCACCACGCTCGGGCCCATCCCCGCGATCCCCGTGCTCGGCGCACTTCCCGCTCCGGGAGCGCTCGGGTGGGGTTTCCTCGGACTCCTCGTGCCCGTACTCGCCGGCTTCTTCATCGCTCTCGTCGTGCGACCGCGACTGGCCCGAGAGCTCGGTCCGCGGGTGTCCGTCAGCTCGTTCATCGCCACCGGGCTCGCGAGCGGCGTCGTCGGCGGCGTGCTTCTCGCACTGCTCGCCTGGGCATCCGCCGGTTCTGCCGGCCCCGGACGACTGGTGGATGTCGGACCGTCCCCGTGGCTCGTCGGCGGGTTCGCCGCGCTCGAGATCGGCGTTGCCGCGGTCATCGGGCTACTGGCCGGTCGGCCGTCTCGCCGCTGAGGCCCGAGGCCCGAGGCCCGAGGCCTGAGGCCTGCGGGCTCGACAGGCTCGCCACTCGACCGGCAGAGCACTCCGATAGGCTCTGTGCGTGCTCTCATTGGTCGTGTTGATCTCCGGCGGAGGGTCGAACCTCCGCGCGCTTCTCGAGGCCTCCGAAGATGCCGAATTCCCGGCAAGGGTGATCGCGGTCGGAGCGGACCGGGATGCGGACGGTTTCGAGCATGCCGAGGCGTACGGCATCCCCACCTTCGCGGCCGCGCTGTCGAGCTTCGACGACCGGGAGAGTTGGGGCGATGAGCTCCTGGAGCAGATCCGGGTCTGGCAGCCGGACCTCGTGATCCTCAGCGGTTTCATGAAGCTGCTGCCGCCGCGGGTGATCGCGGCCCTCAGTCCCAACCTGATCAACACACATCCGGCCTACCTGCCCGAGTTCCCGGGGGCCCATGGCGTTCGGGATGCGCTCGCCGCCGGCGTCACCGAGACCGGTGCGAGCATCATCGTCGTCGACAACGGGGTGGATGCCGGACCGATCATCTCCCAGCGCCGCGTTCCCGTGCTGCCGGGCGACACCGAATCCACCCTCCACGAGCGCATCAAGCCGGTCGAACGCGAACTGCTCGTGCAGGCCGTGCTCGACATCGCCAACGGTGCCATCGACCTCCCGACCATCGCCGCACGCAAAGCAGCTTCCGATACAGCTGCGCCAGACCTGAGGAGTGCCCCATGAGCGCACCGACCCACGACCCCGCCGAGTACCGCGCACGGGATGCCATTCCGATCACCCGCGCCCTCATCTCCGTGAGCGACAAGACCGGCCTCCTCGAACTGGCCGCGTCCCTCGCTGGCGCGGGCGTCGAGATCGTCTCCACCGGCTCGACGGCGAAGACGATCGCGGATGCCGGCCACCCCGTCACCGAGGTCGCGAGCGTCACCGGCTTCCAGGAGACCCTCGACGGGCGGGTGAAGACGCTTCATCCCGCCATCCATGCTGGCATCCTGGCCGACCTGCGGCTCGAGAGCCACGAGACGCAGCTCGCCGCGCTCGACATCCGTCCCTTCGAGCTCGTCGTCGTGAACCTGTACCCCTTCGTCGAAACCATCGCCTCGGGGATCACCGGCGATGATGCGATCGAGCAGATCGACATCGGCGGACCGGCGATGGTGCGCGCGGCCGCCAAGAACCACGCGAATGTCGCGATCGTCGTGTCGCCCGAGAGCTACGCCCAGGTGATCAAGGCCGTCACCCTCGGTGGAACGACCCTCGCCCAGCGCCAGCGTCTCGCGGGTGAGGCCTTCGCGCACACCGCTGCGTACGACTCGGCAGTGGCCGAATTCTTCGCCGCGAATGTGGGGATCCGGGCGGAGCATCCACGCGAAGAAGCCCACAGCTTCAGCGTGACCGCGTCGCTCAAGAACGTGCTGCGCTACGGCGAGAATTCGCACCAGGACGCCTGGATCTACGTCACCGAGCACGGCGCGGGAATCGCGCAGGCGATCCAGCTCGGCGGCAAGGAGATGTCGTACAACAACTACGTGGATGCGGATGCCGCGCTCCGCACCGCCTACGACTTCCGTGAGCCCGCGGTCGCCATCATCAAGCACGCTCAGCCCTGCGGAATCGCGGTCGCGCGTGGGGCCGGGGATCCCATCGCCTCCGCGCACCAGCGCGCCCACGACTGCGATCCGGTCTCGGCCTACGGCGGGGTCATCGCGGCGAACCGCCCGGTCACCATCGAGATGGCCCACACGGTGAAGGACATCTTCACCGAGGTCGTGATCGCCCCCGACTTCGACCCCGAGGCCCTCGAACTGCTGCAGACCAAGAAGAACCTCCGGCTGCTCAAACTGCCGGAGGGATACCGCCGCGAGCCGCTGGAGTTCAAGCAGATCAGCGGGGGGCTTCTCGTGCAACAGCCCGATGTCTTCGACGAGTTCTCCAGCGACGGCTGGACCCTCGTCTCCGGCGAAGAGGCGGATGACGCCACCCGCGCCGACCTCGAATTCGCGTGGCGCGCGGTGCGGGCGGTCAAGTCCAACGCGATCCTGCTGGCGGATGACGGTGCCTCGGTCGGCGTCGGCATGGGCCAGGTCAACCGCGTGGATTCCTGCCGACTCGCGGTGTCGCGTGCGGGCGATCGTGCGGCCGGATCGGTTGCGGCATCCGACGCCTTCTTCCCGTTCGCCGACGGCCTTCAGATCCTGCTCGACGCGGACGTTCGTGCGGTGGTGCAGCCCGGTGGGTCGATCCGCGACGCCGATGTGATCGAGGCGGCGAAGGCTGCTGGCGTCACCATGTACTTCACGGCCGAGCGCCACTTCTACCACTAGCCAGCTGCGCTGCGCCGGGTTCAGTCAGCTGCGCTCACCCAGCTGCGCTGCGCCAGCTGCGCCAGCTGCGCTGCGCCGGGTTCACCCAGCTGTCACAATGCGCTCCGAAACCCCCTGCTGGGAGCAGTTTTCGCCGGTTCGCCCCGCGCGCGCAGGGGATGGGGCCGGGCCGGGGCCCCGTCGGCCCGCTCATCCGTCACAATCGGCGCTGAGCCGTGCCCCTGAGAGCGTTTTGCGCCGGCTGAGCCCGCGCGGTCTGCGCCGGCGCCGAATCGCCCCGGGAGACCCGCTCGCGGGGACCATTACGCCGGTCGAGCAGTGAACGCCAGCGAGAGCCGGCGAGCCTAGCCCGGCCACCGGCTCGGCACAGCCGATCCATAGCCGACATCCCCTAGGGTCGGGACCCATGACCGTCGACAGCGCCAGCTCCCCATTCCTCCGCCGACTTGCGGGCGCGGTCGTCTCCGCCCTCGCCGTGTCCCTGATCTCACTCCTCGCGGTCTCCCTGCTGTTCTACGGCGGCAGCGTCTCGACTCTCGGCCAGGTCTTCGACTTCTTCCTGGGGTCGACCCTCATCCTCTTCGTCGTCCTCGCCGTGCTCGCCCTCGTCGGCTTCTATCGCTATTGGTACCTCAGACTCATCGGTGGCATCGTCGCCGGTCTCGTCGGAGCCGTCGCCGGGGCGGCGATCACCGTCGCCCGAAGCGCCTCTCCCGTCACCGAATCGGTCGCGACCCAGCTCATCGGCACCAACCTCCCCTTCGTGCTCGCCACGATCATCGGCACAGTCACCGCGGGGTACGCCGTCTGGCGACTGCTGATGGGACGGCAGGCGGATGCCGCCGGCCGCCGCATCGCGTTGGTGCGAGCCCCGGCCGATAGCCTCGCCGATGGGCAGGTCACCCACATCGAACGGGTTCCGGTGGACCTCGAGCTCGCCAACTCCCAGTGGGACGAATACGTCGCGCTGCTCTCGAACGCCGGGTGGGACGTCGTGGAGGTGCCGGTGGCCACCGGTCAGCCCGATTCCGTGTTCGTCGAGGACACCATGGTGATCTTTGGCGACACGGCGATCATCGGCAGCCCCGGAGCCGAGTCCCGCGCGGGAGAGATCGTCGAAGCGGAGCGGGCCGTCGCGGCGCTCGGCCTCAGCATCCGCCGCATCGAGATGCCGGGCACCCTCGACGGCGGCGACGTGCTCAAGGTGGATCGCACCGTCTTCGTCGGCCGCGGCGGTCGCACGAATGCGGAGGGCATCCGCCAGTTGCGAGCCCTCGTCACGCCCCTCGGCTACACGGTAGTCGCGGTTCCGGTGACCAAAGCCCTGCACCTCAAGAGCGCCGTGACGGCGCTTCCGGATGGCACGGTCATCGGCTACCCGCCACTCGTCGATGACCCTTCGGTCTTCGGCCGCTATCTGGCGGTGCCGGAAGCGGAAGGCGTGGCAGTGGTGGTGCTCGCGGATGACACGGTGCTGATGTCATCCGCGGCACCGAAGTCTGCCGCGCTCATCGCGGACCTCGGATACCGTGTGCTCACCACCGACATCAGCGAGTTCGAGAAGCTCGAGGGCTGCGTCACCTGCCTCTCGGTGCGGGTGCGCTGAGCCAGCCGGTCCTCTGACCCGTCGGAAACGGATTCTGCGACGAATTCGTGACAAAGGTTGTATGTGTGTAAGTAGTGGGCATATCCTGTAGGGCTGTCCGGTCGACCCCTACGAGGGGCCGAATCGTGGCCACACTGGTGAAGACACAACTGTTCCGGAGGACACCATGACCATCACATCTCTCGCAACTGCAGGCGCGACGCGTGGTGCCGTCCTTCCGTTCGTCCCCGTCATCGGCACCCGGTAACACCCGGGGCCGCCGAGTCTCTCGCTGCCCCGCCAGCTCCACCGTCCGTCGCCCGGCCCACACTGGCGCGTCCGCACGGCATCATCCCCTTCTTTCGCACCCTCCGTTACCGGCCACCACCACATCGGTGCGTGCCATCCAATCCGCAAGGAAATCCTTTGTCTGCAGACAACCGCAAACGCTCGCTTCCGATTGAGAAGGTGCCGGCCACGAAACGCCAGGGCACCTTCGCCTCCATCGTGCGCATCTACCCCTGGGCGAAGCCGGCCATGCCGCGCATCTACCTCGGCATGGTGTCAGCGCTCATCGCCGCGCTCGTCGCGCTGCTCATCCCGCAGGTGTTGCGTGCTCTCGTCGACGGCCCGCTTAAAGACGGCGACTCGAGCCAGATCTGGTGGCCGGTGGCCGCCGTGCTCGGGCTGGGCGTGCTCGAAGCGGTGATGATCTGGTTCCGCCGCTGGTTCGTGCTTCAGCCCGGTACGCACGTCGAGGCGGATCTGCGCAATTCGCTTTACACGCAGCTCCAGGACCTGCCGGTGAACTTCCACGATCGCTGGGCGAGCGGCCAGTTGCTCTCGCGCGCCATCAGCGACCTCAACCTCGTGCGCCGGTGGATCTCCTTCGGCATCGTGCTGCTCGTCGTCAACACCATCACGATCCTCGTCGGATTCGTGTTCCTCCTCTCGATCAGCTGGATCCTCGGCGTCGTCTTCGTGCTCTGCTCGATTCCGCTCTGGATCTACGGCTACCTCTTCGAACAGAAATACTCGGTGGTCGCTCGCCGCAGCCAGGACCAGGCCGGCGACCTCGCGACCGCCGTCGAGGAGTCGGTGCACGGCATCCGGGTGCTCAAGGCCTTCGGCCGCGGCCCTCACGCGCTCAAGAACTTCGCCTCCCAGGCGGAGGACCTGCGCGGCACCGAGATCGAGAAGGCCAAGGCGATCGCCGGCATCTGGCTCTGGCTGCTGATGGTTCCGGATGTCACGTTCGGACTCTGTCTTCTCGGCGGCGTCTGGCTCGCCGCTGCCGACCAGATTTCGGTCGGCCAGCTCGTCGCGTTCTTCGCGACCGCGACAGTGCTGCGCTTCCCGGTGGAGTCGATCGGCTTCCTGCTGTCGATGACCTTCGACACGCGCACCGCTGCCGATCGTTTCTTCGAGGTGATGGACGCCAAGAACACGATCGCCGACCCGGAGCACGCGAAGACCATCGCGAAGCCCGAGGGGCGTCTCGTCTTCGACGACGTGCACTTCCGCTACTCGGACTCGCCGAGCCAGTACGACGACCTTCTCGACGGAATCGACCTCGAGCTCGAGCCGGGGGAGACGATGGCGGTCGTGGGCCTCACCGGTTCCGGCAAGTCGACTCTCACCGCGCTCACCACCCGGCTCTACGACGTGACCGGTGGCGCGATCCGGCTGGACGGGGTCGACATCCGGGACCTCGGACGACTCGACCTGCGCACCCACATCGCCATGGCGTTCGAGGATGCCACGCTGTTCTCGGCCTCCGTGCGCGACAACGTGATGCTCGGGCGTCCGGAGGGATCCGACGCCGACCTCGCCGAGGCGCTCGACATCGCGCAAGCTGACTTCGTCTACGACCTGCCCTTCGGCATCGACACCAAGGTGGGGGAGGAGGGGCTCAGCCTCTCCGGCGGCCAGCGCCAGCGGCTCGCGCTCGCCCGTGCGGTGGCGGCGCGCCCGGAGGTGCTCGTGCTCGATGATCCCCTCTCCGCGCTGGACGTGGACACCGAGGCGCTCGTCGAGGCGGCGCTCCGCCGCGTCCTCGCCTCAACGACCGCGCTCATCGTGGCTCACCGCCCGTCCACGGTCATGCTCGCCGACCGGGTGGCGCTGCTCGAACGTGGCCGCATCACCGCCGTCGGACGACACAGCGAACTGCTCGAATCGAGCGATCACTACAGGTTCGTCATCTCGAGCCTCGAGGATGAAGAGAAGCGCGAAGCGCAGGAGGTCACCGCATGAGCACCGCCAACATCACCGGTGTCGAGGGCGAAGAGCGCAACGACTTCAGCAAGGCCGAGAGCCGGCAGATCCGGGACCGCTCGCTTCGCCTGCTCAACTCGCTGCTGCGTCCGCTCTGGGCCCGAGTCACCCTCACGATCATCGTTGTGGTGGTGTCGACGGCCGCGCAGGTCGCCGGTCCCGCGCTGATCGCGTTCGGGATCGACACCGGCCTGCCCGCCCTGGTGAAGCACGACTGGGTGCCGCTCGGCTTCGCTGTCGAAGCGTACCTCTTCACGGGAGTGATCGGTGCCGTGCTGATCGCCTGGTACACCGTGCTCACAGCGCGCATCAGCCAGGCCATCCTTATCGATCTGCGCAAGAGGGTGTTTCTGCACACCCAGCGCCTGAGCCTCGAGTTCCACGAGAGCTATACCTCCGGTCGCATCATCGCGCGCCAGACCAGCGATCTGGATGCCATCCGCGAGCTCTTGGATTCGGGCATCAACCAGCTGATCCAGGGCGGGCTGTACATGGTGTTCATCGCCGTCGCCCTGTTCTCGATCGACTGGGTGAGCGGTGTGGTCTTGTTCGGATCGCTCATCCCACTCGGCTTCCTCATCCGCTGGTTCCAGGTGCGCTCGCAGAAGGCGTTCCGCGAGACGCGCACCGCATCCGCTCGTCTCATCGTGCAGTTCGTGGAGACGATGACGGGCATCCGCGCGGTGAAGGCGTTCCGCAAGGAGAAGCGAAACGAGACCGAGTTCGCGGGTCTCGTGGAGGACTACCGCATCTCGAACCTGCGCACCATCAAGCTCTTCGGAGTGCTCGACCCCGGTCTCGTGCTCATCGGCAACGTGGCGCTCGGGGTCGTGCTGCTTGTGGGTGGCTTGCGGGTGGCCGGCGGGGGGCTCGCCATCGGTGTGCTGCTCGCGGCGCTGCTCTACACGCGGTCGTTCTTCGCGCCGGCGCAGGAGATGGCGATGTTCTACAACTCCTACCAGTCGGCGACGGCCGCGCTCGAGAAGATCTCCGGCGTGCTCGAGGAGCAGCCGAGCGTGCCGGATCCGACGCGCCCGATCGACCTCTGGAAGGCGGAGGGCGAGCTGCGATTCGAGGGCGTCGAATTCGCGTACAAAGCGGACCGGGTCATCCTCCCGCACTTCGATCTCGACATCCCGGCCGGGCAGACGATCGCCCTCGTGGGATCGACGGGAGCAGGCAAGTCGACCCTGGCGAAGCTCATCTCCCGGTTCTACGACCCCTCGGATGGCATCGTCTCGCTCGATGGCATCGACCTGCGCCGGCTGCATCCGAAGGACCTGCGGCGAGCGATCGTGATGGTCACCCAGGAGGCGTACCTCTTCTCGGGCTCCGTTGCCGACAACATCGCGCTCGGGAAGCCGGATGCGACGCCGGAGGAGATCCGTGCCGCAGCGAAAGCGGTGGGAGCTCACGAGTTCATCCAGTCGCTCCCGGATGGCTACGACACCGATGTGAACAAGCGTGGTGGTCGCGTCTCGGCCGGCCAGCGCCAGCTCATCTCGTTTGCGCGGGCGTTCCTCGCTGATCCCGTCGTGCTGATTCTCGATGAGGCCACCGCGTCGCTCGACATTCCGTCGGAACGTCTTGTCCAGGAGGGCCTGCAGACCCTGCTCGCGGACCGCACCGCGATCATCATCGCCCACCGCCTGTCGACAGTGGCGATCGCCGACCGCGTGCTCGTCATGGAACACGGCATCATCGTGGAGGATGGCGCGCCGCGCGACCTCATCGCCGGAACCGGTCGCTTCGCGAAGCTCCATGCCGCCTGGCGGGAGTCGCTGGTCTAGGAGCATCCTGCCCGGTGCCGGGCGCGTGCGCGTGCCGGCGGTGCCGGGCGCGTGCGCGCGATGGCCGCGCGGGGCGCGTGCGCTGGCCATCCGTCACAATGTGCTCCAGTGGGCGCGGTCCAGCGCACTTCGTGACGGTTCGGCGGGGTGGGGCGCCCGGAGGGTCTTGGTCATCCGTCAGGATGTGCTCGCCAGGCCGACCTGGGGAGCAGTTGGTGACGGTTCGGCGCGCCGGGGCGCCGGGCTGGCGGGGTGCCGCGCCGGCGGCGGGATGGGGCGCCGGGCGGCGGGGTGCGGCGCCGGTCGCGGGCGCCGCGCCGGGCGCCCGCGGCGGTCATCCGTCACAGAGTGCTTGGCCGGGCCGAGCGGGGAGCAGTTTGTGACTGCTGGGCAGGGTGCGGGGATCCCGCCCTCACCGGACCCGGGTCAGGGCACCCAGCGCGCCGCGGCCAGGTCGACGCGGAAGAGGCCGGAAGCCGACCACGTCAGCGGCGTGCCCTCGGCACGGAAATGTTCGAGGGCCGCTGACTCGTGATCCACCGCGGGATGGCCGCTTGCCCGGATGACCCGCCACCACGCCACATCGGACCCGTAATAGGCCATCGTCTGGCCGACGGCCCGCGCAGCTCGCGATCCGATGGCGGCGGCGACATCGCCGTAGGTCATCACCCGGCCGCTCGGGATGGCCTCGACCACCGTGAGCACACGGGACACGAAGTCGCCGGCGGGCTCTTCAGAGGCCGCCGCGTCGAAGCCCGCTCGATCGGAGGGTGGGCCGACTATGGCCGATACTCCGGCGGCCGCGGCGACGGTCGCACCGGCTCCGGGTTGCGGCCCGCGAGCCCGGGAAGCGCGGCCCTGGCGATCCGGAGAATCGACACGCCAATCCCCCGAAGCAACGGGATCACAGCCCGAGCTCGCCGATCTTCTCGCCGTACTGCGTCTCGCCGACGACGGTGAAGCCGGTGTGGAGGAAGAACTGCTCCGGGCCCTCTTCGCCCTCTTCCCAGATGGCGGTGATGCGATCGAAGCCGCGCTGGCGGGCCTCTTCGGCGAGCGCCCACACGGCGAAGCGTCCGACCCCGGTGCCCTGGGCATCCGCCGAAACGGTGACGCGCCAGATACAACTGCGGAATTCCTCCTGCGTGGCATCCGGGTCGAAATTGCCCCGGATGAAGCCGACCACGGTGTCTCCATCGAGCACCACACGCGGCCAGGAGGTCACCGGACTGAGGTACGCATCGGCGATCGCATAGGACGGGGGAGTGACGAACTGCTCCTGCCCGCGTCTCAGCGTGAGGCTGTTGGCGGCAACGATAGTTCTCGCCGACAACTCTTCCAGTCTCAGTTCAGCCATGAGCACAGGCTAACCCCCGCCACCGATCCGGGGGTAGTCGGAGTCGCTAAGAGTCAGGAAAGTATCTCGATGTCGAGATACTTCGAGAAACCGGTAGGCTTACAGGCGGTGCGCAGAATGCCCCGTCGTGTAAGGAGAATCGCTTGTCCAACAGCCAGGTTGAAAAGATCAAGGTCGCAGGAACTGTCGTCGAACTCGACGGCGACGAGATGACGCGAATCATCTGGCAGAAGATCAAGGACACGCTGATCCACCCCTATCTCGACATCGACCTCGAGTACTACGACCTCGGCATCGAGCACCGTGACGCGACCGACGACCAGGTCACCATCGACGCGGCCCACGCCATCCAGAAGCACGGCGTCGGCGTCAAGTGCGCGACAATCACTCCCGACGAGGCGCGCGTGGAGGAGTTCGGACTCAAGAAGATGTGGAAGTCGCCGAACGGCACCATCCGCAACATCCTCGGCGGTGTGATCTTCCGCGAGCCGATCATCATCTCGAACATCCCGCGACTGGTTCCGGGATGGAACAAGCCGATCATCATCGGACGCCACGCGTTCGGCGACCAGTACCGTGCCACGGACTTCCGCTTTCACGGCAAGGGAAAGCTCACCGTGGAGTTCACCCCGGAAGACGGATCCGAGCCGCTCAAGTTCGAGGTCTACGACGCCCCGGGCGACGGCGTCGCGCAGGTACAGTACAACCTGGATGACTCGATCCGCGACTTCGCGCGCTCGAGCCTGAACTACGGCCTGACCCGCAACTACCCGGTGTATCTCTCCACCAAGAACACCATCCTCAAGGCCTACGACGGTCGCTTCAAGGACATCTTCGAGGAGGTCTTCGAGGCCGAGTTCAAAGAGAAGTTCGACGCTGCCGGTCTCACCTACGAGCACCGCCTCATCGACGACATGGTGGCCTCCGCCATGAAGTGGGAGGGCGGCTACGTCTGGGCCTGCAAGAACTACGACGGTGACGTGCAGTCGGACACCGTCGCGCAGGGCTTCGGCTCGCTCGGCCTGATGACGTCGGTGCTCTCGGTTCCGGATGGATCGGTCGTCGAGGCCGAGGCCGCGCACGGCACGGTCACGCGCCACTACCGGATGCACCAGCAGGGCAAGCCCACCTCGACCAACCCGATCGCGTCGATCTATGCCTGGACCCGCGGCCTCTCGCACCGCGCAACGCTCGACAACAACCCCGAGCTCGAGGCGTTCTCCGCAACGCTCGAGGATGTCGTCATCAAGTCCGTTGAGGCCGGTCACATGACGAAGGACCTCGCGCTGCTCGTCGGACCGGACCAGAAGTGGGAGACCACCGAGGAGTTCCTCGACACGCTCGACAAGAACCTCGCCGCGCGACTGGGTTAGTCTGCCTGCCTGGCTCGCCAGGTACGTCTTCCGAACGCACGGGTGCCGCATGGCGCCCGTGCGTTCGTCGGTTAAGCGACTCGCCGGTCGTGCGGCCAACCGCCGACAGGCCGGACGAAGTGTCCCCCGATTGTCCCGTTCAGGGACGGACGGGGGACATTCCCGTAACGGAACCATAACGACGTACCCCCGATACGGGGGTAGAACCCTAGGTTGAGACCATCGCGCAGTTACCGACTGCCCGGCAGAGATTCACCTTCCACGAAAAGGACCTATCTGTGAGCATTCGGAAAGCACTGTCAGGCCTCGCCATCGTCGGCCTGGTCGCCACCTCCCTCGTCGCCGGCACCGCGCTCAGCGCCAGTGCCGCCCCCACCGGAATCGGCGGTCAACACCAGACCACCTTCACTCCCGGTCGTTACATCGTGACCCTGGCCGACCCGGCCGTCGCGACGTACCGCGGCGGGGTGAAGGGCTATGCGGCCACGAAGCCCGTCGAGGGCAAGCAGCTCAACGCCCGGGCCAAGGCCGTGCAGACCTACTCCGAATACCTTTCGAGCGAGCAGAAGGATGTCGCTGGGGCGGCGGCCGTCACGATCGACCAGTCGTACACCCTCGCTCTCAACGCGTTCTCTGCGACCCTCACGGTGAAGCAGCTCGCCGCCCTCTCCTCCGACCGGAAGGTCGCGTCGCTCGCACCGGACGAGCTCAAGCATGTGACCGCGACTCCGTCGACCTCGTTCCTCGGCCTCGATGGCACGGGCGGCGTGTGGGACAAGATCGGCGGTCTCGACAAGGCGGGCAAGGGCATCGTGCTCGGAGATCTCGATACCGGCATCGCCCCGGAGAACCCCTCCTTCGCCGGCTCGCCCCTCGGAACCACCGCGGGTGCGGAGCCCTATCTCAACGGCACCACCACGACTTTCGCGAAGGCCGACGGTGCCACCTTCACCGGTGTATGCCAGACCGGTGAGCAATTCACGGCAACAGACTGTTCCACCAAGGTCATCAGCGCCCGATACTTCCTCGCCGGCTTCGGCGCCGGCAAGATCGGAAGCGCAGCGACCGGCGAGTACGTCTCGCCGCGTGACGGCGACGGCCACGGATCCCACACCGCGAGCACCGCCGCGGGTGACGCCCGAGTCCCCGCCTCCGTCAGCGGCACGAGTTACGGCACGATCACCGGCGTCGCCCCCGCGGCGAAGATCGCCGTCTACAAGGTCTGCTGGTCCGGTCCCGATCCCTCCGCAACAACCGATGACGGATGCGCCACCTCCGACCTCCTCGCCGGAATCGACCAGGCGGTCGCGGACGGCGTCGACGTGATCAACTACTCGATCGGCGGCGGAGCGGCCCAGACCACGGTGTCTCCGACCGACCAGGCCTTCCTCGGCGCCGCCGCCGCCGGAGTCTTCGTCTCCGCCTCGGCGGGAAACTCCGGTCCCGGCGCATCCACTCTCGATAACGCGTCTCCGTGGATCACCACGGTCGCCGCCAGCACGATCCCGAGCTACGAGGCAACGGTGACCCTCGGCGACGGCAGCACGTTCGGCGGCGCATCCGTCTCCGTCGACCGCACCGCGGGTGCGACTGCGCTCACTGGCCCACTCGTGACCGCGGCAAGCGTGGCACTCGCGGGAGGCACGAGCCCCAACCTCTGCTTCACGAATTCCCTCGACCCGGCGAAGGCAGCCGGCAAGATCGTGGTCTGTGAGCGGGGAGTCAGCGCCAGGGTCGACAAGTCCGCCGAGGTCAAGCGTGCCGGGGGGATCGGCATGGTCCTCGTCAATGTGGTTCCGGGATCGCTCGACCTCGACCCGCACTCCGTGCCGACGGTTCACCTGGATGCGCAGTACCACAACCAGGTGCTCGCCTACGCGGCGACCGCAGGAGCGACCGCCACCTTCACCCCGGACAACACCGCCGGTGACACACCGCCGACTCCGATCGTGGCGGGGTTCTCGTCCCGTGGCCCGGTGCTCGCCGACGGCAGCGACATCATCAAGCCGGACATCTCCGCCCCCGGGGTGGCGATCATCGCCGACGGGGCGAATGCCGCCGGCGCCGACCCGACCTTCCAGTTCCTCTCCGGAACCTCGATGGCCGCGCCGCACATCTCCGGCCTCGGTCTGCTCTACCTCGGTGTGCATCCCACCGCGACGCCGTCGGAGATCAAGTCCGCGTTGATGACCACGGCCTACGACACCAAGGATGGTGCCGGAAAGGCGGTGACCGACCCGTTCACCCAGGGAGCCGGCCACGCCGACCCGACCAGGTTCTTCGCGCCGGGACTCCTCTACCTCAACGGTCTCGACGACTGGTACGGCTACATCCAGGGCGCCGGCTACGACGTGGGAGTCGCCCCGATCGATCCGAGTGATCTCAACCTGGCCTCCATCGGTATCGGATCCCTCACCGGCTCACAGACCGTCACTCGCACGGTCACCTCGACTCAGGCGGGCACCTTCACCGCTGCGGTGAGCGTGCCGGGGATCGACGCGGTGGTCACCCCGTCGACCCTCACCTTCGGTGCGGCGGGCGAGGTCAAGAGCTACACGGTCACCTTCACCCGCACGACTGCGCCGCTCGATGCCTTCGCCACGGGTTCCCTCACCTGGACCAGCGGCTCGACGTCGGTCCGCAGTCCGATCGCGGTGCAGCCCGTGACGATCGTGGCACCGGCCTCCGCCAACGGCACCGGCACCTATGGATCGGTCGACGTGACCGTCACTCCGGGTGGTGACGGAGACATCCCGCTGACGACCACCGGTCTCACCGCCGGGACCTTGCAGCCCGATCCCACCGCGGGCGGCACGCCGGGTCACTCGGGGTCGAGTGCCGAGGCTGACACCTTCGACTACACGGTCGCCGTACCCGCCGGATCGAAGTACGCCCGGTTCGATCTCGACACCACCGACAACGCCGCGGACCTCGACCTCGTCGTCTACCAGCTGGATGCCGCGGGCACTCCGATCGCGGCCTTCCAGTCGGCGACCGGCTCTGCCGACGAGCGCGTGAACCTGCTCGCTCCGGATGCCGGGAGCTATCTCGTGGAGGTCAGCGTGTATGCGGCGCCCGCGCCGACCACCTTCGACCTGCGCACCTACGCGGTGGCCGACGGGGGAGCCCCGCTCACCCTCACGCCCCCGGTCCTGCCGGGTAAGCAGGGTGTGCCGGCGACGTTCACGGCAGCCTGGGCGGGCCTCGCGGCCTACTCCGACTATCTCGGGCTCGTCAGCTACGGAGACACCGGTGCGTACACCGTCGTCAGTGTGGTGACACAGGCCGACGTCAAGCCGGGTACGCCCCTCAACACCGCGCCGCCAGCCATCACCGGCACGCCGGAGGTCGGCCAGCGGCTCACCGCGACGCCCGGAACGTGGGATGTCGCGGGCCTGCGCTTCGCTTACCAATGGCAGGCGAACGGGGTGGACATCCCCGGTGCGACCCGGGCCAACTATCGCGTGGCGACGGCCGACCAGGGCAAGGCGCTCACCGTGGTCGTCACCGCGACCAAGGGGGCGCTGCCCCCGGGCACGGCCACCTCTGCCGCGGTCACGGTGAAGTTCGCCACGGCGACGAGCCTCTCCCTGAGTCGCACCGTGCTGTTCTCCTGGCAGCAGACGACGGCGACCGTGAGGGTGACATCCGGTGCCGCCGCACTGCCCGCGGGACAGGTCGTGATCACCGTGAACGGTCGTCCGGTCGCCACCCTGCCGGTCGCCGCGGGCAGTTCGGGCGTCGTGAGCTATCCGCTGCCGAAGAGGGGCAGCGGTATCTACTCGGTGCGAGCGAGCTTCGCGCCGGCGGCGGCGGACACGGTTACCGGGTCGACCAGCCCGACGAAGCGCTATCTGGTTATCTTCTAGCGGGGCATCGAAGGGGGGTGTGTTGCGGCACCCCCCTTCGTAAGCTTTACTAACAAACATGACGCAGCCAGGTGGGACCGGGGTGGCTCGCTCGAGGGCATCCTTCCTCTCGCAGCGCATCGCCGGCTCCGCGGGGCGCCCGCTGCGACCGAACGCCAAAGTGCTGCCGGAACACGCTCGCGGGCACAATCGGGCCCTCGTGCTCCAAACCCTTTTTACGGCCGGCCAGCAGAGCCGGGCGGATGTCGCGCGCAGCACCGGGCTCACGAGAGTCACCGTCTCCGATCTGGTCACCGAGCTTATGGCGGAGGCACTGCTGGTCGAAACCGGCCAGCGAGACGTACCCCGGCCAGGCAAGCCGGCGATCCTGCTCGATATCGACCGCTCAGCGTTCCAGATCGTGGGCATCGACCTGAGTGATTCAGAGGTCTTCCGCGGAGCCGTACTCGATCTGGGAGGCACGATCCTTCGCCGGGTTGAGCTTGCGATCGCCGGAACCGTGGGCGAAGCGGCTCTCGAGCAGCTGTTCTCCCTCATCGAGAGCCTGCTCGCGACGGTGACGGCGCCCCTGCTCGGAATCGGCGTCGGATCCCCCGGTATCGTCGACCTCGCAGGGACAGTGGTGAGCGCCCCCAACCTCCACTGGACCGGGCTGCCGCTGCGAGCCGAGCTCTCCGAGCGATTCGGAGTGCCGGTCGTCGTGGCGAACGATGCCAACGCGGCGGTTCTCGCCGAGCACAGCTACGGCGACGCGCAGGGAGACCTCATGCTCGTGCGGGTGGGCCGCGGGGTCGGCGCCGGACTCCTGCTCGGGGGCACCCTGCTGCACGGCAGCCGATTCGCGGCGGGTGAGATCGGCCACGTCGTCGTCGGCACCGACGGCGGCGAGCTCTGCAGCTGCGGCAAGCATGGTTGCCTCGAGACCTGGCTCGCCGCACCCCGGCTCGAGGCGAAGCTGGGCGAGGCCAAGCGCGATCCGGATCCGGCGGCGTCCCGCACCATCATCCTGCGTGAGGCGGGCACCCGGCTGGGAATCGCGCTCGCGCCGATCGTCGGGGCCCTCAACCTCGGCGAGGTGGTGCTGAGCGGCCCGGATTCTCTCCTCGGCGGCTCGTTCATCGCGGCGGCTCTCGAGACGATTCGCGGCCGCACGATGGACCGGTTTCACGGGGGTCTCGCGCTGCGCCTCTCGACCCTCGGGGACGACATCGTCCTTCGGGGCGCCGCGGTCATGGTGATCTCCTCACGACTGGGCGTGTCCTGAGCTTTCGCCGCGACCGATCACGTTAGTAAGCTCTACTAACAAACCCCGTTTCGCGATTCGAAGGGAGCACGACGTGGTCGGCCAGGACTCCGGGATCACCCCAGCCGGCGTGCTGCTTCCGGGTTTTGTCGGGGAGACTCTCCCCGACTGGCTCGCGGTCCGGCTGCGCGCCGGTCTCGCCGGGGTCTGCCTGTTCGGGCAGAACATCGTCTCCGCAGGGCAGCTCGCCGAACTCACCGCCGCCATCCGTGCCGCCAATCCCCTCGCCGTCATCGCCGTGGACGAGGAGGGCGGCGACGTGACCCGCCTGCACGACCGGCTCGGCTCGCCCTATCCGGGCAACGCCATCCTGGGTCGCGCCGACGACGTCGACTACACGACAGCGATAGCGACGACCGTGGGCTGGGAGTTGCGTCGGGCCGGGTGCACCCTCGATTTCGCTCCGGATGTCGACATCAACTCCAACCCGGACAACCCGGTGATCGGCGTGCGCAGCTTCGGCACTGATCCCGCGCTCGTCGCCCGCCACAGCGCCGCCTGGGTGACGGGACTCCAGTCGACGGGAATCGGCGGCAGTGCCAAACACTTTCCGGGACACGGCGACACCGCCCTCGACTCCCACCTGGCGCTGCCGGTGATCGATCGATCGCTCGAGCAGCTCCGTGACCGTGAGCTCGTTCCCTTCGTGGCCGCGATCGCCGCGGGTGTGCGCACGATCATGACCTCGCACATCATGGTTCCGCAGCTCGATGCGCAGTCTCCCGCGACATTCTCTTCCACGGTGCTCGGAGGCCTCTTGCGCGGAGAACTCGGGTTCGAGGGGGTGATCGTCACCGACGCCCTCGATATGGCAGGGGCCAGCGGCGAGATCGGTATCCCCGAGGCAGCCGTGAGGGCCGTGGCCGCCGGCTGTGACCTCCTCTGCATCGGCACGGAGAACACCGCCGAACAGCTCGACGACATCGAGAGGGCGCTCGCGATTGCCGTGGTGACGGGAAGGGTGCACCCCGAACGTCTCGCCGATGCCGTCGCCCGGGTAAGACGACTGGCTCGGGACTTCATCGAGGACTCCCACGACATTCCGCTGCCGGCATATACGTCGGAGCCCCGCTTCTCAATCGAACGCACCATCTCGGTCTTCGACACCGCGGCCTTCGCCGAGGCCGGCCTTAGGATCCAAACGGACCGCAGCATCGTGGTCCCGGAGACCGAGGCGAACATCGCGGTCGGCGCATCCCCCTGGGGCTTGGCGGCGGCCGGCGCAGAGGTGTCCGTGCTGCGAGAGGGAGAGGCACTCGAGCTGGCACCGGGCACGCAACAGGTGATCGTCGGTCGCGGTAACCATCGCCAGGCGTGGGTGCGGAGCCTGATCGACGATGCGCGCCGGCAGCATCCGTCCACCGTGGTCGTGGAGATGGGCTGGCCGTCGGACGACCGGCGCTACGCCGATGTCGCCACCTTCGGGGCGTCTCGTCACGCGGGCCTCGCC
Organism: Frigoribacterium sp. UYMn621; assembly: GCF_040549525.1. Lineage (NCBI taxonomy): Bacteria > Bacillati > Actinomycetota > Actinomycetes > Micrococcales > Microbacteriaceae > Frigoribacterium > Frigoribacterium sp. UYMn621. The sequence goes on along the minus strand of NZ_JBEPTM010000002.1, from coordinate 147,946 downwards.
CTGCTCCTCTGGCTGGAGAGGCAGGCCGGCGCATGAGGCTCGGAGTGGATGTCGGCGGCACGAAGACCGATGCGGTGGCCATCGACGAGACGGGTCGGATCCTTCACCAATTGAGGGTGTCTACCGGTTTCGGGGCATCCTCGGTGCTGCAGACCACAGCGGGAGTGGTCTCGTCCCTCGCGGCCGCGTTGCGGGTGCCGGTCGACAGCATCGAATCGGTGGGCGTCGGCGTGCCGGGTGCGGTCGACAGCGCGAGCGGCCGCGTCTCGCATGCGGTCAATCTCGGGCTGGACGAGCTCGAACTCGGGGGCGAGCTCTCCCGCATGCTCGGAGTGCCGGTTCGGGTGGAGAACGATGTGAATGCTGCGGCGCTCGGAGCCTTCCATCTGCTCGGGCTGCCGCAGGCGACGTCCATGGCCTATCTCAACCTGGGCACCGGGCTCGCCGCGGGCCTCGTCCTCGAGGGTCGGCTGTGGCGCGGTGCCCGCGGCACCGCCGGCGAGATCGGGCACATCCCGGTCGACCCCGACGGCCCGGTCTGCCAGTGCGGACAGCGCGGCTGTCTCGAGATGGTGGCCTCCGGATCCGCCGTCTCGCGACAGTGGCCGAGCGAGGCCGCCTCCCCGGTGCACGCGCTGTTCGAGTCCGCGCTCGCGGGCGAGCCCCTCGCGGTCGCGGTGAAGCAACGGTTCCTGGCGAACGTGGCCTCCGCGGTGCGGATCCTCGTGTTGAGCGTCGATGTGGAGACCGTGGTGATCGGCGGCGGGATCAGCTCGCTGGGCGACCCGCTGTTGGCGGGAATCCGGACTGCGCTCGACGGCTGGTCGGAGCACTCGCCATTCATCGCCTCGCTGCGACTCGCCGAGCGGGTGCGGCTCGTGCCTGCGGGCACTCTCGTGTCGGCGGTCGGGGCCGCCTTCGTCGGGGCCGCATCGAACGGTGCCGGCCCGCGACCGACAGGACTCCCTCGACCAGAACCAGACGCGCACAGGGAACCGGACCAGGGAAGGGCATCGACCGATGGCTGAGATCGTGATCGTGAAAGACAGCGCGGAGGCGGGCGAACTGGCGGCGGATGCCATCCTCGCGCTCGTGGCGAGAAGAGCGGATGCCGTGCTCGGCCTCGCGACCGGATCGACCCCGCTCGGCGTCTGGCGCGCCCTCGCGGGCAGGCGGGCCGATCTCTCCCGGGTCCGCGGTTTCGCGCTCGACGAGTATGTCGGACTGCCCGACGGTCATCCGGAGAGCTATCGCGCCGTGATCACCCGGGAGGTGGTCGAACCGCTCGGGCTCGACGAATCGCTCGTGGCGGTTCCCGGCCACCTCGGACCGATCGAGACGGCGGGCGAGGATTACGAGCTCGCCGTCCGGGCGGCCGGGGGAGTCGACCTGCAGGTGCTCGGCATCGGCACCGATGGGCACATCGGCTTCAATGAGCCGGGATCGTCGTTCGAGTCGCTCACCCGTGTCAAGACCCTGACACAGCAGACCCGCCGCGACAACGCCCGGTTCTTCGCCTCGGTCGACGAGGTGCCGGTCAATTGCATCACCCAGGGGCTCGGCACCATCCGCCGGGCCCGGCACCTGGTGCTGCTGGCCTTCGGCGCAGGCAAGGCGGCGTCGATCGCGGCCGCCGTTGAGGGGCCGGTGACGGCGAGTGCTCCCGGGTCCGCGATCCAGCTGCACCCGCACGTCACGGTGATCGTCGATGAAGCCGCCGCTTCCGGCCTCGCCAACGTCGACTACTACCGCTACGCCTGGGCCAATAAGCCGGAGTGGGAAGGCCTGTAGCCCCACCCCCTCGACCCGCTGGAATGGCGACCGGTGCGGGGAGGATGGGGGATGTCGCCTACAGCTTCGCGCCGGCCGCCCAGACCTCTGATACCTGCCACTCGTGATCCAGCAGCACCGCGTCGGCGGCGAAGCCGGGAGCCAGATACCCGAAGCGGTGCCCGTAGCCGAGCGCGGCGGCGGGCGTGATGGTGAGGGCGGCGACCGCATCCCGTGGTGAGATCCCGGTCGCCTGGATCGCGCAGCGCAGCGCCGCATCCTGGGTGAGGGTGGAGCCTGCGATGGTCGAGGTGCCCGACAGCACGGCGAGGCCGTCTTTCACCGTCACGTTGAGGGAACCGAGGCGGTAGTCCCCGTCGTCGGATGCCGCGGCGGCCATCGCGTCGGTCACGAGCGCGACCCGGCCGGGTGCCGAATGGAACACCATAGCCGCGACATCCGGATGCACGTGGAGGCCGTCGAGAATGAGCTCGATGGTCACCCGTTTGTCTTCGAAGGCGGCGATGATCGGTCCCGGCGCCCGGTGGTGGATCGGCGCCATGGCGTTGAAGACGTGGGTGAGCAGGCGCGCTCCGCGGTCGAAGGCCTCGCGGGTGAGGTCGAACCCGGCATCGGTGTGCCCCACCGCCACGGTCACGCGATTCTCCACGAGCACGTCGATCGCCTCGAGAGCACCCTCGCGCTCGGGCGCGATCGTGATCTGGCGCAGGGTTCCGCGAGCGGCACCGAGCAGTTCGTCGACCGCCCACGGGAGGGGGTCGAGCAGGAACTGCGGGTTGTGGGCACCCCGGCGATCGGAGGAGAGGAACGGCCCCTCGAGGTGAGACCCCAGCACGAGTGGATCGGATGCCGCGAGCTCGGCGATCACGCCGAGGCTCTCGCGCAACTGTGCCACCGGATTGGCCACGAGGCTGATCACCGAGCGGGTGGTGCCGTGGGCGCGGTGAGCCTCGAGCGCCGCAGAGATCTCCTCCCCGCCGTTGTCGAAGGAGTGCCCTCCTCCCCCGTGGGCGTGGATGTCGATGAAACCGGGCACGAACCAGCGACCGTCGACGTCCACCTCGGTGTCTGCCTCCGGATGCTGCGGTCCGGAGCCGACGGATTCGATCGTGTCGCCGCGCACGAGCGCCCAGAAGTCGTCGACCTGGCCGTGGGCATCCAGCTTGCGGGCACTGTGAAAGAGGGTGGTCATCGTCGTTCTGCTTCCTGTGCTGTCACTTCCGCGGCGATCTCCGCGCGGCCCGCGATGACGCCGCTGGTCGCGGCGAGAACCCCGAAGACGACGCCGACCACGGGGTATCCGATCATGAACCAGACGGCGACGGCGGCCCCCATCACGAAGATCTCCACCAGGCTTCGCCCGACGACGTCGAGCGGGAACACCGCCTTCGGGGATCGGAACAGGGCCCAGACCACGGCGGCGAAGAGGGGAGCACCGACCATGAAGAGCACCCCGGGCCACGGAAACGGCCAGGCGATGTATCCCCAGAATCCGAGGGAGAACAGGGCGAAAAGCTCGAGGGCGAAGCGAAGCACATCGTTCGGCCCGATTCGTACCGCAACTGTCCCTGACGTTGTCACACCCCCAGAGTAGCGATGCATTGACAGGCCGGAGCCGAGGCCACTAGCGTGTGCTCACGGACTGAACAGGTCTGAACAGGTGCAGTCTGAGCGATGTCACCACGAACCGGAGGAATTCTGTGAGCACCACCGACACCCCACGAGAGCTGCGCGACGCCAGGGGCATCGAGCTCAATGGCATCAACACGATTCAGGAGTCCGAACGAAAGGGCAAGGCGTCCAGCCTGTTCTGGCCCTGGTTCGGCGCGAATGTCTCGGTCTTCGGCATCAGTTACGGATCCTTCATCCTCGGCTTCGGCATCTCGTTCTGGCAGGCGACCTTCGTCAGCCTCGTCGGCATCGTCGTCTCCTTCCTGCTCTGCGGCATCGTCGCGCTCGCCGGCAAGCGCGGCTCTGCCCCCACGATGGTGCTCAGCCGGGCGGCCTTTGGCGTGCGGGGAAACCGGGTTCCCGCCGTGCTCTCCTGGGTGCTCACGGTGGGCTGGGAGACGGCGCTGACGGCCCTCGCCGTGCTCGCGACCTCCACGGTGTTCACCGAACTCGGCTTCGACGGCGGGATAGCGACGAAGATCGTCGCACTGATCGTGATCGCGGCTCTCATCGTGGTGGCCGGAATCGTCGGCATCGACTTCATCATGCGACTGCAGGTGTGGATCACCGTGATCACCGGCGTGCTCACCGTCGTCTACATCGTGCTCGCGCTGCCCAGCATCGACTTCGCGAAGATCGCGGCCATCCCCGCCGGCCAGCCCCAGGCTGTCGTCGGCGCTCTCGTGCTCGTCATGACCGGCTTCGGCCTCGGCTGGGTCAACGCTGCGGCGGACTACTCCCGCTATCTCCCGCGGTCCACCCGCAGCTCCGCCGTCGTCGGATGGACCACGTTCGGAGCCGCCGTCGCGCCGATCGTGCTCGTGGTGTTCGGACTGCTGCTCGCCGGATCGTCCTCCAAACTGAGCGACGCGATCAGTGGTGACCCGATCGGCGCGCTCACGTCGATCCTCCCGGTCTGGTTCCTGATTCCATTCGCGCTCGTCGCCGTGCTCGGCCTCGTCGGGGGAGCGGTGCTCGACATCTACTCCTCCGGTCTTGCCCTGCTCAGCGCGGGCATCCGCATCCCGCGCTTCGCCGCAGCCGGCATCGACGGAGTGGTGATGATCGTGGGCGCGATCGTGGTGGTCTTCTTCGCGACGAACTTCATCGGTCCATTCCAGGGCTTCCTCATCACCCTCGGAGTGCCGGTCGCGGCGTGGTGCGGGGTGATGGTCGCCGACGTGATCCTGCGCCGCAAGGACTACGCGGAGGCGGAGCTCTACTCGACCACCGGGCGCTACGGTGACGTGCGCTGGGTGCCGATCCTGCTCATCGTCGTCGGCACCGGTCTCGGCTGGGGACTCGTCGTGGCCACCGCAGATGTGCCGTGGCTCAATTGGCAGGGCTACTTCCTCGGCCCGCTCGGTCTCGCGAAGGACTGGTCCTACGCCAACCTCGGGGTTCTGCTGTCGTTGCTCGTCGGCTTCCTCGGCACCGTGGTCTTCAGCCGGGCGACCATCCGCCGCCAGGAGGCACTGCCGATCGAGGAACCCGTCGAGACCCTCGTGCGATGAACGGCCCCTGGCTCGTCATCATCGACATGCAGGTGGTGTTCGGGGATCCGAGCAGCGCCTGGTTCACCCCCGGCTACGCGGCGATCGAACCGACCGTCGAGCGCCTCGTCGAACACTTCGGTGAGCGGGTCGTGCTCACGCGGTTCATCGCGCCCGAGCATCCGACCGGTGCCTGGGTGCCCTACTACGAGCTGTGGCCGTTCGCGCTCGTGCACCACAGCGATCCGCTCTACAAGCTGATGCCGGCGTTCTCGGGCACGGATCATCCGGTGATCTCGCGCACGACCTTCGGCAAGTGGGGCGATGAACTCTCCACGATCATCGGACCGGATGCGGCGGTGGTGCTCGCCGGCGTCTCGACCGACTGCTGCGTGCTCTCGACGGCTCTCGCTGCCGCGGATGCCGGGGTGCGCGTGCTTGTCGCGCAGGACGCGTGTGCCGGGCTGAGCGCGGCGGACCACCAGCGCGCTCTCGACGCGATGGCGCTCTACGGCCCGCTGATCGAGGTCACGAGCGCTGACGCCGTGATGTCCTGATGGTCGGCGGCGCGCGGGTCTCCGGTCTCAAACATGAGGAGATCGCCCGCATTCTCACCGGGGAGATCCGCACGGGGGAGGTGCCCTACGGGCTGCAGCTGCCCGGGGAGACCACCCTCGCCGAGAGGTTCTCGGTGAGCCGCAATACCGTGCGCGCGGCCCTCACGGAGCTCGGCCGGGCCGGGCTCATCAGCACCCGCTCTGGCAAGGGGTCCTTCGTCACCTACGATGGCCGACCGCTCAACGTGAGGCTCGGCTGGGCGCGGGCCCTGCAGGAGCAGGGGCTCGAAACGACGGTGCGGGTCGTCAGCGCGCAGCCGGTGCAGGATGCCGCGCTCGCGTCGTCGCTCGGGGAGCCGAGCGACAGTTTCATCGCGATCGATCGCCTGCGTTCCATCGTGAACGGCCCGGTGATCTCCTACGAGCGGTCGCGGGTGCGGGCGACATCGCGGGTGGCCGAAGCGGTCGCGGGTGGCAAGGCCGCGGGATCGCTCACCCGAATGCTGCTCGAGTGCGACCTCGTCGCGTCAACCGGCGAGCAGTGGGTGGAGGTGCGGATGCTCGACTCGACGGAGGCCGTACTGCTGGATCGCGCACCCGGGGCGGCGTTCCTCTGGTCACGGTGCGTGACACGCAACGCGGTCGGCGAGCTCGTGGAGCACGTGGAGAGCCTGCTCGATCCCGCTCACTTCAGCCTCCACTTCCAGTTCTCGGCCCACGAGTGACCGCCCGCGACCACGCCATCGCAGCCCTGTACGGACTGGCGATCGGCGATGCCCTCGGCATGCCGACCCAGCAGATGTCACGCGCGGAGATCGCCGGCCGCTACGGCATCATCGACGGCTTTCGGGCCGCCGATCCCGGGCATCCGCTCGCCGGTGGTCTCCCCGCCGGCCACATCACCGATGACACCGAGCAGGCGCTCCTGCTCGCCGGGCTTCTCATCGCGGGAGGCGGCACGGTGGATCCGGGGATCTTCGCGGCCGCTCTGGTGAGGTGGGAAGACGAGATGCGCGAGCGTGGTTCGCTCGACCTTCTCGGACCGTCGACGACGCGCGCTGTTCGCGCAGTCCTCGACGGGGAGTCGCTCGCCACCGCCGGGCGGTTCGGAACGACGAACGGTGCCGCCATGCGGGTCACGCCGGTGGGCATCCTCCGCAGATGGCAGCCTATTGACACGCTGGTCGACCTCGTCGCGGCGACCAGCCTCGTCTCGCACAACACGGGCGTCGCCATAGCCGGAGCGAGCGCGGTCGCCGCCGCGATCAGCGCCGGCGTCGACGGCGCCGACCTGGACGAAGCCTTCGGCGCGGCGATCGAGGCGGCCCGGCTGGGTGCGAGCCGGGGGTACTGGGTCGCTGCGGCGGATGTCTCGGCGCGCATCCGTCTCGCGATCGACCTGGCCGATCCCGCCGATCCCGATGCCAGCCTCATCCGCCTCTACGAGGTCATCGGCACGAGTCTCGCCACGCAGGAGTCCGTGCCGGTCGCATTCGGGATCCTCGCCACCTTCCCGTACGAGCCCTGGCGGGCCGTCTGCGCCGCGGCCTCGCTCGGCGGTGACAGCGATACCGTCGCCGCGATGGCCGGAGCGATCGGGGGAGCGATCTCCGGCACCGCGGCCTTCCCCGCTGAAGCGCGCGAGATGGTGCGGGTGGTGAACGCACTCGACCTCGAGTCGGTCGCCGATGGCCTGTTGGCGCTGCGATGACGATGCGGCTGGTGAGCGTCGGCAACGTGATCGTGGACGTCACCCTGCGCATCCCGGCGCTTCCCGAACGAGGCGGCGATGTGCTCGCCCGTGACACCGGCAGCACACCGGGAGGAGCCTTCAACACGCTGGTGGCGGCCGCTCGGCAGGGCCTCGAGGGTGTCTACGGCGGCGCTCACGGGGTGGGACCTCATGGAGACCTGGTGCGATCGGCCCTCAGCGGCGAGGGAATTTCGGTGCTGCTCGATCCCTCGCCGGACGCCGACACGGGTTTCGATATCGCCCTGGTCGACGACGAGGGCGAGCGCACCTTCGTCACGGTGTTCGGAGCAGAGGCGAGGCTCACCGCCCGCGAGCTGGCGAGCATCAGCCTCGGTGCCGGTGACCTCGTGCACGTCTCGGGCTACGGCCTGCTCGAAGACACGAACGCCCGCGTGCTTGCCCCGTGGATCGCGGGGATCGGCTCCGGGCACACGGTTCTGTTGGATCCGGGGCCGCTCGCGACCGCGATCCCCGCGGAGGCGCTCGCCACCGTCGCCGGGCGCGTCGATTGGCTCAGCTGCAACCTGCGGGAGGCCCTGTCGCTGACCGGTGCGGCGGATGCCGTTGCCGCCGCGACGGCCCTGCGCGAGACCTGGCGCGCGGTCGTCATCCGGCTCGGGCCGCAGGGGTGTCTCGTCGTGCAGGACGAGGCTCGATTCGTTGCGGGCTTCGCCGTCGAGGCCGTCGACACCAGCGGTGCGGGCGATGCCCATACGGGGGCATTTCTCGCCGGACTCGCCTCGGGGGAGACACCGCGGGCTGCGGCGCGCAGAGCGAACGCCTGTGCCGCCATCGCGGTCACCCGGCGCGGCCCCGCTACCGCTCCGACCGCGGCAGAGGTGCAGCGGCTGCTCGATGGCGCGGGCTAGGGCTGCAGTCGCTCCAGCGTCCACCCGCCCTCGACGGCGGTGAAGACCAGCCGGTCGTGCAGGCGCGAGGTGCGTCCCTGCCAGAACTCGATTGTGCTCGGCATCACGCGGAATCCGCCCCAGTGCTCGGGGCGTGGCACGATCGACCCCTCCGGGTAGCGTGACTCGAGCTCGCGCATCCGATCTTCGAGAACCCGGCGTGAGGCGACCGGCTCCGACTGCTCGCTCGCGAGCGCGGCCAGTCGGGAGCCGTGCGGGCGGGCGGCGAAGTACGCGTCGGAGGTGGCGGCATCCGTGCGGTGGGCGACGCCCCGCACGATCACCTGGCGGGTGAGCTGGTACCAGGGGAAGAGCAGCGAAACTGCCGGATGCGCGGACAGCGCGTGCCCCTTGTGCGACCGGTAGTTCGTGACGAACTCGAAGGCCTCGCCGTCGAGGCCCTTGAGCAGCACGGTGCGGCTGCTCGGCGTGCCGTCGGAATCCACGGTGCTCACCACCATGGCGTTGGGCTCGAAGATCTCCGCGTCCTCAGCGGCGGAGAGCCAGTCCGCGAACTGTGCCATCGGGTCCCGAAGCACGTCAGACTCCGTGAGGCCGGTCGATCCGTAGTCGGTGTGTCGTTCGAGTGAGCTCATGTGCAGATCCTAGGCACCCCGGCTGGCATCCCTCCGGTCTCCGTTGTGCGCAACTCCTGCAATCTGAGCGGCGGGGCGGCTCCGGCCCCCCGTTCTCGGGCGGCAACCGACGCGCTTCGGCGAAGTGCAGGAGTTATGCCAATCGCGGGGCGGTGAGGAGCGGGCGCCTACTTGAAGATGATCGTGCGGGCGCCATCCCGCAGCACGCGATTCTCGGCGAACCACTTCACCGCCTGGGTGAGTGTGCGGGATTCCTCGTCCTGGCCGATGGCCACGAGCTCTGCTGGCGTGCGGGAGTGGTCGACGCGCACCACGTTCTGCTCGATGATCGGACCCTCGTCGAGGTCGCTGGTCACGAAGTGCGCGGTCGCCCCGATGAGTTTCACGCCCCGGGCATGGGCCTGGCGATAGGGATTCGCGCCCTTGAAGCCCGGAAGGAAGGAGTGGTGGATGTTGATGATGCGCCCCGACAGACGCTCGCAGAGGGCCGGAGACAGGATCTGCATGTAGCGCGCGAGCACCACCAGCTCGATATCGAACTGCTCCACCGCATCGAGAACACGATCCTCGAACGCGAGCTTTTGGCCATCGGATGCCACGGGGTGCGACTCGAACGGAACACCGTAGAACTCGGCGAGGCCGCCGAGATCCGGGTGATTGCTGAGAACGAGGGGCAGTTCAACCGGAAGCTGACCGGCGCGCTCGCGGAAGAGCAGATCGTTGAGGCAGTGGGCGGCCTTGGAGACGAGCACTAGCGTGCGCAGGGGCCGGCCGACGACATCCAGGCTCCAGGTCGCGTCGTAGTGGGCGGTGACCGGCACGATCGCCGCCTCGAATGCCTCACGGGTCACCGCGGATTCCACCTGCAGCCTCATGAAGAAGGTGCCGGTGTCGGCGCTAGAGAACTGCTGCGACTCGGTGATGTTGCCACCGGCGGTGACGATGGCGCCGCTGATCGCGTGCACGATGCCCGGCCGGTCGGAGCAGACGAGGGTCAGCACCCAGTGGGTCGACAGCGCAGAGGTCATCTGCTTAGGTTATTGCCTCCATTGCGCCCCACGGCGAAGAGATGGCCGTACTCTGGAGGGGATGCCGCATGAGCCGCGGCCTCCCGCGGACGGCGAGACGTTCCACCTCTTCCTCGAACGGACTACCGGTCTCATGACCGCGCCACGAACGACAGCCCCCTTTCCCTACTTCGCCCTCGTGACCGTCGCGGTCGCGATCTTCCTCAGCGTCACCACCGAGATGCTGCCCACCGGACTCCTGCCGGAGATGAGCGCGGATCTGCGCGTCAGCGAATCCCTCATCGGTGCCACGGTGTCGGTGTTCGCCTTCACCGTCGTGTTGTCGAGCGCGCCACTCACCGGCCTCCTCCGCCGGGTTCCTCGCCACGCGCTCGTGGTGTCGGTGTTGCTGGTGCTCGCGGTGAGCACCGTGGCGACGGCCCTCGCCCCCAACTACGCCGTGCTCGTCGCCTCCCGGGTGCTCGGCGGGCTGGCCCACGGTGTGTTCTGGTCGGTTGTGGGGGCCTATTCCGCCTACCTGGTGCCGAAGCATCAGGTCGGACGCGCCGTCTCCATCACCCTCGGCGGCGGCTCGCTCGCCTTCGTGCTGGGGGTGCCGATCGGCACAGCCCTCGGCCAGGCCATCGGCTGGCGGGCGAGCTTCTTCGTGCTCGGCGCCCTCCTCATCGTCGGTGCCGGATTCGTGTACCGGTTCCTGCCCCGGGTCGACCATCTCGCGGGCGCCGCAGTGGTCGGAACGGCGACCGGCGGCATCACCGTGCTCGACGGGAGATTCGGCGCCTCGACGGTTCCGCGGCGCGACCACTCGATCATGGCTGTCGTCTTCGTCTGCGTGATCGCCGCCATCATCATGATCGGCCAATACTGCTTCTACACCTTCATCGCGCCCTATCTCACGCGTGCCGTGGGCCTGGATGCTTCCGCGGTGAGCCCCGCACTCTTCGCCTACGGAATCGCCGGGGTGCTCTCGCTCGTACTCGTCGCCTTCGTGCTCGGGCGCCGGCCCAACCTCGGACTCGTCATCGCCCTCGTCGTGTTGCTGGCTTCGGTGCTCGTGCTCGGTCTCGAACCGAGGGTGCTTGCCGCATCCCTCCCCGCGTTCTTCCTCTGGGGCCTCGCGATCGGGGTCGTTCCGCCCCTGCTTCAGACGCGGATGCTGCACGCGGCCCCCGCGCGCATCCGGGACACGGCGAGTGCGTTCTACACCACTGCCTTCAACGTGGGGATCGGCGGCGGCGCTCTCCTCGGCTCGCTGCTGCTCGGCACCCTCGGTCTTGGATCGCTGCCCTTCGTCTACGCCGGCATCCTCGTGCTGTCGATCGCCCTCGTGATCGTCTCGCAACTGGTGCTGCGGCAACGCCCTCCGCGCCGCGTGCTCGACCACTGACGTCCCTCCGGAGGCCCCGGTCTCTCGGGTGGCTCCGGCGTGAGTTGCACTCTTGTGCTGGTGTCCTCGGCCGGTAACCCGCAAAAGAGTGCAACTCGAGGGGCGAGGGCGGGGGCGAGGGCGAGGGCGGGGGCGAGGGAACCCGTCGACGGGGCATCCTCTGGAGAAGCTTCCCAGGTGCGCACCGTCCCACTGCCGGGTACAATCGAAGTCGTCACAACTGGCGTTCGGATGGGCATCCATCAGGGAGTGACGTGCCTCCACGTTTCGGCCGTTCGCCTGGGCCGAACCGGATAACCTTTTCATCAATCCGGTCGTGCCAAGAGGAGTCATCCAGATGTCCACCAGTGTCAATTCACCCCGCAGCTTCACGTCGCCGCTCAGTGGCGTCGATCCGGAGATCGCCCGCGTTCTCGAGCAGGAGCTCGATCGCCAGCGCGGCACCCTCGAGATGATCGCCAGCGAGAACTTCGTCCCCCGCGCGGTGCTCGAGGCGCAGGGCTCGGTCCTCACGAACAAGTATGCCGAGGGCTATCCGGGTCGCCGCTACTACGGCGGCTGCGAGTTCGTGGATGTCGCGGAAAGCCTCGCCATCTCCCGCGCGAAGAGCCTCTTCGGTGCCGCCTACGCGAACGTGCAGCCGCACTCCGGGGCATCCGCCAACGCGGCGGTGCTCGCGGCGATCGCGAGCCCGGGCGATCGCATCCTCGGCCTCGAGCTCGCCCACGGCGGCCACCTCACCCACGGCATGAAGCTCAACTTCTCCGGCAAGCTCTACGAGGCGCACGCCTACGGGGTCGACCCGGAGACCTTCCTCATCGACATGGATGTCGTGCGCGAGAAGGCGCTCGAGACCCGTCCCCACGTGCTCATCGCCGGCTGGAGTGCCTACCCGCGCCAGCTCGACTTCGCGGCATTCCGCGCCATCGCCGACGAAGTGGGAGCCACTCTCTGGGTGGACATGGCCCACTTCGCCGGGCTCGTCGCCGCCGGGCTCCACCCGAACCCCGTGCAGCACGCGCATGTCACCTCGTCGACGGTGCACAAGACCCTCGGCGGGCCTCGCTCCGGCTTCATCCTCAACAACGATCTCGACCTGCAGAAAAAGATCAACTCCAACGTGTTCCCCGGCCAGCAGGGCGGCCCCCTCATGCACGTGATCGCAGGCAAGGCGACGGCATTCAAGCTCGCCGCTGAGCCCGAATTCAAGGACCGCCAGGAGCGCACCATCCGCGGGGCGCAGATCCTCGCAGAGCGGCTCGTCGCCGCTGACGCCACGGCAGCCGGTATCGACGTGCTCACCGGCGGCACCGATGTGCACCTCGTGCTCGTCGACCTTCGCAACGCGGCGATCCACGGCCAGGAGGCCGAGGACATCCTGCACTCGGTCGGAATCACGGTCAACCGCAACGCGGTGCCGTTCGACCCGCGTCCGCCGATGACACCGAGTGGAGTGCGCATCGGAACCTCGGCGCTCGCGACCCGCGGATTCGGCGACGAGGAGTTCACCGAGGTCGCCGACATCATCGCCGCGGCACTCAAGCCGAGCCCGGATGTCGAGGCTCTGCGCGCCCGGGTGCTGAAACTCACCGACGGCTACCCGCTCTACCCGGGCCTCGTCTCGCCCGGCACCTGGGCCTGATCGGCTGGTGCCCGCGTCGAGATCTACGGCGGCGGGTCTCGACACGGCCGCGGGCGGCCTACTCGACCGGCAGGTGCTGGTCGAGTAGGACGCGACGAAGGAGCGCCCGTGTCGAGACCGGGGGCATCGCAACCAACGTGAAGGAGAAGTCATGACCGCGGTACGCATGGACGGCGTCGCCACCGCGACGGCAGTCAAGAACGAGCTCGTCGGCCGCATTGCGGCGCTCAAGGCCCGCGGCATCCACCCGGGTCTCGGCACCCTGCTGGTCGGAAGCGATCCCGGATCGCTGTCGTACGTGGCCGGAAAGCATCGCGACAGCCTCGAGCTCGGCATCGAGTCGATCCGGGTGGACCTTCCGGCCGAGGCGACAGAGGACGAGGTGCGGGCGGCCATCCGCGGCCTCAACGAGAATCCTGCGGTCACCGGCTACATCATCCAGCTGCCGCTGCCCGCCGGCATCGACGAGAACGCCATGCTCGAGTTGATGGACCCGGCGAAGGATGCCGATGGGCTCCATCCCACGAATCTGGGACGGCTCGTGCTCGGCGTCGGTGGCGACCTGGATTCGCCGCTGCCCTGCACCCCGGCCGGTCTCGTGGAGATGCTGAGGCGCTATGACGTGCCGATAGCAGGAAGGCACGTGGTCGTGATCGGTCGCGGCCTCACCGTCGGCCGCCCGCTCGGCCTGCTGCTGACGAACAAGGGGGTGGATGCGACGGTCACGCTCACTCACTCCCGCACCGTCGACCTCGCGGCCGAAGTGCGTCGAGCGGATATCGTGATCGCGGCTGTCGGTGTGCCCGGCCTCGTGAAGGCCGACTGGGTGAAGCCGGGGGCCGCGGTGCTCGATGTGGGAATCACGCGCGTGATGAACCCGGATACCGGCAAGGCGAAGCTCATCGGCGACATCGATCCGGCGGTCGCCGAGGTGGCCGCATTCCTCTCGCCGGTGCCCGGCGGGGTCGGCCCGATGACGCGCGCCATGCTGATGTACAACGTCGTCGCGGCGGCCGAACGGCTGTGAGCGACACCGCGCGCAGTCGACCGAGTCGAATGCCCGAGAAGTTCGTCGCACCAGATCTCGAGGCGCTCGGCGCCCTCGTGCGAGACGCGCGGGTCGGGCACTTCGCCTTCGTGGAAGACGGCCGGCCGCGCGTGCTCCCGATCGCGATCGTGGCGGATGGTCCGCACATCCTGCTGCACGGATCCTCCGGCTCACACTGGTTGCGACTGCTGGCGACGGGCATCCCTGTCGCGCTCTCGGTGACCGCTCTCGACGCTCTCGTGGTGGCGCGTTCCGCCTTCGAGTCTTCGATGAACTATCGCAGCGCCGTGATATTCGGCCGCTGCGCCCCGGTGGCCGACACCGCGGCGGGCAAGGCTGCCGCCCTCGACCTCGTCACCGAGGGGCTCATCCCGGGACGGGTGGCCGAACTGCGTCCGCACTCGGCGAAGGAGCTCGCGGCGACCCTAGTGCTGCGCCTGACCATCGACGAGTGGACGCTCAAGGTGTCCGACGGCTGGCCAGAGGACGGTCCCGCGGATGTCGCGGGCGCGGCCTGGGCTGGCATCCTGCCGCTCCGCACCGGGTACGAGACGGCCATCGCCTCGCCGGACCTCGCCGCGGGCATCCCTCAGCCGGAATCCGTGCGCGCACTGCTCGACAGTGAGCGCGCCTGCGGCTACTCGCCGACGTAACCGATGGTGCAGGCGTAGCCCGTTGCGGCCTGGCTCGGGTCCCAGCCGGCCACGTCGGCGACCGTCGATTTCGCGGCATCCGTCAGGGTCACCTTGCACGCCTCGATGGTGGACTGCGAATCCGCCGGCACGCTGAAGCCGTACAGTGCGTACTTCCAGCTGGTGAGGTCCGGGCCCGGGTTGCCGCTCTCGAAGTCGGCGATGGCGCGGCCACTGCCGGAGGTGGTCCAGATGAAGCCGCTCGAGCAGGGATGCGCGGTGTCCGTCGGGGCGATGCCCTTGCCGACCACCGACTGGCCGAAGTAGACGTTGCCGAGCGTGACGTCGATCGGGTAGACGAACTGCTTGCCGTTGGTGCTCGAGGCGAGGTCCATCTGCAGCAGGATGCTGCCGTTGGCAGCCAGCGTGTCGGCGGTGACCGGGGTGGCGCCGACCCCCGTGCCGCAGGCGCTCACGAATTCGTTGACAAGGGACTTGGCGCCGCTGTCGCTGTAGGGCAGCGGATTGTGGGCGACGAGTTCGATCGCGATGGTGTTGCCGGTCTTATCCCGCACATTCGCCGAAATGGTGAACAGCACGTCCTTCGGCGCTGCCGGAGTGCTCGCGCTGGCCGAGGGACTCGGGGACGCCGATGGCCGTGTGGTCGGACCGGCGTTCGTCGACGAGCCCGCGCAGCCGGCGAGCAGCACCACGAGCAGGGCACCGGTGCTCGCACCGAGGATCGACTTGGCTCTCACTGCTGGCTCCTGCGTGCTCGGGGGGAATCAGTTCTCGCGCGATGCTCCCTGCGCGGCCGTCACGACGAAGGTATCAGGCTGACCGAAACCATGTTCCGCGAATGCGCCGTCGATCGCAACCTGGAGGCGGGAAAGATCATCCGAGCGGATGAGGGCGATGGCCGCCCCGCCGAACCCGCCGCCGGTCATCCGTGCGCCGATAGCCCCGTTCGCCTGTGCCGTCTCGACGGCCAGATCGAGCTCGCGAACGGAGATCTCGAAGTCGTCGCGCATCGACCGGTGCGAGGCATCGAGAAGATCGCCGATGCCGGCGGGTCCGAGGTCGCGCAGCACCTCGACGGTGTCGAGCACTCGCTGGTTCTCGGTCACCACATGGCGAACGCGGCGGAAGGTTACGTCGTCGAGGATCTCGCGAGCGCGGGGGAGGTCGGCAACAGTCACATCGCGCAGGGACTGTGCCCCGAGCATCCGTGCTCCGAGTTCGCAGGATGCCCGCCGCTCGGCGTAGCCGCCCGTGGCGTGTTGATGGCTGACGCCGGTGTCGATGATGAGCACAACGAGACCGGCCGCCTCGAGGCCGAGGTCCACGATCTCCGAGTCGAGGCTCCGGCAGTCGAGGAACACGGCGCAGTCTTTCTGGCCGAGCAGGGACGCGGTCTGGTCCATGATCCCGGTGGGTGCTCCGACAGCCTCGTTCTCGGCGCGCTGGCCCACCTGGGCGAGAACCGGGCGCGAAAGGGTGAGCCGCCACACGTCGTTCAGGGCGATGGCGACGGCGCTCTCGATGGCGGCAGAGGAGGAGAGTCCCGCGCCGACCGGCACATCCGATTCGATGAAGATGTCGACCCCGGGCACGGCGGAGAGGTCGGCGCCGTGCCCGCTGAGCGCCCAGGCGACGCCGAGCGGGTAAGCACTCCAGCCGTGCAGGGCGCCGGGGGAGAGCTCGGCGAGGGGGATCTCGACGACCTCGTCGGAGAACGAACTCGCGACCCGGATGACGCGGTCCTCCCGCAGCCCGAGCGCGACGAAGGTGCGACGGTTGATGGCGAAAGGCAGGACGAAGCCGAGGTTGTAGTCGGTGTGTTCCCCGATGAGGTTCACGCGCCCCGGGGCCGACCATTCCCCCGCCGGTTCATAGCCGTAGAGCGCAAGGAACTTCGCCTGCAGGTCGTCGCGGATATCGATCGAGGTCACTGGGGGTCCTTTACTCGGGTGAGGGCGTCGCGCACGAAGGCGGCGGTCTGTTCGGGGGTCACGTCGCCGATCCAGGCGCCCATGGCGGCCTCGGATCCGGCGAGGTACTTCAGCTTGCTCTCCGCGCGGCGCGGCGAGGTGACCTGCAGCATGAGACGGATGTCGTCACGCCCGGTCGCGACCGGCGCCTGGTGCCAGGCAGCGATGTACGGCGTCGGGGTGTCGTAGAGCTCGTCGATCCCGCGCAGCAATCGCAGGTAGAGGCCCGCCAGTTCGTCGCGTTCCTCCGACGAGGTGGCGGCGAAGTCCGGAATCTGGCGATGCGGCAGCATGTGCACCTCGATGGGCCAGCGGGCGGCGAACGGCACGAACGCCGTCCAGTGTTCGCCGCGCAGCACCACCCGGTCGGAGGCCGACTCGAACTCGAGGATGGACGCGAACAGGCCGGGACCGAAGCTGGCGATCGACTCGATCAACCGGGTCGTGCGCGGAGTGATGTAGGGATAGGCGTAGATCTGGCCGTGCGGATGCCGCAGGGTGACGCCGATGGCCTCACCGCGGTTCTCGAAGGGGAAGACCTGCTGGATGCCCGGCAGCGCAGACAGCGCCGCTGTGCGCTCTGCCCAGGCCTCGATCACCGTGCGCGCCCGCGATCGGCTCACGCTGCCGAAGGCTCCCTCGTGTTCCGGCCCGAAGGAGACGACCTCGCACCGACCGATCGAGGGCAGGCTGCGACCGAGACCGATGCGGGTGAGTTCGCCGGCCTCGAACGGTGCCGCGATCCCGGGGCCGAAGCTGGGCGACCGATTCTCGAACACGGCGACGTCGTAGACATCCGGGATCTCCGAGGGGTTGTTCGCGCTCGCCGGGGCGAGCGGATCCTGGTCCGCCGGCGGCAGGAAGACCCGGTTCTGGCGGGCGGCCGCGATCGAGATCCATTCCCCCGTGAGCGGATCCTGGCGCATGGACGCGGTGTCCGGTCGCGGATCGAGGTGGCGGGCATCCGGGGCGCGGTGCGGGCTGAGGAGGGTATCGGCGTCGTCGAAGTAGATGAGCTGCCGCCCATCGGCCAGCCGGAATTCGCGTGAGACGATCGATGACATGGCGACTCTCTGGGGAGGATGCACGGACGGAGTTTCGAAAACACCAAAACGTTACCGGCGTTTGACAAGAAAACGCAAGTAATCGAAGATGAGCGCATGACAGACTCGAGCTCCCGACCGCCGGCGGCGGCGCGGCGCGAGCAGATCCTGTCCATCGTCGACGAGCGCGGATTCGCCAAGGTGGCACAACTGAGCCAGCTCTTCGGCATCTCCGAGGTGACGATCCGAGCGGATCTCGATGCGCTCGCCGACGGCAACGCCCTTCAGCGCGTGCACGGGGGTGCGGTGACCGGGAGCCCCACGGCCGGCCGGCCGCCGGGGCCCGAGCGCCCCTTCGAGCAGTCCATGCTCGCGTCCTCGCTGGAGAAGGCACGGATCGGCCGCGCGGCCGCTTCGCTCGTTCGGTCGCACCAGACCATCGTGCTCGACGTGGGGACCACGACGACGGCGATCGCCGCCGCCCTCCTCGATCGGGACGATCTGCAGGGTGTGGTCGTGATCACCAACGCGCTCAACATCGCGCTGCTGCTCGAGCCGGTCATCCCACGGTTCACGGTCGTCGTGACCGGTGGCACGGTACGACCGCTGCAACACTCGCTCGTCGACCCGCTCGCCGGGGTGGTGTTCGACCGCATTCGCGCCGACCTCGCATTCATCGGGTGCAGTGGCGTGGATGCAGCATCCGGAATCACCAACGTCAACCTGCCGGAGGCCGACCTCAAGAGGCGGATGCTCGAGGCCTCCGCCCGCTGCATCGTGGTGGCCGACAGCGCCAAACTGGGGGTCACCCAGCAGAGCCGCGTGGCCCCGATCGGCGAGGTCGACACCCTCATCACCGGAAGCGAAGCCGATGCGAGCGCGCTGGCGATGCTCGAGGCGGCGGGACTGCACATCCTGTTGGCTCGCTAGGCTGACCGCATGCGTGCCCCCACCGGAGACCAATTCGCCCTCTCGAAGTCGACTCCACACGGCGAGGCGATCGCGGTGATCACCGAGGTCGCGGCATCGCTTCGCGTGCTCTCCATCGGCGGCGTAGAACTCACCGAGCCCTACGGGGAAGACGTGGTGCCGCCCTTCGGCGACGGCACCGTGCTCGTGCCCTGGCCGAACCGGGTGCGAGACGGCCTGTGGATCCACGAGGGCGCGGCCCAGGTGCTGGACATCACCGAGCCCCCACTGCACAATGCCCTTCACGGGCTCCTTCGTGACCGCCCGTACGCGGTGGTGGACCGCTCCGCGGAGGCCGTGACCCTGGCGGCGACAGTCCACCCGACCCGCGGGTACCCGTTCACCCTCGACACCACGGTGCGCTACGAACTCGTCGACGACGGCATCCGCGTGACCCACGGTGTCGTGAACGTCGGCGGGGACCGCGCGCCCTATGCGGTGGGAACCCATCCGTTCCTGCGCATCGGCGAGGTGCCGACCTACGAGCTCACGCTCGCGGTAGCAGCCGGCACCCGTTTCGAGACGGATGACCGGCTCAACCCGATCCGGGAGACGAGCGTCGACGGCACGGCGTACGACCTGCGCGCCGGTCGCTTGGTGGCCGGCCTCGACCTGGACGATGCCTTCGGTGGTGTGACCTCTGTGGACGGCGTGAGCCGCCACCGGCTCACCGCACCGGACGGCCGATTCGTGGAGCTGTGGCAGGAGTCCGACTTCGGCTACGTGCAGGTGTTCACGACGCGCATTTTTCCCCGGAATGGAGGGCTTGCGACGGCGATCGCGGTGGAACCGATGACCGCACCACCGAACGCCTTCAATAGCGGCCAGGGCCTCAAGTGGCTCGATCCGGGCGAGAGCTGGTCGGGTTCCTGGGGCATCCGGTACTCTGGAGGGAACGAAGGGGAGTAGTTCCCTCGCACCGGGTCGGTTAGAACGGTGTAGTCGGGAGTATCGACATACTGGCGGGTCACGACGACCGGCCCGGTACCCCACCGAAGTGACGAATGCCGTCGTTTCGGCGAACGAGACCTTCGGTCCCACAGGAGACTCCGGCGAGACCCGCGGATTCTTCGAGACCGAAAGGATCCCCGTGAGCGACACGCGCCCGCCATCGTCCCCCGCTGCCCCCACCCCGTCCGACCTCCGTCGCTGGCGCCAGTACCTCGCCGACGAGAAGGCCGAAGCCTCGGTGTACCGCGATCTCGCGGGCCGTCGCTCCGGAGAAGAGCGGGCGATCCTGCTGGCGCTCGCCGAAGCGGAGGGTCGCCACGAACAGCACTGGTTCGACCTGCTGGGTGACCAGGTCGGCAAGCCACGACGCGGAGACTTCCGCACCCGCTCACTCGGTTTTCTCGCGCGTCGGTTCGGGTCGGTCTTCGTGCTCGCGCTCGCGCAGCGCGCCGAGGCCCGTTCGCCCTACGACTCGGATACGGATGCCACCCCCGCGATGGCCGCCGATGAGCGGATCCACGCCGAGGTGGTGCGCGGTCTCGCCGCTCGCGGGCGCAACCGGCTCTCCGGCACCTTCCGCGCCGCCGTCTTCGGCGCGAATGACGGGCTGGTCTCCAACCTCGCTCTCGTGATCGGCATCAGCGCGAGCGGCGTGCCCAACCATGTGGTCTTACTCGCGGGCATCGCCGGACTCCTCGCCGGCGCCCTGTCGATGGGGGCGGGGGAGTACGTCTCGGTGCGGTCCCAGCGGGAGTTGCTCGAAGCATCCACCCCCGATCCCGAAAGCAACAGCGCCCTCCCACACCTCGACGTCGACGCGAACGAACTCGCACTCGTCTACCGGGCGCGCGGTATGACACCGGGTGACGCTGCCACCCGGGCAGCCGAGGTGCTTCAGGATCACAGCCTCGCCGACCAGGAAGCTCCCGTCGACAGGCACGAAGCCGTCGGTACGGGTTTCGGCGCCGCGATCTCGAGCTTCTGCTTCTTCGCCTCCGGCGCGGTCATCCCGGTGTTGCCGTACCTCCTGGGGCTCGAGGGGATCGCGGCTCTCCTAGTCGCGGCGGTGCTCGTCGGCCTGGCCCTGCTCGGCACTGGCGCGGTCGTCGGCCTGCTCTCCGGCGGACCGCCGCTGCGTCGCGCCCTCCGCCAACTCGGCATCGGCTATGGCGCGGCGGCCGTCACCTACCTGCTCGGCCTGCTCTTCGGCACCTCGACCGGCTAGCGGTGCACCGCGGACAGATTCTCGCCGCGGCCCCCGGGAATGGCCCTAAGGCTTGAGGATGCGCACGCGGCTGAGTGCGAACACCACGAGCCCGAAGAGCACTGTGAAGACCGAGATCGCGACGCAATACGCGGCAACTGACGCGTAGCCGGTCGCCGGGTTGAGGAATGGATAGGGCACCCAGCCGTCTGTGGCACCGCGGATCAGGATGACGACCAGCCAGACCACCGGATAGATCAGCACGATCCAGAGCCGGTTGTACGGCAGTTTCTTGCGGTCGGCGAAGAACACCCAGTCCACCAGCGCGTAGATCGGGATGATGATGTGCAGGATGTTGCTCGACCAGCGCAGGTCGAACGAGCCGGCGAGCGAGGCACCGGCGAGCAGGGTGTTGTAGACGATCCCCACGATCACGATGATCGTCGTCGCGACGGCCCGCAGGGAGATCACCCAGCTGGGCTGCTTCTTGCGGCTGAAGATGAAGTACGCCGAGGCGAGAAAGGCGACCATCGTGATGATGTTGCTCTGAATGGTGAAGTATCCGAAGAAGTTGAACGGGTTGATCGTGGCGCGCTCAGCGCTGTAGGCGAACTGCCCGACGATAGCGGCGAGGATCGCGAGCCCGGCCACCAACCGCAAGAGCCCGAAGAGTTGCTTCACTGATAGTCGCCAATCTGATGGGGCGCGGCTCCCTGCCGCGAGTTGGATCGAGCGTATCGCGCAATCGGACGGCCGAGTCCGAGGCGCGACAACTGAGCACTCGCACAGTCGTGCCGGCCGGGTCAAGCCCTGCGCACCAATCCGGTTCTGCCCGTAACGTTACAGATCGCTGCCCCAGAAACCGTCAGCTCCTCTCCAACGACTTCGAAAGACGGAGCCCATGGCTGAATCAGAGCACGACGAGACTGCCGCGGCATCCCGGGCCCATGCCAACGGCCTGCTGGTGCGGGTCGCAGCCGGAGATCACGGGGCCTTCCGCGAGCTCTATGACGCTGTGGCTCCCCGCGTTCACGGCCTGATCCGACGCACACTGGTGGACGACGGGCTGTCCCAGGAGGTGACGCAGGATGTCTTTTTCGAGGTGTGGCGGTCGGCGTCCCGGTTCGACGCTGCACGGGGTTCCGCGGTGAGCTGGATCATGATGATGGCCCATGGCCGCGCCGTCGATCGCGTGCGCGCGTCACAGGCCAGCCGGGATCGAGACCTGCGTGTCGGAGTTCGTGACCGCGAAGTGAACTTCGACCCCGTCTCCGAGGCGGGGGAGCTCTCGGTCGAGTCTGCGCGAGTGTCGGTGGCGATGGCCCGCCTCACCGCCATCCAGCGCGATGCGATCTCGATGACCTACTTCGAGGGGCTGACCGGCCCGGAGCTGGCCGCCCGCCTGCAGATCCCGGTCGGCACGCTCAAGTCCCGGTTGCGTGAAGCCCTCATCCGGCTGCGAGACGAACTGGGTATCGGCGCGACCACCGAGAGCACACTCGCCTGACCGAGGGATGCCTCCCATCCCGGCGGGGCCGAGCGTTCACACGAACGAGAGAAGTGCCCCGATCGGACGGGGCATGCGCGAGAGGTCGATGGCAGACGCCAGCGCGATCGCGTACCGGGACTTCCGGCCACTGGTGGTCCCCATGAAGCGGTGCAGTTGGTGCTCGAGGGCCCGTGCGCGCTGCGCCGGCTGGTTCCGGAAGCTGCGCAGGGCTCTCGCATCCCCCTCTTCCGAGATCACCTCGATCGTGCGATCGGTGCCGATCGCGCGAATCAGCTCGAACTCGAGGTCGGGTACGCAGACGAAGAAGCCGAGTTGCTCCATCTCATCGCGGGTGAGCTCCGGATGACGGTCGGAGCCCTGCACCGCCTGGCGGAAGAAGCGTTCCTCCGCGGCATCCACGAGCCCGGAGAGCCGCAGATCGAGCCCGGCAGGGCCGAAGGGCTCGAGGAACCGGCGAACGGAGGTGGCGCCTCCGACCGGCACGATGCTGATGTGCTCGAGTTCGAGGTCCCGGCCCAGGCGGTTCGCAAAGGTGTCGACCGCCATCGCGTCACTCTGCCCTTCCACGAGCACGACCGTCGCAACGCGCCCGGCGAGCCCGCGAAGGATCTCGGCTGCAGCATCCGCATCGGCACCCGCGGCCGCCCACGAGACCGCGGCGTCGCGGAACCGAGTCATGTCATGCATGGCCCCAGTCTCGCAGCCCGGTGAAACGGGAGCGGATGAGGAGCGGCCGTGCGGAGGCAAGGGGGCCTATTCGGATTGCGGAGGCCCGGGAGGAGCGATCGAAGGGGAGCCGGCCTCTGCGGAGGTCTTGTGTTGCGCCGTGGTGATCCGCCCGAAATAGCTGGCGATCGGAACGTCGGTTGACGAGTGAGCGACGATCGAGAGTGAGATGGCGACAACGATGAGGTGAAAGAGGTGCTCGGAATCGGGGTTCCCGCTCTCCAGCACCAGCAGGCCGTAGAGCACTGAAGCGAATCCTTTGGGCCCGAACCAGGCGGCTGTCGCTCGTTCCTGCCAGGGCAATTTGCTGCCGATCAGCGCCAGCTCGACCGCGATGGGCCTGGCGACGATCAGGGTGAGCAGCGCGAAGAGATAGCCGGCCAGTGACACGTCCCCGAGCACGCTCGGAGTGATGAGAGCACCGAAGACGAAGATGGCGACCAGCTTGACGTTTTCGGCGATGAACTCGCCGTACTCCCTGAAGGCGTCCCTCAGGGCCGGAGCTGCGCTGGCGATGGTTATGCCAGCGGAGAAGGCTGCCAGGTAGAGATTCGCCCCGGTGGCTTCCGCGACGCCGTAGATGATGATCGCGATTGCGACGGGCGCGAGGGACGCATACAGCGGGGTCGTGGTGAGGAATCGGATGCGCAGCAGAAGGGAAACGAGAAGGGGCACGACGACCCCGAGGGCGATTCCGCCCACGAGCTCCAGTGCGAGCACGAACGGTTCGACGGTGGGTCCTCCGACCGCAGCCACCAGTACGAGCACGACGGGCAGTGCCAGCCCGTCATTGAGTCCGGATTCGACGTTGAGAAGTCCGCGGATTCGTGCCGGGATCTCTGTGCGTCCCACTATCGCCGAGGCGAAGACAGGGTCGGTGGGGGCGAGCACGGCCGAGATCAGCAGCGCTTCGAGAAGCGGCAAACGGAGAAGCGTGACTCCGAGCACGGTGGTGATGAGGAATGTGAGCGGCATCCCGAGAAGGAGCGCTCGCCCGGGCAGGCGCCACGCCCGGGCGAGGTCGCGCACCGCCAGATGCTGGCCGTCGGTGAACAGCACCACGAACAGCGCGATCTGGGCGATCTGGGTGACCTGCGGGTCGCCGGCCTTGAGCGTGATGACGTTGGCCATGCCGTCGCCGAGCAGGAACCCGGCGAAGAGGAACACCACTGCGGTCGACAACACGGTGCGGTGGGCGAGGCCGGAGATGAGGATGGCGGCGACCAGGACGAGACCGAAGCTGAGGATCATCGCTGCCGCCCATCCCGTGCGACGGAGCCGGCCGCCGGGCCTCCAGCGCCGTGCCGCTCCCGGCGACGAATCGCTGTTCGATCGGTGGGTGGCATGCTGACTGGTCTCCCTCGTGACATCTCCGCCGAAACACAGCAGCCAGGGGTGGGCCCCGTCGGGCTCGAACCGACGACCCACGGATTAAAAGTCCGATGCTCTACCAACTGAGCTAGAGGCCCCTGCCGTTAAATCTAGCGTGGATTGCGCGACCGGCGAACGAGAGGGCAGCGCGGCATCCGCTCGCTTAGGCTTTATCGGATGACCGACGAGTTCCACAAACCGACCCAGTTCTCGGGCGCCAAGTTCGAGAGTTTCGTTGGCGGGGAAGACCCAGCCCAGATCAGTCGCGTCGCCCACGAGACCGCCGGCGCGCTGCTGAGTCGCGTGCGGCAGAGCTCGGACCAGGGGGTCGTCGACCGGCTCGTGGCCTTCACCGACGAGCATGGCATCGACGCAGTCGCGGAACTCTGGGCGCGCGCGAGCCCGCGCAGCCTGCCCGGGGCGCTTTGGCGCATCTACCTCATGCGTGCTCTCGTGCGGCAGGATGCCGAGGGCATCGCCTACTTGTTCCAGCGGGGCACCGAGATCGCGACCACCATCGATCCCGTCGTGGCCGGCGCGACCGCCCCGACCGGCCCCGCGGAGATCATCGCGCTCGCCGACCAGATTCTGCGTGGTCTCTTCCAGGGCGACTTCGGCGTGGCCCTCGACCGCGCGGCGGCCTTCTGCCGCATCACCGCGCTCGGTGCCACCAGCGTTGCGGATGACTCCGATCTCACCTCGCCGGAGCGAGCATCCGAACTCACCACCCGTGCCCTCCGCCTCTCGCAGACGGCCACGGAGTTCGTCTCCTGCGCCAAGCTCTGGCGCGCCGGCTCGCTCGACTGACGCCTCCCCGGCCACGGAGGTTCGCGAGTTGCATCCTTTTGTGGGTTCGCGCGCCGGCTGACCCGCAGAAGAGCGCAACTCGACGATGGATGGCGCCGACGCGATTGTGCCGCCCACCGGAGTGCGAGCATCCAGTGTCGGCGGGTACACTCGTCAACGGCTCGAAAGGGCCACCGCCGGGCCGCAGTAACCCCGGGCTCCAATATTCGCCGCTTCGAGCGGCCTAGCGCCGAGAGGCGTTTCTGCGGCCTGGCACCCCTCCGTTCTCGGGGGGATGCCGCGAATCCATCGGATTCGCCGCAGAATCCGCCACACAATCCGCCACAGACCAATCCGATTCGCCATCGGTTGCGAACTCCCATTGTGACCCGCACAGACGGAACGGCCTCGGAAGCGAATCGAAGCCGCTCCGGCTGCGCTGGTGACGCACAACTCAACATCGAGGTGCCGAAATCCACGCTCAACGTGAGTGTATTTTCGGTGCCGCGCACGATCACACGGATTGTTTGCGATGCTTAAGCTCGTGCCCCGTGAAACCGACCGCAGCCAGGACTACGAGTCCATGGACAAACCTGCGACCAAAGAGACTCTGCTCGCGCAAATCGTGGGCGGCGATCAGGCGGCTTTCGGAGCACTGTACGACGAGATCTCCCCGAGAGTGTTCGGGCTGATCCGCAGGCTTCTCGTGGATCACGCGCAATCGGAAGAAGTGACCCAGGAAGTGTTCCTGGAGATCTGGCAGAACGCGTCCCGGTACGAACCGAGCAAGGGCGGGGCATCCACCTGGATCCTCACCATGGCTCACCGACGCGCGGTCGACCGCATCAGGTCATCTCAGTCCGGTCGCGATCGTGACGTGAAGATCGGCATCAGGGATTACGTTTCCGACTACGACAATGTGGCGGACACGGTAGAAACGACCATTGAACACGAGAGGGTGAAGGAAGCCATGTCGCAATTGACCGAACTGCAGCGCCAGGCTGTCACCCTTGCGTATTACGGCGGCTACAGCCACAGTGAAGTGGCGGCAATGCTCAGCGTGCCAATCGGCACGGTGAAGACGCGACTGCGCGACGGCATGATCCGCCTGCGTGACGAATTGGGGGTGGCATCGTGACTGACCGCGAAGAACTACACCTCCTCAGCGGCGCTTACGCGTTGAACGCACTTGAGGGCGATGAAAAGACTCGGTTCGAGGCATACCTGCTGACATCCGAAGAGGCACGGGCGGAGGTGGCTTCATTGTCGGACACAGCGGTGCTGATCGGACTCTCGGCCGACCCGGTCGCGCCCCCGGCAGACCTCAAGGCCCGCCTCATGGCCCAGATCGCCGTGACCCCCCAGCTCGCCCCGCTTCCGGCGGTGCGTCCGACTCTCACCGCGGTACCCGCGGCGACCACCCCGCAGCAGGATGCCTCCGCGGAAGCCATCCGCACGGCGAGCCTCGGCACGCCGTCGGGGGCGTCGACGAAGGCCACCGCTCGCTGGTTCACCCGGCCGGCGTCGATCCTGGTGGCTGCGGCCGCTGCGGTCGCGCTCTTCGTCGGAGGCAACATCCTCGGGCTGTCTGCGGGCAACGAGTCCCAGCAGCAGGCGGCGGCCATCTCGGCCATCGTGTCGGCGAGTGACTACCAGCAGGCCAAGGCGGATGTCTCCGGTGGCGGCAAGGCCACCTTCGTCTGGTCCGTGGGCCTCAAGAAGTCCGCAGTGGTGATCGACAAGCTCCCGAAACTCGATGGCGGCAAGACCTACGAACTCTGGTACATCGACAAGGCCTCGAACGCGACACCGGCGGGGATCTTCGACGCCGCGTCATCCGGCAGGACCGTGAGCGTGCTCGCGGGAGCGATGACCGAAGGCGATACCCTCGGCATCACGGTCGAACCGAGTGGCGGCTCCAAGACGCCGACCACCGCGCCGATCGTGGCGGTCCCCAGCGCCTGACGCCTCCGGGCCCCCATACGCGCACCGGTGGCTGCGTCGATCGATCTGCTGCGTAGATCGATTTGCGAGCGCAGGTCGCTCAGCGATCGTTTAGAGACCGGCTATCCGAACTTGCCGGACACGTAGTCTTCGGTCGCCTGCACGCTCGGCTTCGAGAAGATGGTGTTGGTGTCGTTGTACTCGATGAGCCTGCCCGGCTTGCCGGTGCCGGCGATGTTGAAGAACGCGGTGCGGTCCGACACCCGTGAGGCCTGCTGCATGTTGTGCGTCACGATCACGATGGTGTAGTCGAGCTTCAGTTCCTCGATCAGGTCTTCGATGGCGAGGGTCGAGATGGGGTCGAGCGCCGAGCAGGGCTCGTCCATGAGCACCACATCGGGTTGCACCGCGATCGCGCGAGCGATGCACAGACGCTGCTGTTGGCCTCCGGAGAGTCCCGAACCCGGAAGAGCGAGGCGATCCTTGACCTCATTCCACAGGTTCGCACTCTGCAGGGACTTCTCGACCAGCGAATCGGCGTCGCTCTTGGAGATGCTGCGGTTGTTGAGTTTGACGCCGGCGAGCACATTGTCGCGGATGGACATGGTGGGGAACGGGTTCGGTCGTTGGAAGACCATGCCTACCTGGCGACGCACCAGCACGGGGTCGACTCCCGGCCCGTAGAGATTGTTTCCGTCGACCAGCACCTCGCCCTCCACTCGCGCCCCCGGGATGACCTCGTGCATGCGGTTGAGAGTGCGGAGAAATGTCGACTTGCCGCAGCCACTCGGGCCGATGAAGGCAGTGACCGTGCGGGGTTCGATCGTCAGAGTCACATCTTCCACGGCTTTGAACTTGCCGTAGTACACGTTGAGATCATTGACTTCGATGCGCTTGGACACAGATTTCCTTTATAAAGATCGATGAGGGTTAGCGGCCGAGCTTCGGCGAGAAGATTCTGGCGATGGCGCGGGCGATGAGGTTGAGGATCATCACGAGAAGGATAAGGGTCAGTGCAGAGGCCCACGCGCGGTCGAGGAAGTTCGCCGCCTCCGGGCCCTGGTTCGCATACTGGGTGTAGGTGAACATCGGGAGCGTCATCATCTGATTGTTGAAGATGTCGTAGTTCATTCCCGCGGTGAAGCCCGTGATGAGGAGCAGCGGCGCCGTCTCACCGATGACCCGGGCCACCGCGAGCATGACGCCCGTGGTGATTCCCGCGATCGCTGTCGGGATGACGATCTTCAGCACCGTCAACCACTTGGGCACACCGAGCGCGTAGGACGCCTCACGAAGCTCGTTCGGAACGAGTTTGAGGATCTCCTCCGATGAGCGCACCACGACGGGGATCATGATCACCGAGAGCGCGACCGCGCCTCCGAAACCGGAACGGTACCCCGGGTTGCCCGTGACGAGCACGAACAGCGCGTAGGCGAAGAGTCCGGCGACGATGGACGGGATGCCGGTCATCACATCGATCATGAAGGTGATCGTGCGCGCGAGGGCACCCCGACCGTACTCGACGAGATAGACCGAGGTGAGAAGTCCGATCGGCACCGAGATCACGGTGGCTGTGAGCGTGATCTCGAGCGATCCGATGACCGCGTGGAGCGCCCCGCCTCCCGGGCCGAGCACGTTGCGCATGGAGCTGCTGAAGAACGACGGCTCGAGCATTCTCGGCAGGCCGTTGAGTACCACCGTGTAGACGAGGGACACGAGCGGCAGCAGCGCGACGATGAAGGCGGTGGTCACCAGCGAGGTGACGAGTCGATCCGTGGCCCGTCGCCTGCCCTCGACAATGCGGGACAAGACGTAGATGAGCACATCGAACAGCACGGTTCCGAGGAAGAGCGCGCCGACGAGGTTGAAATTCTTGGTGCCACCGGCGAGCTGCACGAAGAGGAAGACGACTCCGAACACGGCCCAACTTGCCACAAGCACCATGAGGGCGGCCCCGCGGGGGAGCCTACCGACGGTGAGAGAGTTGGCTGCCGGACCGAGAGCAATCGTTGACATCAGTTCGCTCCCGAGAATGCTTTGCGACGGTTGACCGCGACGCGGGCGATGGCGTTCACGATGAAGGTGATGACGAACAGGACGAGTCCGGTGGCGATGAGGGTGTTGACCCCGACACCGGTCGCCTCCGGAAATTGAAGGGCGATATTCCCGGCGATCGTATTCGGGTTCTGGGTGGTGAGCAGAAAGAAGGACACGACGGTTGCCGGGGAGAGCACCATGGCCACCGCGAGAGTCTCTCCGAGGGCGCGACCGAGGCCGAGCATGGTCGCAGAGATGATTCCGGCGCGGGCGAAGGGCAGCACGGCTATCCGGATCATCTCCCAGCGGGTCGCGCCGAGAGCGAGTGCGGCCTCTTCGTGAAGCCGGGGAGCCTGGAGGAAAACCTCGCGACAGACTGCCGTGATGATGGGCAGCACCATCACTGCGAGCACGATCGCCACCGTGAGGATGGTGCGCCCGGTGCCGGACACCCTGCCGTCGAAGAGGGGAAACCAGCCCACGTTGTTGCCGAGCCACACATAGAAGGGCTGAACGAACGGAGCGAGAACACCGATGCCCCACAGCCCGAAGACGACTGAGGGGACCGCGGCCAGAAGGTCGACGATGTAGCCGAGCACCTGCGCGATGCGACGCGGCGCGTAGTGCGAAATGAAGAGGGCGACCCCGATGGCCACGGGAACGGCGATGACCAGGGCGATGGCTCCCGCCCAGATGGTGCCGAATACGAGCGGCCACACGTACACCCAGAAGTTGGCTGCGCCTCGGGGAAGTGTTCCCGGCTTCGCGACGAATGCGGGGATGCTCTGGCCGACCAAGAAGATGGCGACTGCAGCGAGAACCGCCAGGATAATCGAGCCGGCGACGACGGTGCTGCTGGAGAATATGCGGTCACCGAGCCGGACTTTTGCCCTGATCGCTCCTGGAGTTGCGGTAGTCATTGTGGGTTCTGCCTACCTCACGAGATATAGAGAATGCAAGTCTTCCGCACACACCGGCTTGAGCTGTGAAGTCACAGCTCAAGCCGGTGCGCGGAAGGCGGACTACTTGATGGTAGCGATTGATTTGGCGACCTTGGCCGCAAGATCGCTCGCGAGGGGTGCGGACTTGGCCTGGTCGGAACCGACTTTCTGGCCATCGGCGCTTGCGACGTAGGTCGCGTAGGCCTTGACGAGCTCGGCCTTGGCCGGGTCGGCGTACGTCTGGCACACGATCAGGTAGCTCACCAGAGCGATCGGCCATGCGCCGGCGGTCGAGTTCTTGCGGTCGATCGCGATGGCGAGGTCGTTGGCCGGGCGGCCGGCGACCAGGGGGGATGCTGCGATGACGGCAGCGGCACCCTTGGTCGTGATCTTCTCGTACGAGCCGCCCACCTTGACCTGCGCGATGTCCAGTGCGCCTGCGGCGGACTGGTCGGCGTAGCCGATGCTGTTCGCTGCAGCGGTGACTGCGGAGACGACGCCCTGGTTGCCCTTGGCTGCATCACCGATCGAGTAGGGGAAGGTCTGTCCCGACGGCTTGTCCCAGACAGAGCTGGCGACGGTGGCCAGGTAGTCGGTGAAGTTCTGCGTCGTTCCCGAGTCATCCGAACGGTGGACGACCGCGATGGCAGCATCCGGAAGGGTCGCTCCCGAGTTCTGCGAGGCGATGGCCGGGTCGTTCCACTTGGTGATGGCACCCTTGAAGATTCCGGCGATTGACGCCGCATCGAGCTTCAGGTCCTTGACGCCGGCGACGTTGTAGACCACGCCGATCGGGGAGATGTAGACGGGCAGGTCGATCGCCTTGCTGTCGGCGGCGCAACCGGCGAAGGTGCTGGCGAGTTCAGTGTCGTTCAGTGCGGCATCCGACCCGGCGAAGTCGGCCGACCCGCCGATGAATGCCTTGCGGCCGGCGCCAGATCCCTGCGAGTCGTAGTTGACGGTGACCTTCGGGTTGGCGGTCTGGAAGCCCGCAACCCAGGCGGCTTCCGCGTCGGCTTGAGCGGAGGAGCCGATACCGTTCAGGGTGCCGGAGAGCTTGCTGACCGGGGCTGCGGACCCGGACGTGGACGGTGCTGCCTCGTTTGCTGCGCACGAGGACAGGACAACGGTGGCTGCGACAGCAATGGCAGCGATGCTGCCAAAACGCTTGATGTTCACAGGTTTCCCTTCGGGAGGTTGAAAACAGGACGTGGGCCGGTGCCGACCCCTCAGCGAGAGTACAAGCGACCGTTAACCAGACCTTGCCCGGAAGGTAAATGGCAGGTTAACGGCACCCCAACACTCCCTGTCTCAGGGAAGCGATCTAGAGGAACGCCGGGCCGTGGGTCTCGACGGCGACGAGCGGTGCATCCGGATGCTCCGCCGACACGTGCATCACCGTGAATTCCGAGGTCGACAGCATGCCGGCACGGCGCAGGGGAGCGTCGAGCGGGGTGTTGGTGAGAGCGGCGGTCTCCGCGATGATCTCGGGGATCACAGGCCCGTGGCTGCACAGCACCACAGACACCCCGGCGGCGAGCCGCTTGCGAACGGCCTTGTGCACCCGGGCGGCACCGTCTTCCCAGGCATCCTGGCTGATGCCGGTCGACTGCTTGACGGGCAGTCCGGTGAGAGCGGCGACCGGTTCGATCGTGGCGAGACAGCGCGCGGCAGTGCTGCTGATGAGTTTCTCCGGTGCCCAGGCCGCGATGGCCGGCGCGACATTGCGGGACTGCTCGAGCCCGCGATGCAGCAGCGGGCGCGTCGCATCCGGTCCGTCCCAGCTTGCGGGCGGAACCGCGCGACCGTGGCGCAGAACGATGATCGGGAAGGTGCGGATGGTGCGGGCCTTCGCCCGCGCAGAGAACCGGTCGAGCACATCCCGGTCGAGGTCGTAGCTGAGGGCTGCCCGCGCGGCTTTGACCGACAGCCACTCGACGGCCGCCACCTCCTTGTTCGGCACGAAGGTCGACCCGGCGATCGCCTCATCCGAGACCTCCGCGGACCAGTAGTGCACGATCTTCTCGCGACCTCCCGGCATGGTGTACTCGGTCGAGCCGAGGGGCGCGCCCAGCGCGATCGCGAGCCCGGTCTCCTCGGCGATCTCGCGCACGGCGGTCTGCGGGGGAGTCTCGCCCGGATCCACCTTGCCCTTGGGAATGGAGACGTCCGCGCGGTCACCGCGGTGGATCACCAGCAGTTCGATGCCCGAGGGGGTCTCCCGCCAGCACACTGCTCCCGCGGCCTGTACGACAGCGGGGCCGGTGAGGGTCAACGCACTACTCCGGTGCGCTTTCTCTGGGACACCTGTCGCATGAGCACATTCTGCATGTCCTCGAGCAGTGACCCGTCTTCCGCCCGGTAGTGCCGCGTCCAGCTCCCGTCGGCGGCGAGCTTCCAGTGGGCGGTGTCATCGGACATGGAGAGGTCGAAGAGATCCTCGATCTGCCGGAGGTGGTCAGGGGAGGTGAGACGCACGAGCGCTTCGACCCGTCGGTCGAGGTTGCGGTGCATCATGTCCGCACTGCCGATGTAGACCTGCGGATCGCCGCCGTTGATGAAGGAGAAGATGCGGGAATGCTCCAGGTAGCGGCCGAGGATCGACCGCACCTCGATATTGCCGCTCAGGCCGTCGACGCCGGGCTTGACGCCGCAGATGCCGCGCACGAGCAACTCGATGGGGACACCGGCTTCGCTCGCCCGGTACAGCGCATCGATGATGGCCTCGTCGACGATCGAGTTGAGCTTGATGCGGATACCCGACGGCATGCCGTTGCGGGCATTGTCGGCTTCGATACGGATGCGCTTGATCAGTCCCTTGCGCAGATGGAGGGGCGCGACGAGCAAGCGCTTGAATTTCTTCTCGATCGCATACCCGGAGAGCTCGTTGAACAGTCGCGTGAGGTCTTTGCCGACGGTGGCGCTCGCGGTGAGCAGCCCGTAGTCCTCATAGATGCGGCTGGTCTTGGGGTTGTAGTTGCCGGTGCCGATGTGGCTGTAGTGCTTGAGCACGCCGTTCTCCTGGCGGATCACGAGCGCCAGCTTGCAGTGTGTCTTGAGCCCAACGAGCCCGTAGACCACGTGAACCCCGGCCTTCTCCAGCTTGCGCGCCCAGGAGATGTTGGCCGACTCGTCGAACCGGGCCTTGATCTCCACGAGCGCGAGCACCTGCTTGCCGGATTCGGCGGCCTGGATCAGCGCCTCGACGATCGGACTGTCACCGGAGGTGCGGTACAGGGTCTGCTTGATGGCGAGCACGTCGGGATCCGTCGCGGCCTGTTCGAGGAAGGCCTGCACGCTCGTCGCGAAAGACTCGTAGGGGTGGTGGAGCAGCACGTCCTGGCGGGCGATCGATCCGAAGATGTCCGGCGTCGCATTGGGTTCGAGCGGCATCAGCTGGGAGGCGGTCGTCGGCACATGCTTGCGGTACTTGAGGGTCGGGCGATCGATCTTGTTCAGCTCGAACAGTCCACCGAGGTCGAGGGGGGCCGGTAGCCGGTAGACCTCGGAGTCGGTGATGTCGAGTTCGCGCACGAGGAGGCTCAGCGTGAGGTCATCCATGTCGTCGGTGATCTCGAGACGAATGGGCGGACCGAAGCGGCGGCGAAGCAGCTCGCGCTCGAGGGTCTGGATCAGGTTCTCCGACTCGTCTTCCTCGAGTACCACATCCTCGTTGCGCGTGACGCGGAACTCGTGGTGATCGAGCACCTCCATGCCGGGGAAGAGGTCTCCGAGATGGTTGGAGATGAGGTCTTCGAGCGGGATGAAGCGCAGCAGGCCGCTCCCGTCGTCCGGAAGCTGCACGAAGCGAGGCAGCATCGGCGGCACCTTGAGCCGGGCGAACTCGTCTTTGCCGATCTTGGGATTGCGCACCCGGATCGACAGGTTGAGCGACAGCCCGGAGATGTAGGGGAACGGATGCGCCGGGTCGACGGCCAGCGGCATCAGCACCGGGAAGATGCGGGCGGCGAAGATCTCGTCGAGGGAGTCGCGATCGGCCTGGCCGAGGTCGGCCCAGGTCTCGATGTGGATGCCGGCGTCGTCGAGGTCTGGTTTCACCAGTTCGCGGAAGGCGAGCGCGTGGCGGGCCTGCAACTCGTGCGCGCGATCCTGGATCACGGCGAGCACCTCGGTCGGTGCGGCCCCGATGTTGGTCGGCACGGCGAGCCCGGTGAGGATGCGGCGCTTGAGCCCCGCGATTCGCACCATGAAGAACTCGTCGAGGTTGCTCGCGAAGATCGCGAGGAAGTTCGCCCGCTCGAGGAGCGGCAACTCCGGGTCCTCCGCGAGCTCGAGCACCCGCGTGTTGAACGCCAGCCAGCTCAGCTCTCGGTCGAGATAGCGCTCCGGGGGCAGAGTGCCGTCGTCCACCCAGGTCGACTCGTAGTCGTCATCATCGAGACTGTCGGTGGCCAACCCGGCGTCGCCAAGATACGTCTCGTTGCTCATACCTAAATCATTGCACTTCGCCTGTTGCCGTCATCGCGAGGTGAATTAACTACAGGTAAACGGCTCAGGCGCGGGCGTACTGGATGTCGACCGAATGCGCGGTGAATCCCAGGGAGCGGTACAGCGCTATCGCCGGCACGTTATCGGACTCCACGTAGAGTGCGGCGGTGCGGATGCCGCGGTCGGCCAGTCGCGCGAAGCCGGCGGCCATGAGACGACGGCCGAGCCCCTCGCCCTGCCGGTCGGGATCGACGCCCACCACGTAGAACTCGCCGATCCCGTCTTCGATCTTCAGCCAGCAGTATCCGGCGAGACCCGCGCCGTCGCGGCTCACGATGAAGTCGTCGGCCTCGAACCACGGCTCTGCCTCAAGCTCGATGAGCGCGGCAACCGTCACGGAACCCTGTTCGGGGTGGAAGGCGAAGGCCTTCGCGTTGAGCGCGACCCAGGACTCCTCGTCGACGCCGGGGCGGAAGCGGTCGAAGTCCGAGGCGACTGCCGGCGCAAAGGGAACCGGCATCCGCAACTGGCGGAGTTCCCGCATCGCGACGAGGTCATGGCTGGCCGCGAGGGCGCGTGCCGCGGGGTGGTCGCCGTGTGCCCAGATCTTGACGGAGGGCTCGCAGCGCTCCAGGAGCTGGTCAAGCAGTCGGGTTCCGATTCCTGCACCGCGCCGAGCGGGGTCAACGACGAACTCGGCCTCCGTGCCGGAGTAGACGGCTGCGGCGTGCTCGAGTTCGAGCAGGGACTTGGCGCCGGTGCGCAGCTCTACCAGCGCGCCATCGGAGAAGGGCGGCTGGCCGTCGGCATCCCTGGCTCGCTCGATCAGACGAGCGAGAGACTCAGGAATTGACGGACTGGGCAAGGCGTTCGGTGTCGTCTTCATACACGTTGAAGCGGTACCCCACGTTTCGCACGGTGCCGATCAGCGACTCGAGGTCGCCGAGCTTCGCCCGCAGTCGCCGCACATGCACGTCGACGGTGCGGGTGCCACCGAAATAGTCGTAGCCCCAGACTTCGCTGAGCAGTTGCTCACGGGTGAAGACGCGGGAGGGATGCGTGGCGAGAAAACGCAGGAGCTCGAATTCCTTGAACGTGAGGTCGAGCGGCCTCCCGTGCACCTTCGCCGAATAGCTCGCTTCGTCGATCACGACACCGGAGGCGTGGATCTTGTTGCTCGTCTTGTCGAGGGCCTGGCGACCCACCACGAGACGGATGCGGGCATCGACCTCTGCGGGGCCGGCGGTCTCGAGGATCACGTCGTCGACACCCCAGTCCGCGCTGACGGCCGTGAGGCCACCCTCGGTGAGGATCAACATGAGGGGCACGTTGACACCCGTGGTGTTGAGGATCTTGCAGAGCGACTTCGCGCTCGCGAGGTCCTGCCGGGCGTCCACGAGGATCAGGTCGCAGCTCGGCGCGGTGATGAGCGACGCCGGCTCGGCGGGAATCTGCCGGGTCCGGTGACTGAGTAGTCCGAGGGCCGGCAAGACATCGCTGTTGACGGCGGAAGTCAGGATCAACAGCTGCGCCAACGAGTCCTCCAAGTGCCGAACCACAGTCTAAAGGCACTCGGAGGCCACGTCAGGCCCGGGTAGGGCAGAATTGGGCGGGTGACCACCGACCAGCCAGCCACTCGCCTCACCCTCACGAGCGTCGTCCCGGTCTGGTCCGTCGCCGTCGTGGGCTCCGTGCTCATCGGGCTGTTCGTACCGCGGGCGCACTACCTCGACTGGGTGCCGTTCGTGCTCGCCGCCGATGTGTTGCTCACCTTCTGCATCCAGCTCGCGATCGTGCAGAAAGAGGGTCTCGTCGACCGCATGATGGCCTGTCTCGGCGGCTCGGTGGTCATTCTCGGCGTCGCTACCCTCGTGCTGGGCATTCTGCAGCTCAGTGCCGGATAGAATCGAACCATGTACCTCGGTCTTGAGCTGTTCTTCATCGGCCTGCTGATCCTCGCCACTCTGGCCATCGGCTATGTCTCCGTGGTGGTGCTGTTCAACCTCTTTCGCGGCCAGCGCTAGTAGAGGGACGCTGTGATCGACCTACCGGTCAACCTGCCCGCCGAACTCGTACCCCTCTCGTGGCTCATCGGGGTGTGGGAGGGCACCGGTGTGGTCAACTACGCCATCGGGGAAGAGATCCGCAACTACGAGTTCGGGCACCGCATGAGCTTCACCCATGACGGGCTTCCCCACCTCAACTACACGTCCTACACCTGGTTGCTCGACGACGACCTCACTCCGCTCGCCACCGAGACCGGCTACTGGCGGCTGAGCCGGCAGGCGACCGAAGGAGACCCGGGTCCCGGACTGCTCCAGGGCGTCGGCATCCAGCCGTTCACCACCGCACGCGCGGTCGAGACGCTGCGCAACGCCTCCGACGGGTTCGACATCGAGGTGTCGATCCTGCATCCCGGCGGGGTGAGCGAACTGTATGTCGGGCAGGTCAAGGGACCCCGCATCGACCTGGCGACGGATGCCGTGATGCGATCCGTCACCTCCAAGGAGCACACCGCCTCGACCCGCATCTACGGGCTGGTCGACAATCACATGCTCTGGGCGTGGGATCTCGCCGCGCTCGGACAGGAGCTCGCCACCCATGCCTCCGGACGGCTGGCCCGCCTTGAGTGAGCTCGAACGCCCGGGTGCGGTCGACGGCGTCGGGACCGACGCCGGCGTCGCCGCCCACTACGGCAACCCCCTCGCGGAACAGCGTTCGCTCGCCGCGGGCGAGGCCGTGGTGGACCTGTCCCACCGTGCCGTTCTGTCCATTTCCGGGGTCGACCGTCTCAGCTGGATCAACTCGCTCACCTCCCAGAGTGTCACCGACCTGAAGCCCGGACAGTCGAGCGAGACGCTGCTCCTGGATGCGACGGGCCGCCTCGAATACGCGGTGCGGCTGCTCGACGACGGCGTGGACCTGTGGCTGCTGCTGGAACGGGAAGAAGCGCCGGGGCTCTTCGCCTGGCTCTCGAAGATGGTGTTCATGTTGCGGGTGGAGGTGCGCGACCGCACCGCCGACTTCGCCACCATCGGCACGCTCGGGTCCCCCGAGATCCTGGTGGCCTCCCCGAATGGCGTGCCACTGGTCTGGATCGATCCCTGGTCGGCGGTGGCTGCCGGAGGCTGGCAGTATGCCGCTGTGGAGCATCACCCTTCCGAGGAGTGGACCTACAGCGAGGTGCTGATTCCCCGCGCTGCCCTGCCCGGACTCGATCTGCCGCTCGCGGGTTTCCTCGCGCTCGAGGCACTGCGGATCGCGGCCTGGCGGCCACGGCTGGCGACCGAGGGCGATGAGAAGACGATCCCCCATGAGCTCGACTGGCTGCGCTCGGCCGTGCACCTCAGCAAGGGCTGCTACCGCGGTCAGGAGACCGTCGCCAAGGTCCACAACCTCGGGCACCCCCCGCGTCGCCTCGTGATGCTGCATCTCGACGGCTCGGACTCCGTGCTGCCGTCGCCGGGGGACGAGGTGCTTCTCGGCGAGAAGACTGTCGGGTCGGTGACATCCGCTGCCCGTCATTTCGAGCTGGGACCGATCGCGCTCGCCGTGGTGAAGCGCACCGCCGACCCCCTCGCCGAGCTCGCGGTGCGGTCTGAGGGCATCCTGGTGCCTGCGGCACAGGAGATCGTCGTGCCCCCGGAAGCCGGGGCCGCGGCGAACGTGCCACGGCTTCCCCGTCTCGGCGCGATTCCCCGCTAGGGAGCGAGCGCTGACGATGCAGGCGGGCAGGGTGCGCTCGGTCGTGCCACAGGTGTTCGATCTCCGATCGTCGGGCCGGCGAACGGTCGAATCGATCGTGCCGGCGTTGCAGATCGTCATCGCTTCCTCGACCTCCTACGCGGTGGCGCACTACCTCCTCGGATACGCGGTGCCGCTGCTCGCGGTGACCGTCACCATCTCGAGCCTCGGCTTCGTGCGGGATGCCCGCCCCGTTCGGGTGCTCGAGACGGCGATCGGCATCGTCATCGGCATCGTGCTCAGCGAAGCGTTGCTCCTCACGGTGGGTCAGGGGCTCTGGCAGGTCGCGCTCGTGCTGATGCTGACCCTTGTCGTGGCGCGCGCCCTCTCGCCGAGCAATGCCTTCGCGGTCGCGGCAGGCGTCCAATCGATGCTCGTCATGTTGTTGCCCGTCCCCGCCGGTGGCCCCTTCGTGCGCAGCATCGACGGAATCGTCGCGGGGATCGTCGCGCTCATCGTCACGGCCCTGGTGCCGCGGGATCCCCGACGGCTCGCCCGTCAGGATGCCCGGCGCCTCTTCGCGTCGCTCAACGAGGCGCTGGATTCCCTGGTCGTCGCGCTGGAGAGGGCGGACGAGCCCTCCGCAGAGCACGCCCTCGATCGACTGCGCACGACCCAGCCGGTCATCGACGGCTGGGCGGCGTCCCTCGACTCCGCCGCCGCGATCGCCCGGATCTCGCCGTTCCTGCGTCGGCGGCGCCCGGATCTGCTCGCGCAGACCCGCGTGCTCCGCGGCATGGACCTCGCCACCCGCAACCTCCGGGTGATCGCCAGGCGCATCGACTTCCTGGTGCGCGACGGTGAGCAGAGACCCGGGATCGCCTCGATCATGGCGAGCCTCGGCACCGCGGTGGAGTTGCTCGGCCAGAGCCTCGACGACCCTCTGCTCGCCGACACGGCGCGGGTCGGACTCGTGGCCATCGCCGAACGGCTCCGCCCCGACACCGTCGTCGCCGGTGCGCCCGTCACGGATTCCGTGGTGATCCTGATGATGCGACCCCTGCTCGTCGACCTGCTGACGGCCGCGGACCTGCCGGCCGAGAAGGCTCGAGCTCTGCTGCCAGAGCTGTGACGGCCCTCTCGGTCACCAGAGGAAGCCCTGGGGCGCTACGGCCTCCCAGAGCACCGTGAGCTCCCCGAGCTTCCACCGGGACCGGCCCCCCTGCACCGGCCAGCCCGCATCCGCGAGACCCTGGGCTGTGGCGATCCAGCGCTGGGACGGACCATAGACCGAGAGGGCCGCGTTGAGCTGCCACTGCCGATCGAGGTCACGCAGGAACGCATGAACCCCCTCCCCGGGCACGTTGCGATGGATCAGCACCTTGGGAAGTCGCTCCGCCACGATCGACGGTCGTTCGAGGTCGGCGAGGCGCAGGCTCACCGTTAGGGTGCGGGGACCGTCGGCCGTGACATCCACCCAGCTGGCGACGCGGCCCACTTCGTTGCAGGTGCCCTCCACGAGCACCCCGAGGGGCTCGAGGCGCGACACCATCAGGCGCCACGCGGCGAGCACCTCGGATTCGTCGTACTGCCGAAGCACGTTGAGCGCGCGGATCACCGTGGCCGAGCGCCCACCGGGCAGCGGCACCTCGAATCCGCCGAGCGCGAAGCGCACGCCCGCCCGGGCGGAGACGCTCGCGAGCGCGACCCGCGCCGGATCAATCTCGAAGCCGACGACCTCCACCGTCGGCCGCACTCGGGAGAGCCTCTGGTGCAGCTCGAGGGTGGTGGTCGCGGATGCCCCGTAGCCGAGGTCGACCACGAGCGCATCAGCGGCGCGACGGAAGGCCGGCAGCTCCGCGATCCACCGGTCGACACGGCGGAGCCGATTGGTTCCGGTGGTCCCACGAGTGATCGAACCGATGGGCATGCGTCGATTATCCCGCTCGCTAGAGTTGAGGCATGACGTACACGCTCATCCTCCTGCGCCACGGCCAGTCAGACTGGAACCAGAAGAACCTCTTCACCGGGTGGGTGGATGTCGACCTCAGCGAGGTGGGACGCACCGAGGCCCGCCGGGCCGGCGAACTTCTCGCGGAGTCCGGCATCCTTCCCGACATCCAGTACACGAGCGTTCTCAAGCGGGCCATCCACACCGCCGATATCGCGCTCGATGTGGCCGACCGGGACTGGATCGACGTGAAGCGCAGCTGGCGCCTCAACGAGCGTCACTATGGTGCACTGCAGGGCAAGGACAAGGCGCAGACCCTCGCCGAGTACGGCCAGGAGCAGTTCATGACTTGGCGCCGGTCCTTCGATGTTCCGCCGCCGCCGCTCGACGACGACAGCGAATTCTCACAGGCTCACGATCCGCGTTACGCCGGCCTCGGCGACGACCTGCCGCGAACCGAATCCCTCAAACTGGTCATCGATCGGATGCTTCCGTACTGGCACTCCGACATCACGGTCGACCTCGCCGCGGGAAAGACCGTGCTCGTCACCGCGCACGGCAACTCTCTTCGCGCGCTGGTGAAGCACCTCGACCACATCGCGGACGACGCGATCGCCGAGCTGAACATCCCGACCGGCATCCCACTGGTCTACACGCTCGACGAGACCTTCGCGCCGGTGAAGCCCGGCGAATACCTCGACCCCGAGGCTGCGGCCGCGGGTGCGGCAGCGGTGGCGGCGCAGGGCAAGAAGTAGCGCGCCAGCGCGGATTACAGTTCCGCGGCCACCCAGTCGCCGGTGGCCAGGTACTGCACCTTCTTCGCGATCGAGACCGCGTGGTCGGCGAAACGTTCGTGGTAGCGCGACGCGAGGGTGGCATCCACAGTGTCGACGGCCGCGCCCTTCCAGGTCTCGCCGAGCACCTTGTCGAACACGCTCAGGTGCAGCGCGTCGATGCGGTCGTCGTCGTTGCGGATCTCTTCGGCGATGCGCACGTCTTCGGTGCGGAGCAACTGGGTGAGCTTGCGCGCGATCTGAACATCGAGATGGCCGAGTTCGGCGAACGTGGTGCGCAGGGACTTCGGCACCACCTTGTCGGGAAAGCGGTAGCGGGCCAGCTGAGCGATGTGCTCCGACATGTCGCCCATGCGCTCGAGCGAGGCGCTGATGCGCAGGGCGCTCACGACAATGCGGAGGTCGCGGGCCACCGGCTGCTGGCGGGCCAGGATGTTGATGGCCAGTTCGTCGAGGGCGATGGCCGCTTCGTCGATCTTGCTGTCGTCGGCGATGACGGCCTCGGCGAGTGACACGTTCGATTCGTTGAACGCACGGGTGGCGTTGTCGATCGACGTCTCCACGAGGGCGGCGATCTCGACGAGGCGCTCCTGCACCTCCGCCAGTTCCTGCTGGAATACCTCGCGCATCGTTCACGTCCCTTTCGCTGCGAGTCTTCGATTCCCGCACAGTTCTGCTGCAACCCTGCCCCGCGCAGGTGAACAGCGGGGGAACCGCACCTGAACAACACGCCAAGTGCCGGAGCCGGCCACCACACGGGCGCGAGCCGAGCCCCCGGATGTAACTAATCTAGTGGCTATGGACTCCGCCCTGCTGGTGCCGCTCGCGCTGGCTTTCGGTGTCGCCGTCGGTGTGGGTGTCACGGCGCTGCTCGTCGCCTCCGCCCGCCGCGGCCAGCGTGCCGTTGCGGTGGTGAGTACCGCGGTGCCCGACGGTGTCGACCAGGTGATCGAGGCCCTCGAGTCCGCCGGGATCGTGCTCGATCCCTCGAACACCGTGGTGAAGGCAAGCCCGGGGGCGATGGCCTTCGGCCTCGTCTGGAACCAGGCTCTCGTGCATCCGGAACTCGTGACCATCGTCGATCGCGTCCGTCGATACGGCGAACCGATCACGCAGGAGCTCGAGCTCTCTCGCGGTCCCTTCGGCGACGCGAACATCTACCTCTTCGTGCGGGTCGCCCGCTTGGGCGCCCGGTACATCCTGCTGCTCGCGGAGGACCGCACCGAGTCCTATCGCCTCGACGAGGTGCGGCGGGACTTCGTGGCCAACATCAGCCATGAACTCAAGACCCCGATCGGCGCGGTCGGCCTTCTCGCCGAAGCGCTGCAGGCGGCCTCCGACGATCCGGACCAGGTGCGCCGCTTCGCCAAGAGGCTCACCAAGGAGGCGGATCGCCTCGCCCGCATCACGCAGGAGATCATCGAGCTCTCCCGCTTGCAGGCGGCGGATGCCCTCACCAGCCCCCACGTCGTGGAGATCGACCACGTGGTTGCCCTGGCGATCGACCAGAACCGGGTGGCGGCGGAGTCCAGCCGCGTCACCATCGTCAGCGGGGGAGACGCCGGCGCGGAGGTCTACGGCGACGAACCGCTGCTCGCCGTCGCCCTGCACAACCTCATCGCCAATGCGATCCAGTATTCGCCCAAGGGCTCCCGGGTGGGCGTCGGCGTGAGCAACGCCGACGGCATCGTCGAGATCGCCGTCACCGACCAGGGCATCGGCATTCCGGATGACGAACTCGACCGCGTGTTCGAGCGCTTCTTCCGCATCGATCCGGCTCGCTCACGCCACACCGGGGGCTCGGGGCTCGGCCTCAGCATCGTCAAGCACGTCGTGCAGAACCACGGCGGCGACATCCGCGTCTGGTCCCAGCCCGGAAACGGGTCGACCTTCACCATCCGCCTGCCCGAAGCGTCCCACGCCACGACCGCATCCCTGAAAGAGGCTTAAGTTGCGCATCCTGATCGTCGAAGACGAACCCTCCCTGAGCGAGCCCCTCGCCTTCCTGCTCGGTCGTGAGGGCTACGAGACCTCCATCGCAGCCGACGGCATCTCCGCCCTCGCGGAGTTCGACCGCGCCGGAGCCGACCTCATCCTGCTCGACCTCATGCTTCCCGGCATCGCTGGCACTGAGGTGTGCCGCGAGATCCGCACTCGATCCCAGGTGCCGATCATCATGCTCACCGCGAAGGACAGTGAAGTGGATGTGGTGGTCGGCCTCGAGCTCGGTGCCGACGACTACGTCACCAAGCCGTACTCCACCCGCGAGCTTCTCGCGCGCATCCGGGCCGTCATGCGACGCCGGGTTGAGACCGACGAAGACGACACCGCCATCCTCGAGTCCGGCGACGTCCGCATGGATGTCGACCGCCACACCGTCGCCGTTCGCGGAGTGGACACGGCCATGCCGCTGAAGGAATACGAGCTTCTCGAGGTGCTTCTGCGCAACTCCGGCCGGGTGCTCACCCGCGGCCAGCTGATCGACCGTGTGTGGGGCTCGGACTACTTCGGCGACACCAAGACGCTCGACGTGCACATCAAGCGCATCCGGTCGAAGATCGAGAAGGAGCCCTCCGACCCGAGGATGCTGCTGACCGTTCGCGGGCTCGGCTACCGCTTCGAGCCCTGAAGCAGCCGACGGCAGCCTGGGGCGGCAGGCTGGGGCGGCACCCGCGCGCGGGCTCCGCTGCGGCCCAGCGGCTACGGGGCGGTCGTCGCCGTGGGGGTCGGGACCGGGATGACCGTCGGGTTCACCGGCGGAGTGGCGGTCGGCAGCGGCGTCGGAAGGAGCTTCGAGTATTCGGAGAGCGACCCGTCGAGCA
The DNA here is from genome assembly GCF_040549525.1 of Frigoribacterium sp. UYMn621. Lineage (NCBI taxonomy): Bacteria > Bacillati > Actinomycetota > Actinomycetes > Micrococcales > Microbacteriaceae > Frigoribacterium > Frigoribacterium sp. UYMn621. Next base: position 104,267 of record NZ_JBEPTM010000002.1, on the reverse strand, counting down.
CCGGCACCAGCAACTGGTCCCCGGTCTCCGTGCCGTACTGGACGAAGACGGGGAAGAGGGATCCGGGCTGGGAGTTGATTCCGCTGAAGATCAGCTGGCGGGTATCGGAGGATCCGAAGGTCTTGACCTCCCCCGCGTCGAGCTGCACGCGGGTGTCGACCTTGCCGGAGGTCCCCTCGGCCGTCGTGCCGTCGTACTGGATGAGCACGTTCACGGTCTTCTGGCCGTCGTTGACGAGGTTGACGAGGAAGCTCGCCTCCTGCCCGTCCTTCGTGAGGAGCAGTGCGTTGCGCACCTTCACCTGGCCGACGGTCGCGCCCACCCCGTCGCTCGGGTCGTACTTCTTGAGTGTCGACTGCGGCGCGAAGAAGCTGCAGCCGGCGGTGGAGAGCAACAGCGACGCCGCCACTACGACGGTTGCGACGATGCGAGCTCTCACGGGACCCTCCAGAACGAAACGAAAACACGGCGATGACGCGGCGGATGGCCAACGAAGCCAGTTCGAAGTTTAGCCTACGGCGACGGCGGCCAAGGCCTCTCGCCCCCGCCACGGAAAAGGCCCTGTGATAAACTGACGGCCACTGAAACGGAGTGTCAGCAATGCTTTTCGAGGTCGGCGAGACGGTTGTTTACCCCCACCACGGTGCGGCGACGATCACCGAAGTGAAGACGCGCAAGGTCAAGGGTGAAGACACGCTCTACCTCAAACTCACCGTCGCACAGGGCGGCCTCGTGATCGAGGTGCCGGCAGAGAACGTCGATCTCGTCGGGGTTCGGGATGTGATCGGGCAGGACGGCCTCGACCGCGTCTTCGACGTCTTGCGGGCCCCGTTCACCGAGGAGCCGACCAACTGGTCACGCCGTTTCAAAGCCAACCTGGAGAAGCTCGCCTCGGGAGACGTGATCAAGGTGTCCGAGGTGGTTCGCGATCTCTGGCGCCGCGACCAGGACCGGGGGCTGTCCGCCGGTGAGAAGAGCATGCTCGCCAAGGCGAGGCAGATCCTCGTCTCCGAACTCGCCCTCGCCGAGAAGACCGACGAAGAGAAGGCCTCGACCGTGCTCGATGAGGTTCTTGCGTCCTAGCTCCGGGCCCGATGTCGGCATCATCGTCGTCGCGGCCGGCAGCGGATCGCGTCTCGGGCATCCGGATCCCAAGGCTTTCGTGCCGGTCTCCGGGCGACCGATCCTCGCCCACGCCCTCGAGGGGGTCTTCGGCAGCGGCGAGTCGGCGCAGGTCGTGGTGGTCGCGCCCGCCGACTGGGTCGACGAAGCACGCACGCTCGCGACAGAGGTCGCCGGGGCCGCTCACGAATCGGTGACCGTCGTCATCGGTTCCGAGTCTCGCCAGGGCTCCGTGGCGGCGGGCCTCGCCGCGCTCGCAGCGAGTGTTCGGATCGTGCTCGTTCACGATGCGGCCAGGTCGTTCACGCCGCCTGCCCAGTTCGACGCCGTGGTCGCGGCGGTGCGGCAGACCGGCGCAGGGGTGATCCCCGGCCTCGCCGTCGCCGACACGATCAAGCGGGTGGAGGGCGGGCTCGCGGTCGCGACCGTCGATCGCTCGGAGCTCGTTGCGGTGCAGACCCCGCAGGGCTTCCCCCGGCAGCAGCTCGTTGCCGCCTACGCGGACGCGAGCGCCGACCACACCGATGATGCCGCCCTCTTCGCTGCCGCCGGTCACCCGGTGGTCGTGATCGATGGCGATGCCCTCGCCTTCAAGATCACCACACCGTGGGACCTCCGCCGAGCCGAGTCCCTCCTCGCCGCGGTCCTGCCGGCGGAGACCCGCACCGGCATCGGCATCGATGTGCATGCCTTCGACGAGGCGAGTCCGCTCTGGCTCGGCGGCGTGTTCTGGCCGGCGGAGGTCGGCCTCGCCGGGCACAGCGACGGGGATGCGGTCAGTCACGCCATCTGCGATGCGCTGCTCTCGGCATCAGGCCTCGGTGACCTCGGGTCGAACTTCGGCACCTCGGATCCCCGGTTCGCGGATGCCCATGGCGAGGTCTTCCTCGCCGCGACCGTTGAGCTCGTGGGAGCCGCCGGGTTCGCGATCGGCAACGTCTCGGTGCAGGTCGTGGCGAACCATCCGAAGATCGGCACCCGGCGAGCGGAGATCGAGACCAGGCTCAGCGCACTCGTCGGGGCTCCGGTGAGCGTGGCGGCGACGACCTCCGACGGGCTCGGATTCACCGGGAGGGGCGACGGGATCAGCGTGGTCGCGACCTGTCTTCTTCAGCGCATTCGGTCGGGGAGCACTCGGTAGGCTGGTGCGCGTGACAGTGCGCCTCTACGATTCCCGCTCGCAGGGGCTTCTCGACCTTGTGCCGATCGTCGAAGGCAAGGTCGGAATCTACGTCTGCGGACCCACGGTTCAGTCCTCGCCGCACATCGGTCACCTGCGCTCCGCCCTCGTCTACGATCAGTGGCGACGCTGGCTCGGCTATCGCGGATACGACGTCACGCTCGTGCGCAACGTCACCGACATCGACGACAAGATCCTCGCGAGCGCGGCCACCGGGAGCGAGGAATGGTGGGCCCTCGCCTACCGCTTCGAGCTCGAGTTCACCCGGGGTTACGAGCGCCTCGGCATCCTCGCGCCCACCTATGAGCCGCGCGCGACCGCCAGCATCCCGCAGATGCAGCGCTTGATCGCGGAGCTGATCGAGCGCGGTCACGCCTACGCCGCCGACGACGAGTCGGGCGACGTCTACTTCGACGTGGCGTCCTGGCCGGCCTACGGCGAGCTCACCAACCAGAAACCCGCAGACATGGCGGCATCAGCCGATGCGCCGAGCCGGGCCAAGCGCGATGCCCGCGACTTCGCCCTGTGGAAGGGGCACAAACAGGACGAGCCGGCATCGGCCGCATACCCTTCGCCCTGGGGTGACGGCCGCCCGGGGTGGCACATCGAGTGCTCCGCGATGTCGCAGCAGTATCTCGGCACCCGCTTCGACATCCACGGTGGCGGTTTGGACCTGCGGTTCCCGCATCACGAGAACGAGCTGGCCCAGTCATCCGCCGCCGGCCATGGCTTCGCGGGCGTCTGGGTGCACAACGGGCTCGTGAATGTGAACGGACAGAAGATGTCCAAGTCGCTCGGCAACTCCATCTTTGCGGCCGAGTTCCTCGATCAGGCTCGCCCGCTCGTCGTGCGGTACTACCTCGGCTCCGCTCACTACCGCTCCACCATCGACTATCACGATGGCGCACTTGCCGAAGCGGAGGCCGCCCTCGATCGCATCGAGGTGTTCCTCGATCGCGCTGCCCGCCGCCTCGAGGGAACGCAGTTCGCTGGCACCGGCGTGGAGATCATTCCCGACGAATTCGCCGAGGCGATGGACGACGACCTCGCCATTCCGCAGGCGATGGCCGTGCTCCACGAGCAGGTTCGTGCCGGCAACGCGGCTCTCGATGCTGAGGACCTCGGCAGCGCCGCAGCCCTGCAGGGCCAGGTGTTGGCGATGACGGAAGTTCTCGGAATCAACCCGATGGCCGTAGAGTGGCAGACTGCTGCGGATGATCCGGCGAGTGTAGCGCTCGCAACTCTCGTCGAGAAATTGCTCGAGGACAGGGACGCGGCACGCAAGGCGCGCGATTTCCCGTCCGCCGATCGCATTCGCGATGAACTTGCCGCAGCCGGCATCCAGATCGAAGACACCCCGTCGGGGTCGCATTGGAGTCTTGACTAATGAAGAGCAGTGGAGCCAACAAGCCGCGCGCAGGTGCCGTGCGCAAGAGCAGCACCGGCAAGCAGGTCGGCTCCGGTGGCCAGGGTCGCCAGGCGCTCGAAGGTAAGAAGCCCACCCCGAAGGCCGTCGATCGTCCGTACCATCCCGCGGGCAAGCGCAAAGCGGCCAATGACCGTTTCGCCGCCGCCGGCGGCACGAAGAAGCCGTCGAGCACGGGCGCCCCGCAGCGTGCAGCCGGTCCCCAGCGTGCACAGCGTCCGAAGCAGACCGACGAGTTCGAGGTCGTCACCGGCCGCAACTCGGTGCTCGAGGCTCTCCGCGCCAAGATCCCGGCGACCGCTCTCTACATCGCGACCCGCATCGAATACGATGACCGCGTCAAGGAGGTCATGCAGATCGCGACCAAGCGCGGCCTGCCGATTCTCGAGGTCATGCGCCCGGAGCTCGACCGCCTCGCCGGCTTCGACTCGGTGCACCAGGGACTCGCCCTCAAAGTTCCGCCCTACGAGTACGCGCACCCCACAGACCTCCTCGACAAGATCGTGGCGAGCGGGCGCGTTCCACTCCTGGTCGCGCTCGATGGCGTGACCGACCCGCGCAACCTGGGCGCGATCATCCGCTCGGTCGCCGCATTCGGCGGTCACGGCGTGATCGTGCCGCAGCGTCGTTCGGTGGGTCTCACCGCCGCGGCCTGGAAGACTTCGGCGGGTGCCGCCGCCCGCACGCCCGTCGCGATGGCATCGAACCTCACCCAGACGCTCAAGGCGTTCAAGGAGCGCGGCGTGTTCGTGCTGGGACTCGCCGGCGACGGTGACACTCCGCTGCCCGAACTGTCCTGGGCGAAGGAGCCGCTGGTGGTTGTCGTCGGCAGCGAGGGGAAGGGCCTCTCCCGCCTCGTGACCGAGACCTGTGATGCCGTGATCTCGATCCCGATCAACTCCTCGACCGAGTCGCTCAACGCCGGCATCGCCGCGAGCGTCACCCTCTACGAGATCTCGAAGCAGCGCGCGAAGAAGAAGTAGCGTCGGCGCGTAGAGCCCCGGTCCGGCCTTTCATCATTCAGGAAGGTGTGGGGCTGGCGGGGCTGGAGTTGCTCGTGGGGTCGTCATGCGCCTCATCCGTCCCGCCCGGCACAGGACTTCCTGAATGATGAGGCGGTGACTCTGGTGCTGCGCGTCGGGCGGCGGCTCAGACTTTCGAGCGCCAGTCATCCTCCGCGATGACGTCCACCGGCAGGGTGATCGTGCCGGTCGCCGGAGCGATGACCGTCGCCTCGTCCCGACGGTGGCGCAAGACGGTGTCGATATAGGAACTGACGGCCTCGGCGAGCGGAACGTCGCGGTTCTCGTTCTGCGACAGGTACCACCGGTGCTCCAGCAGCTGGTGGAACATCTCCGCCGGCTCCAGTCGTCCCTTGAGATCGCGGGGGATGGCGCGGATCACGGGCTCGAAGACCTTAGCGAGCCACTCGTGGGCCACCATCTCCTCATCGTCGCCCTGTTTGTTGAAGGTGGCGGTGTAGGAGTCGAGGTCGTTGAGAAGGCGACGCGCCTGGTTCTCCTGGGCGTCGAGCCCGGTCAGGCGCAGCAGGCGGCGCTGGTGGTGCCCGGCATCCACGACCTTGGGCTGGATGCGCACCTGCGAGCCGGTGTCGTCGGTCTTGATGGCCAGCTCTTCGATGTCGAATCCGAGCTCGTTGAGTCGTTCGACCCGCTCGTTGATGCGCCAGCGTTCGGAGGAGGAGAAGGATTCGGATCCGGTGAGCTCGACCCAGAGGCTGCGATAGGCCGCGACGATGCCGTTCGACACCTCGACGGGATCCAGTCCCTCCTCGAGTCGCCCGCCCGCGGCGAGATCGAGCAGCTCTCCGGCGATGTTCACCCGGGCGATCTCGAGATCGTTCTCCCGTTGACCGTTAGACAGTCCGTTGTAGAGCTGGCCGGTCTCGGCATCCACCAGGTAGGCGGCGAAGGAGCCGGCATCCCGGCGGAAGAGGGTGTTGGAGAGCGACACGTCGCCCCAGAAGAACCCGATGATGTGTAGGCGCACGAGGAGCACGGCAAGCGCATCGACGGTGCGCGTCGCGGTCTCGGGGCGCAGAGTCTGCGAATACAGCGCCCGATAGGGCAGCGAGAACTTCAGGTGGCGGGTGACGAGCACGGAATCGAGCTCGTTGCCCTCGTCGTCCGTTCGATTGGTGATGACCGCGACCGGGTCGACGCAGGGCACATCGAGCTTCTGCAGCGTGCGCAGCATCTCGTACTCCCGGCGGGCGAGCTCCGCCGAGGTCTCCTTGATGGCGATCACATAGCCGCTGAGATGCACGAAGCGCACGAGGTGGCGCGAGATGCCCTTGGGGAGCGCGGCGATCACGCTGTCCGGCCAGGTGTCGAGCGGGAGGTTCCAGGGCAGGTCGAGGAGTGCGGGATCGACTGTCGCCGAGGTGATGTTGAGGGAACCGCTCATGTGCGTTGCCTAACGGAGTTGTAGTGCGGACGAAAAAGTGCGGGCGACGATCGTGATCGCCGCCCGCACCGAAGGGTATTCGACTGCTTAGTCGACCACGGCCTTGCTCAGGCGATCGCCCGACTCGATGTCGAACGCGTGCACGTGAGCCGGCTCCGGGAGGATGAACACGGTCTCACCGGCGTTCGGGTGCGAGCGTCCATCGACACGGGCCACGAGGTCGACTCGCGCGCCGTCGATGTCGGTGTGACCGTAGAGATAGCCGTCCGCGCCGAGCTCTTCCACGAGGTCCACCGCGACCTGCAGGCCCTCACCGGAGGTCGATACGCGCACGTCCTCGGGGCGAACACCGATGGTGACCTTGGTGTTGTTGGTCTTGCCCATGGTGGCACGGTCGAGCGCGGCGACTGCCGTGCCGAACTTGAGGCCACCGTCGACGAGCTCAGCGGTGAAGAGGTTCATCGCCGGGGAGCCGATGAAGCCGGCCACGAAGACGTTCTTCGGGTTGGCGTACAGGTCGCGGGGCGTCCCGACCTGCTGAAGCACGCCATCCTTCAGCACGGCGATGCGGTCGCCCATGGTGAGCGCCTCGGTCTGGTCGTGGGTGACGTAGACGGTGGTGACGCCGAGTCGACGCTGGAGGGATGCGATCTGGGTGCGGGTCTGCACGCGAAGCTTGGCGTCGAGGTTCGAGAGCGGCTCGTCCATGAGGAACACCTGGGGCTGGCGCACGATTGCGCGGCCCATGGCGACGCGCTGGCGCTGTCCGCCGGAGAGTGCCTTCGGCTTGCGGCCGAGGTAGGGCTCGAGGTCGAGGAGCTTTGCGGCTTCGAGCACGCGGGTCGCACGCTCGTCCTTGTTGACGCCGGCGATCTTGAGGGCGAAGCCCATGTTCTCGGCGACGGTCATGTGCGGGTACAGCGCGTAGTTCTGGAACACCATCGCGATGTCACGGTCCTTCGGCGGCACGTCGGTGACGTTGCGGTCACCGATGAGGATGTTGCCGTCGTTGACCTCTTCGAGCCCGGCGAGCATGCGCAGGGACGTGGACTTTCCACAGCCGGATGGTCCGACGAGCACGAGGAACTCGCCATCTGCAACGTGCAGGTCGAGCGCGTCGACCGCCGGCTTCGTCGAGCCGGGGTAGAGGCGGGTAGCTTTGTCAAAAGTGACAGATGCCATGGTTGTACAACTCCTTCACCGGCAGGTACGTGCCGGACGATCCGTAGTGAATGGATGGTAGTGCACTGCCATTATGCCACTCGAACGGGGTGCACCAAGGGGCCAATTCCCCTCGATAGGCTGAAGCGGCTGGCACTTTGGCTTTTTCCCAGACTGCGTGTCTAGTGTTCTTAGGGCTCCGCTCACGGCAAACTGCAGCGGCTGATGGCCACGGCATTGATTGATAGCGAGTGAGGTGCGATGACCTACGACGGTTCGAGTGACAAAGGTCTCAGCAAGAACGAGAGGCGCGAGGCTGCGCGTGAGAAGGCCCGTGCGCTGCGCGAGCAGCAGAAGAAGAAGGATCGCCGCAGTCGGGTGGTACTGCAGGGGAGCCTCGCGGTTCTGGTGATCGCCATCGTCGCCGTCATCGGTCTCGTGATCGTCAACAGCGTGCGGCCGCCGTCTCCCGGCCCCGCGAACATGATCAGTGACGGCATCAAGATCGGCCAGGGGTTCACGGCTGTGCCGACCGCAGCACTTCAACCGGATGCCAAGCCCGTGCCATCCGCAACCAACCCCGCCAACGTGATCGACCTGCGTGTGTACATCGACTACCAGTGCCCCTCCTGCGGTGACTTCGAGAAGACCAACGCGGAGCAGATCAAAAAGTGGGTCTCCACGGGGGCGGCAACTCTCGAGATCCACCCGGTCGCCATCCTCGACCAGTCCTCGCTCGGCAAGAAATACTCCACGCGGTCGGCGAATGCGGCCGCTTGCGTGGCCAACTACTCGCCCAACCAGTTCTTCGACTTCAGCGCACTGCTCTTCCAGAACCAGCCCAAGGAGAACACCGAGGGCCTCACGGACGACCAGATCATCGCACTCACGAAGAAGGCGAAGGTGGGAAAGGCCGATTCGATCGCCAACTGCATCATCGACCAGAAATTCAAGTCGTGGACGAATGCGGCGACGGCCCGGGCGACGACCGGTCCGCTGGTCGGTACGGATGTGAAGAATCTCTCGTCCACTCCCACCGTGATCATCAACGGCAAGAAGTACGGCGGAGCCATCGACAACGCCGCGGACTTCGCGACCGCGGTCTCCAAGGCGGCGGGGGACAGCTTCAGCGAAGACTCCTCGGCGACGCCGAGCCCGAGTCCGTCGCCGTCGGCTGCCGACGGCAACTAGCGCTCCCGCTCACCACCGGCTCGCGCCGGAGAAGTGATGCCTGACGAGAACGGCCGGACCCTGGGGTCCGGCCGTTCTCGTTTTCGGGCAGTGCCGCCGGGGGCAGTGCCGCCGGGGTCAGTCCTGCAGGGCCGCCACCGGTGCCGAGGTGATGATCTTGCCCGGGTTGAAGGTGTTCGTCGGGTCGGCCGAGTCGAACAGGCCCTGCATCACCGCGACTCCTCCGGTGGAGATGTCCTGCTCGAGCCACGGAGCATGCTCGAGGCCGACACCGTGGTGGTGCGACACTGTTCCACCCGAGTCGATGAAGGCCTGCTGGATCGCGCTCTTCACGACGTCGTACTGGTCGAGCGAATCGCCGCTCGGCAGGTAGGCGAAGGTGAAGTACAGGCACGCTCCCGAGTGGTACGAGTGGGAGAGGTGGGCCATGATCCAGCCCTTGACCCCGATCTCATCGAAGGCCTTGTTCGCGGCGGCCATCACGTTGTCGTACAGTCCGGGGAGCTTCGACCAGGGGGCCGAGGTCTCCGAGACATCCGCTGAACCGCCGAGGTCGAGCAGGAAGTCGCGGATGTACGGGGTGTCGAACTTCTTCTGGTCGTAGAGGGCACCGGGTCCCTTGCCCACTCCGATGCCGCCGTGCTTCTTGACGATGCGCCCGACGAGCTTCTCGTTGCGGGCCACGTGCTCTTCGCTGCCCTCGTAGCCGATGAACGACAGGCACATCTTGTCGGTGTCCCAGCCCTTCGATTTGAGGAAGACGCCGAGGCCCTTGGTCACGAGGCTCGAGATTCCCTTGCTCTCCTTGCTGGTCGCGAACGAGAACACGGTCTCGCGACCGTCGGAGACCCGGGTTACCGAGGGAGTGGCGTCGCTTTCCGAGATCTCCTTCATCGCCGCGAGCCCGTCAGTCCAGGTGGGGTAGAGGTAGGCCTGGATCTCCCGCTTCACCGGGATGCGGTGCACCTGTACGGTCACCTCCGTGATCACGCCGAGGCGCCCCTCGCTGCCGAGGATCATCTCCCGCACGCTCGGGCCGGTGGAAGCGCTCGGCACGGCGCGGATGACGAGCACGGTTCCCGGGCGCACGACGCGAAGTCCCTTGGCGATGTCGGCGATGTCGCCGTACTTGTCCGACTGCATTCCGGAGGATCTCGTGGCGACCCATCCACCGACGGTGGAGTGGGTGAAGCTGTCGGGGAAGTGACCGATCGTCCAGCCGCGCTTCTCGAGCTGGGCCTCGAGGTCGGGGCCCTGTGCTCCGGCTTCGATGCGGGCGAGGCCGGATCCTTCGTCGATGTCGATCACGCGGTTGAGGCGCCCGAGGTCGAGGGAGATCACGGTGCGGGTCTCTTCGGCGAGCGGTTCGAGGCTGCCAACGATGTTGCTTCCGCCGCCGAAGGGGATGATCACGGCGTCGGCCGCGACCGCGGCATCCACCACCTGCTGCACCTCGAATTCGTCCGCGGGGTAGATCACCACGTCGGGGGTGCGGGCAAGGGACCCGGCGCGAACGCGGATCAGGTCGCGGATGCTCTTGCCGAAGGTGTGCACGACGCGGCTCATGTCGTCCGTGGTCACATGCTCGTCCCCGGCGATGGCGACCAACCGCTCGAGGAAGTCAGCGCTCGCGCGGCTGGCCGGCACATCTAGGTCCTCGAAGGTGGGGGGAGCGACCGTCGGCGCCCCCGGCTCGAGCCCGAGGGCGAAGGTGAGGAATGGGGCGAACCCGGGCTTGTCATCGTGATGGAACGCGACGCCATCCCGTCCCCAGCCCCACCACTTCATGTGCTGAACATCGGTCACTTCTGTACTCCTCCGTGTTGCGGGTACCGCGGTCATTTCTGCCGGGGTCGGGTGTGTCGGCCGAGGATGTCGGCCGAATGCAGGTCTCTCAGGCGCACGATCTCCTGGCGGGTGCGCTCGGCGAAGTCTCCCTTGGATTCGCCCTCCGCGACGCGAAGCGGGTCTCCGAAGACGACTCCGACGGGCAGCCTGCCGGGTCTCGGCCAGTTCGTGCCACGGGGGTGGGCGATGTGCGCCCCGATGAGGGCCACCGGGATGCACGGCACGTCACAGGCGGCGGCAAGGGCCGCGGCGCCCGGCTTGAAGCGGCCGAGCTCGCCGTCCTTCGACCGGGTGCCCTCCGGGAAGATCAGCACGGGGATGCCGCGCATCAGCAGCGAGCGGGCGCTGGTCGACGATGTCTCTGTCCCGGTTCGACGGACGGGGAAGGCATTGAAGAACAGCGCAGTGAGCCCGCGGCGCCACCAGACGTTGAAGAAGTAGTCCGCGGCGGCACCGGCGGCGAGGTAGCGGGCCAGTGGGCGGGGGAGCGATCCGACGATCAGCGGGGTGTCGAGATGGCTGGAGTGGTTCGCGATCACCACGAACCCGCCCTTCACCTCTTTCAGCTTCTCACTGCGGATCACGGTGACGCTCGTGAGCGACCAGATGAGCGGCTTGAGCAGTGCCCGCTGGGCGAGGAAACGAGCTACGGCCTGGTAGGGGGAGTTGAAGCGATCATGAAGCCGCTTCGCTGCGGAACGGGGCCCTGCGGGGCGCGAGCTGAGAGGCATCCGCACCGTCACCGCACTACGGGCTTTCGCCGAGACGACGAGATCGCACCGGAGAACGAACGGATGGCGCTCTTCGGAGCGAGCCCGGCCAAGCCGATCAGCGCTCGGTAGCGAAGAGTAGGTATGGAAATCACTTTGCCTCGATCCACGTCGCGCAGGGCTGCGCTCACCAGTTGTTCGGCGTCGAGCCACATAAAGTTTGGGATGCCGCCCGAACGGATGCCGGCCCGCTCATGAAACTCCGTGCGAACCCAACCCGGGCAGAGGGCCGTGACCGTGACGCCACTGCCGCGCAACTCCACCGCGAGTCCCTCGGTGTACGAGGTGACCCAGGCCTTGATCGACGAGTAGGCACCCATCGTGAGGAACCCCGCGGTGCTCGAGACATTGAGGATGCTGCCGGAACCACGCTCGACCATCCCTCGAGCCGCGGCACCGCTCAGAACGAAGACCGCGCGGCACATGACCTCGAACGCTCGGTCGAATTCGGAGACGTCGGGATCGAGCGACGAGGAATGCATGCCGAATCCGGCATTGTTCACCAGCATGTCGATGGGCCGCTCGGGATCGCTCAGCCGTTCGGCCACCCGGGCGACCGCCTTCCGGTCCGACAGGTCGGCCGGAAGCAACTCGACGGAACGGCCCGTCGCCCTCAATTCCGCGGCCATCGTCTCGAGCCGGTCGGTCGACCGGGCGACGAGCACGAGATCATAGCCACGCGCAGCGAGGAGACGGGCGAACGCGGCACCTATGCCAGACGTGCCGCCGGTGACGAGAGCTACACCCATGCCGTTAGGTTACGCTGCTCAGGGGGCAGCGGTTGCCTAAACAGGGGCTCCGATGGCAGCAAAGGCTTGGAATCATGACATTCGCGAACAGCGACTCCACCACTGAATCCCCGGCGGGTTCGGGCGATCACGCCCTGGACTCCACCCCTGCGCGATTCGACGTTCGCGGCTTCGCCCGAACGGCACAGGGCAATCATCGCGAGACACTGCGCCTCGACGAATTCTCGACGACCCCGCTCTCGGCGGACAGCATCCGCTCCGTGCGGTATCTGGCCCGCCTGGAGAGCGGCACGATGGAGCAGTTGCGCAACCTGCTGGTGACGGCGACACACAAGGATGCCCGGATCACGGCCTTTCTGGTGACCTGGGCATTCGAGAAATTCTGGATCGCCGACGCCCTCGATGCCGTGCTCGAGGCGAACGGGCAAGCCAAGTCGCACGACGCGGCCGAGGGCTCGGTGCGCCGATCGCACACCGAGTCGGTCGAACGACACGGGCCGATCCGTCGGGCGATCGCGGGGCTCATCCAGGGGGTACCGATCATCGGGGTTCACGTGACAACGGGTCTGGTGGACGAATGGGTGACCCGTGCGGCATACGACCGTCTGGACGCCTCGAGTCAGAGCTCAGCGCTCTCGGCCACCATCGCGACGATCGTCGCAGTGAAGGAGAGGCACGTCGCCTTCTTCGACGACGAGGCCCGGCGTCGACTGGCGGATGACCCGAAAGCCGTCGCCCTCACCCGCACCTCTCTCGAGCGCCAGGCCTGGCCGCTCGGCGCCATCGACCGCGCCGGTGACGACCGATCCTTCTTCGAGACTTCCGTCTTCGGCGACGACTCGGGCCGAGAGCGTGCCGCCGACATCGGTCGCCGGGTCGCCGGACTGCCCGGCATGGATTCCCGCATCGGCGATGCCGTGACCCGGAAGTTGCGCGAATGAACGCCGCCGCAGAGCCGTCGAAAGCACAGCCGTCGAAAAAGGCTCCCGTACGCAAAGCGAAGGTCGCGGCGCCGAAGGCCGTCGCCGCATCCGGCCTCGGCTCGTCCCACGTCTTCCTCACGGGAGGGACCGGGTTCGTCGGCCAGGCGATCCTCGAGCGTCTGCTGTCGTCGCATCCGGACACCACCATCTCCCTTCTGATCCGTTCGAAGGGCAGCACGAGTGCGACGGACCGCCTGCGCACCCTGCTGCGCAAGCCGGTCTTCCGCCTGTGGCGGGAGCGCGTCGGAGACGACGAGGTGGAACGAGCCGTCCGTGAACGCCTTCGCGTGGTCGAGGGGGATCTCGGCTCGGTGCCGGCGCTCCCCGCAGACCTGGACGTCGTCATCCACAGCGCTTCATCCGTGTCCTTCGATCCCCCCATCGACCAGGCCTTCGAGACGAACCTGGGGGGAGCGGTGACCCTCTACACGGCACTGCTCGCGAGCGGGGCGGACCCGCACGTCGTGCACGTGTCGACGGCGTACGTCGGCGGCATCCGCAAGGGGATCGTGCCGGAGGCGCGACTCGCCCACACCGTGGACTGGCGCAGCGAGTTCGAAGCCGCGCGCGACGCTCGCGTCCGCGTCGAGATGGCTTCACGCCAGCCGGAGACCCTTCGCCGCTTCCTCGGGGAGGGCCGCGCCGAGCACGGCAAGGAAGGTCCGCAGGCGGTCGCGAAGGCCGCGGAAGCCGCCCGTGTCGAGTGGGTGCGCTCCCGCCTCGTCGACTACGGCCGCACCCGCGCCGAGAGCCTGGGCTGGACCGACGTGTACACGCTCACCAAGGCCTTCGCCGAACGAGCCGCCGAGGAGATGTGGGGGGATGCCGGCCACCGGCTGTCCGTCGTGCGCCCCGCGATCATCGAGAGCGCGCTGCAGCATCCGTTCCCCGGCTGGATCGACGGCTTCAAGGTGGCCGACCCGCTGATCCTCGCCTACGGGCGCGGCCTGCTGCCCGAGTTCCCCGGCCTTCCCGACAGCGTGCTCGATGTGATCCCCGTCGACTTCGTCGTGAACGCGATCCTCGCGATCGCCGCCCGCCCGGCACCGGTCGCCCAGTACGTGCACGTGAGCTCGGGGGCGAGCAATCCGCTGCCTATCCACCGCATGTTGCAGAACATGAACGAGTTCTTCACGGCCAATCCGATGCCGCACGCGAGCGAGGGCCAGGTGCGGGTGCCCACCTGGAGTTTTCCCGGTGACCGCAAGGTGGAGCGTGCCCTGCGCAACCAGGAGCGCTGGAACGACCGGCGCGAGCAGCTGCTCGAGCGGTTTCCGTCCACGGCCCGCACCCGCGCCCAGATCGCCAAGGTGACGACCCGTCGCAGCGATCTCGAATCGCTGCGCAACTTCGCCGAGCTCTATCGCGCCTACGTGCAGACGGAGATCATCTTCGACGACCGAAAGCTGCGCGAGCTCGGGGAATCCCTGGCGCTCACTCCCGGGGACGACACCGGCTTCGACGTGACGACGATCGACTGGGAGGACTACCTCCAGCGCGTGCACTTCCCCGCCATCACGACCCTCACCCGGGCTTTCGCCGTGCGGCCGGCCGCCTCGGAGAAGGTGCAGAAGGCGCTGCCGGCCCGCACGGATGTCGTGGCCGTCTTCGACCTCGAGGGCACAGTCGTCGATTCCAACATCGTCGAGCAGTACCTCTGGGTGCGTTCGGCGGGCTTCCGCAAGGCAGCCTGGCCGGGCGAAGTGGCCAGCCTGCTCGGCTCGCTGCCGGGCTACCTGAGCGCCGAACGCCGAGACCGCGGGGAGTTCATCCGGGTCTTCCTCCGGCGGTACAGCGGCATGCCGGTGGCGCGGCTCGAGAGCGTCGTCTCTGGCGGCTACCGCGATACCCTCCTGCGGCACACCATGCCCGCCGCGATCGCCCGCATCAAGGAGCACCGGGCCGCCGGCCATCGCACCGTGCTCGTCACCGGTTCGATCGGCACCCTCGTCGCCCCGCTCGCCGATCTCTTCGACGAGGTGATCGCGGGGTCGATGCACGAGCGCGACGGTGTGCTCACCGGCTATCTCGCCCAGCCGCCCCTGGTGGATGAGGCGCGAGCCGCCTGGCTGCTGCGCTACGCCGAGACCAACGGATTCGATCTCTCGCAGAGCTACGGCTACGGTGACAGTCATGCCGACCTGGTCTGGCTCGAACTGCTGGGAAACCCCAGTGCGGTCAACCCCGACACCAATCTGTCGCGTGAGGCACAACGAAGAAGGTGGAGCATCCACAACTGGAAGCGCGGATCCCACCCCACGGATCCAGTAAGCCCGAAAGGAGCGGGAGAGTAGCCGTCTCGGCCTCTCCTCACAGCACATGGCATTCGATGTAGACAAGTACACGGCGACCTCGGTCAACGTGAATTGGGACGATCTCGACCTCGAGCGCTTTCGCGAGCATCCTCTTCCGGCGGGCTCGCTTCGCACCCTCCGTTATATGGCGGATGTGGAATATCACACGGTCTGTTACACGCGCGACCTCCTCACCACCCCCTCCCACAAGGAGGCGGACATGAGTGCGTTCATGACCATGTGGAACCGCGAGGAGTTCTGGCACGGCGAAGCGCTCGCGACGGTTCTCGGCATCCACGGGATCGTCGTCGACTTCGACGAGATCAAGGCCGACCGCCTGAAGCTCGGGTGGAAGGACAAGCTGGATCCGATCAAGCAGTCCATCGCCGGAAAGCTGGTGGGCACGGACTTCGTGGCCGTGCACATGGCCTGGGGTGCTGCCAACGAGTGGTCGGCGATCACCGCTTACAACCGTATGGCGGACCTGGAGGAAGACCCGGTGCTCGCCGAGCTGCTGAAGCGGATCGCGAAGCAGGAGGCTCGCCACGTCGCCTTCTACACCTCCCAGGCCCGTGATCGCCTCGCCAAGAGCCGCAAGGCGCAGGTGCTCGCCCGCTTCGCGCTCAAGAACTTCTGGGCGCCCGTCGGCTCCAGCATCATGGAGCGCACCGAGGTCCAGCACGTGATGGGCCACCTCATGGGCGGAGCCGAGGGCCGCAAGGGTGCGCGCAAGATCGACGCAGCCATCTCCGGGCTCCCCGGCATGGAGGGCCTCACGATCGTCGAGGACTCGCTGGACAAGCTGGGCGTCGCCGCCTGAGTTCGGGCGCAGTAGGAGTATTCGACGCCGAGCCGCCGATGAAGACTCTCATGCCCAGAATCACCGTGGCGAGCGCGTTGGTCGACGACTAGGCCAAGGCGCTCGCGTTCTACACCGAGAAGCTCGGGTTCATCGCCAAGACCGATGTCTCCCTCTGTGAGCACCGCTGGCTCACCGTCGTGGGAGCGAATGAGCCCGACGGGGCCGAGTTGCTGCTCGAGCCCGATGTGCACCCGGCAGCCAGGGTGTTCAAACAGGCGATGGTCGCGGACGGCATCCCCTTCGCATCGTTCGCGGTGGATGACGTGGCCGCCACCCACGCGGATCTCGAGGCGCGCGGGGTGCACTTCACGCAGGCTCCGACGTCGAGGGACCCGTCGTGACCGCAGTGCTCGACGACACCTGCGGCAACCTCATCCAGCTGACCGGCCCAGCCTGACGACGATCGCATGGTCCGCAGTCCGGGCCAGTCCGGGCCAATCCGGGCCAATCCGGACAAAACGGGCCGGCACGCCGGCCCCGAATGACCGAAGTCGCCCGCATTCGTGGGGTGCGCGGCGGGACCGCGAGGCCGCGATCGAACCTCGGGGCACACCTCACCGTGCGACCGGGCCGTCGCTCTTGCTGACCAGCGTGCGGCTGGAGCACTATGAAGCCATGACCAAGTACCTCATCTCCTTCCCGAGCGAAGCCATGGTGGTCACCGAGGAGGAGTTCCCGCTCGTCGTCGCCGACTCCCACGCCGTGATCGAGGAGGCCAAAGCGGCCGGCGTCTACGTGTTCGGGGGAGGGATCGACGAACAGGTCGATCCGGTGTTGGTGTCGGCCGATGGGTCGGTCACGCCAGAGATCTATGTGGGCAGTCGCCTCAAGGGCGGGTTCACCGTCCTGGAATTGCCGACGCGCGAGGACGCCGTCGAATGGTCGAGGAAGATCGCGGCCGCCTGCCGATGCGCCCAGGAACTCCGAGAGTTCATGTACGACCCGGCCAGTTAGCTTTCGCGAACACCGGGCGCTCGCGGACGGACCGGGCTGGCGTGCCGGCCCCAGTAGCCCGAACACGCCCGTCTTCGACTGAAGTGGAGCCCCCTGTCGGATTCGAACCGACGACCCCCGCTTTACAAGAGCGGTGTTATCTCTAGTAGTCGGCACCTACGTAATCGACGTCATCCACTCCTCGAATGCTTCCTTCGATGACACTGAATGACCTAGTGTGTGCCCAGGAGGCAATCATCGCCGCGATAGCCAAGATCGAGAGTGCCGAGCGTTGGGCGGTCGTCGACTCGCGGGGTGTGCCCATTCCTGAAGTAACCGCATTCCTCCGTCACAGCGAAGCGATCGAGCGATCGGTCAATACGTTGAAGGCCTACGCGTCCGATCTCGCCATCTTCTATAGTTTTCTCGAAATTGACGGCGTCATGTGGACAGCCATCAACAATGAAGTTCTGGGCCGCTTCGTCAAATTCGCGCGAGCGGCATCTGCCGAGAGGGCTCGTCCAGGGAATCCGTCGGGGGTTCGGACGCCCGCCAGCGTGAACCGCTGCATGGCGTCCATTTCTGCGTTTGCGCTCTACCGTTTCGAGTCCTCGAATGACCAGGTCTATTCGCTACTGCGGCGGACAGCTCGGAAGCATAAGAGACTAGTTATGGACCGAGAATCCATTGCCGTCACCATCGGACCGCGTCTGAGACAGACATCTGGAAAGCTGCAGATTCTCACCAACGACGAGGTCGACGCGATCGTGGATTCGTGCAACAACCTTCGCGACAAGTTGCTGGTTTCCATGCTCTATGAGACAGGCATGCGCATCGGGCAACTGCTCCTGCTCCGGCACTCCGATATTCGGGTGCCAAAGTCGGTCGTTCGGGTAAAACGCCACGACCTAACGCTCGGCATCGAATCGAGGAACAAGAGTCTCCTTGAGGCAGAGGTTCCCGTCCCGCACGGCCTTATCAAGCTCTATGCGGCCTACATGGGGACCGAATACGGGATGGTCGATTCGGATTTCGTGTTCATCAATCTATGGTCCGGAAAAATCGGCGCTCCCCTCTCCTATAAAACGGTCGAGCAGATTGTCAAGCGACTTCGCAGCAAGTCTGGCCTCGATGAATGGAGCGCGCACACTTTCCGGCACTCCTATGTCACCAGGCTCCTTCAGGCCGGAGTTCCCATCAAGACAGTTTCATACCTGGTTACCCACGCCTCTGTGAAGACGACCATGGAGATCTACGATCACACAAATGTCGAAGATATCCGCCGCCAATTAATCGAAGCCGGAGTCTTTAGCGATGCCTAACCTCGAATTCGCGCCTAGCGACGAGTACGGAAGGAAGCTGCGCGAGGAGCTGCCACCTCACTTCTTGCTTGACCCTATTTCACCGGACACAAAAGGTCGGTACTCCCGAAAGGAGTGCATCGCGGTTGGTTGCGTGCGGATCAGCACCAAGACCGATCTGGACTTTTGTAAGCCGCATGGCAATAGATTCACGGCGTCAGCGGAAAAGGATCCCGTTGCATGGGCGCAGAGCACTACCGCGGGGCGGAAGAGAATCGCTCCCGAAAATCTCTTCAACGTTGCTCACGCCGGCTCGACTTTGGTTCGAGACGAGCTGGCATTCGGGCTGATGAAGCGCGGTGAGCGAAATAGACCTGTGAGGCCGCTTGCGGTGAATGCGGTGGCCAGGGGCCTCGCACGGCTTGGAGTGGGATCGATCCTAGAACTCAGATATGACGCAAGCGCCATCGATGAGATCGTCAATGGAAGCGGGGGTGCTCAAGCTATCGCCCGCTCCGCACTTCTCGACACGCTCGATGAGTTGTGTATTCGCGTTGGGATCGAGCCGACGAGGCGTTATCTAGGTCTGGGTTCGGCCGGCCGAGGAGCGTTTGCAAACCTCAATAACATCGCGAATCCCGAGTTCCGAAAGACGGCTCAACGGTGGGTCGATTACCGAACGTCGAGTGAACAGGGCGCCCCGTCCTACATTCAATCGACGGTCTTACACCTCACCGTTTTCTGCGCGTGGCTCGAAGGGCAGAACGTGACCAAGTGGTCGCAACTGACCAGGGAGCACATGGTGCGGTTCCTCGATTTCACCAGGAAGCGTCGTCAGGCCAATGGCGAGCCCTACACTGCGAAATACCGCAGCTTGGTGATTAGCTCCCTGACGGTCTTCGTCGACGAAGTGCGGCTAAACGATTGGGCCGACATTCCTCTGGCTGCTCGTTGGCTACGCAGCGAACGCCCGCGAGTGCCAAGAAGCAATCCCCGACTTATCGGCAAAAGCGCAACAGCGAGGCTGCGCACCCCAGGCAACCTCCAGCTGATCGAGGACCTGGACTGCCGGCTCATCATCAGGATCATCGCTGAGACCGGGCTTCGCAGGAAGGACGTTTGCAACGGCATCGCGATGGACGCGCTATCCGAAGTCGATGAGGGCAAATGGTCGCTCAGGTACTTGAATTCGAAGTCAAATGAATATTGTTGGGCTCCGGTGGAGCCGGCTCTTGCGGAGGCGATTAAAGGCCACATTAGGTTCAAACGGGCGAAATACCCGACCGCAAAGATGCTCTTCGCCGTGGATGAACACGACCGCATAATCACGCTTACTTTGGTCAACAGCGCTCTTACTAGTTATGCCAAAGAGCTCGATCTTCGTGACTCCTCAGGGAAGTATTTGCGTGTCACGCCGCACATGTTCCGGCACCAAAATGCCACGGATTGGTTGGAAGCCGGGGTGACTATCCCGGTCATTCAGAAGCTGCTCGGCCAGAAGAGCATGCAGACGACGGAGATCTACGCCCGAATGTCGGAGGAGGCCGCACGTGAACAATGGGAGGGGACGATAGCGGTCAACAGCGACGGTGAAATCGTTCAGAGCAAGAGCGGAGATGTCGCGGATGCTGCTTGGGTCCATGCATTCATGGGCGGCGCTACTCAGGCGTTGCCGAATGGCCGGTGCGGGCTCCACTGCAGCGAGAGTTGCGAGCACGCAAACGCGTGCCTCTATTGCCCCTTGTTCCTCACTACCCCTGAATACCTACCGGTCCTTCGTGAGCAGAGAGCGGAGCATCTAATCATGATCGAACTCGCGGAAAAGGAAGGACATCAGAGAATCGTCGAGAAGAACCAGAAGCCGTTCTTCGCACTGACAAAGCTCATCCAGAAGCTTGAGCGCATCGACGAGCGCGATAAGGCCAATGCGAATGTCTGAGCACCTCACGGCGGCCGCTCAGGAACGTTCTAAACGATGTCTGGTAGCCGTTAGAGCTGCGGTCAGGGACCTAGAGTCCGAGGGGAGCCGTCTCTCGCTGAAAACAGTTGCTCAGCGAGCTGGCGTATCGCGAAATTTCATTTACTCGAATACTGCAGCGCTGCACCTCGTAAGCACAGCTCGCGCTGCCTTCACCGCAGCCACGCCGATGGCACTGCCTCAAGCTAGATCGACTGGATCCGAAGAGTCGATACGCATGCGCCTCGCGGCCGCGCTACTCGAAGCGAAAAAGGTGAGGGAGGAAAATAACGACCTTCGCCGACAGAACGCGGCACTGCTACAGGAGGTTATAGATCTCCAAAATCCACGTCGCCCTGAAAATGTACTCCCGCTGCGCAAAACGCGTTTCTGAGAACAATCGACAGTGCCCCGAGTGGAGCCCCCTAACGGATTCGAACCGTTGACCTGCTCATTACAAGTGAGCTGCTCTGGCCGGGCTGAGCTAAGGGGGCCGGCGTTCAATTATGGTGCCTGGACTTCTTGCATGACATGTCCTTCACGCTCGATACCAGCAGTTCAAACCAAAAGTCTTCGACGGCTAGAGATAAGAAGTGCTCTGGCCAACTGAGCTAAGGGGGCGAACGGGTATTCATATTACTTGGCGTGCGCAGAGTGGGGCGCCGCTGCCGATAACCTTGGACCAATGACGACCGAACACGCGCACTCCCGGTCGGCGGTCGCCATCGGGGTCGCGGGCGCAGTGATGGTCGGTGTTCTCACCGCGACCCAGTCGCGGATCAATGGAGAGTTGGGCCGGGCGCTCTCCGACGGCTATCTCGCCGCGGTCATCTCCTTCGGCTCGGGCCTCGTCATCCTCGTCGTCGCGCTCGCCGCGTGGGCTCCCGGCCGCCGTGGCCTGTCGAAGGCGTTCGCCTCTGTTCGCGAGGGCACCACACCGTGGTCGTACCTGTGCGGGGGAGCGGGCGGCGCACTCTTCGTACTCGCGCAGGGCATCACGGGCGCGGTGCTCGGTGTCGCACTGTTCACCGTGGCCGTCGTCTGCGGCCAGACCATCAGCGGACTCGCGATCGACCGCAACGGCATCGGACACACGCCACCGGCCGCGATCACGGTCACCCGGCTCCTCGGCTCCGCGCTCGCTCTCGTGGCGGTCGGCGTGGCGGTCTCGGCGGGCGTCGGCGGCGACATCCCGGCCTGGATGCTGCTGCTTCCGTTTGCCGCGGGACTGGCTGTTGGCCTCCAGCAGGCGGTCAACGGGCAGGTGCGACGCGTCGCGGCATCCGCCCTCACCGCCACTTTCATGAACTTCCTGGTCGGTACCACCGTGCTTCTCGTGGCCTGCCTGATCCACGAAGCCATCGTCGGCCTTCCCGAGCGGATGCCGACCAACCCCCTGCTCTATCTCGGAGGTCTCATCGGCACGATCTTCATCGGGGGCGCAGTCGTCGTGGTGCGCGTCACCGGAGTGCTGCTCCTCGGTCTCGGTTCGGTCGCCGGACAGCTCGTGATGTCGCTGGTGCTGGATCTCGTGATTCCGGCAACCGGGCGGGTGATCGTGACCTCCACCGTGATCGGCACACTGCTCACCCTGGTGGCGGTGGTGATCGCGGCGATCCCGTCGCGATCACTGGGCACGGCGCCGGTCAGAGCACGCTGAGGTAGTCCTCGGCGGGGAATGGCTTGCGTTCGCCGGCCTTCTCGCCCTGTTCACGTCCTCCGACGAAGAGCCAGCCCAGCAGTTGCTCGTTATCAGCCAGGTGGTGCATCACGCGCACGGGAAGCGAGCGGGTGAGATGCCCGGTGCGCCACATCACGCCCCAGCCCGCGTCATCCAGCAACAGGCTGAGAGTGTGGGCGACACCGGCTGCTGCCGCCGCCTGCTCCCAGTCGGCCACCTTGTGGCTGGGCTGAACTGCCTCGACGACGGCGATCAGCAGTGATGCCCGCAGCGGCTTGGCCGCCAGCTTCGCGGCATCCGCGCCCTCCAGGCCGCTCGCTTCGACGAACGCCGTGCCGAGCCGCTCGCGCGCAGCTCCGCGGAGTTCGATGAGGCGCCAGGGACGCAGCGCCGCGTGGTCGGCGACGGAGGACGCCGCCGCCACGAGGGGCAGCAGTTCGTCGTGACTGGGTGCGTCAGCGCTGACCTTCGGTTGCGAGCGGCGGCGGCTGACGGCATCCAGCAGCGACATCGGGGCTCTAGCCCTCTTCCGTGAACTCGAGGGACAGCGAGTTCATGCAGTACCGGTCGCCGGTGGGCGTCTGGTAGGCGTCATCGAAGAGATGCCCGAGGTGTGAACCGCAGTTGGCGCACAGCACCTCGGTGCGGGTCATGAACAGGCTCTTGTCGGTCTTGAGGATCACGGCGTCGGGGTTGACCGACTCGTAGAAGCTGGGCCATCCCGATCCGGAGTCGAACTTGGTGTTGCTGGCGAAGAGCTCCGCGTGACAGGCGCCACAGGTGTAGACCCCGGCGCGCTTCTCGTCGAGAAGTGCTCCCGACCACGGGCGCTCGGTCGCCGCCTCACGCAGGATCGAGAATCGGGTGGGGTCGAGCTCTGCGCGCCATTCCGAATCGCTCTTGGCGACGGGGTACTTGGTGTTGTCGGTGTTCTTACTCATGAGGCATCCTTCGTCGAGATGAGTCGTACCCCTCATTAAACTCGGCAGCATGCCCGAATGTTCCATCGTCCAGAAATCGTGGAGTCAACTCACACTCGAGGAGTTGTATTCCGTGCTCAAGCTCCGCACCGACGTCTTCTTCGTCGAGCAGCGCATCGACGAGGAGGAGCTCGACAATCGCGACCAGGAGCCGAGCACCGAGCACCTCTGGATTGCGGATGCTTCGGGCGCGGCAGCGTACCTGCGCGTGCTCCTCGACGCCGAAGCGACCCATCTCGACGCGCTCCGCATCGTCGGGCGGGTCGTCGTGCGCGCGGATCGTCGCGGCGAGGGCCTGGCGCAGCTGCTCGTGGCCCGGGTGATGGAGCAGCACGGTCACGAGTCGATGCTGCTGCACGCGCAGGAGTACATCGCTCCGCTCTACGCGAAGTTCGGCTTCGAGGTCTTCGGCGAGAGCTACATCGAGGCGGGCATCCCGCACATCTCGATGTACCGCGCGGGCCGCTGATGGATACCTCGAGCTGGTATCGCGCCTTCGGGGAGCTCGAGGCGCGCGGCCAGTCCGAGATCTACGAGCGGTGGGCGCTTGGCGTGGCGGATGACCCGGAGCTGATCGCCCTCATCGACGAGTTGCCCCTGCAGAAGCGGCAACCCAACCTCATCTTCGCCTGCGCCCGCCTGCTCGGAGCGCCGGAGTCCGACTACCCTCACTTCCGGCGGTGGCTGCACGACCACTGGGCCGAGGTCGTGCCCGAGGCCCTCGCCCGCAGCACCCAGACCAATGAGGCACGGCGCTGCGCCTCCCTCCTCCCCGCGCTCTCGCTCATCCCCGGCCCACTCGCCGTGCTCGAGATCGGCGCGAGTGCCGGCCTCTGTCTCTTCCCCGATCGCTACAGCTACTCCTACGACAGCGGCCAACGGATCAATCCGGCGGAGGGGCCGAGCCCCGTTCTCCTCGAGTGCGCGACGACCGGTGGGGTGCCTCTGCCTACCGCGCTGCCGCACATCGTGTGGCGGGCCGGACTCGACCTGCGTCCGCTCGATCTGCGCAACCATGACGACATACGCTGGCTCGAGACGCTGGTCTGGCCGGAGCAGCACGAGCGTCGCGAGCGGCTGCGCGCCGCCATCCGCATCGCAGCAGAAGATCCGCCCCGCATCGTGCGGGCGGATGCCTCGGAGCTCGCCGCCCTCTCCGCCCTCGCCGCGGAAGCTCCGGCCGACGCGACCCTCGTCGTGATCACCAGCGCCGTGCTCGTCTACCTGCCGTTCGCCGAGCGGATGCGGTTCGTCGACTCGCTTCTCGCGCTCGATGCCCGCTGGATCTCCCTCGAGGGAGTGCGTGGCCTTCCGGCGGTCCGCGCGGCGCTGCCGGACGACGGCGGATCTGACGGTCGATTCGTGCTCGCGCTCGACGAGGTGCCGCTCGCATTCACCGGTGCGCACGGCCAGTCCCTCGACTGGATCGCCACGCCATAGGCGGTTTCGACCGATCTTCGCGGCGCGGGCGGTGCCTCCGGTTGCACACAGCCAGGCCGCCCTAGTATTGCCGCAGAGCGGAGGGAGAACCTGTGCCAGCCTCATCTGAGCGGTCTGACCTGCCCTCGGCGACCCCGGAGATCGCGGCTCTCCCGGCTCGCGAGCAGCGCATCCTGACGTTCGAACGCCAGTGGTGGTCGCATGCCGGGGCGAAGGAGGCCGCAATCCGAGCGGAGTTCGACCTTCCGGCGGCCCGGTACTATCAGTTGCTGAACGCGGCGCTCGACCTGCCGGAAGCCATCCTCTTCGATCCCCTCCTGGTGCGACGGCTGCAGCGACTGCGGGATGCCCGCACCGACGCGCGATCCGCTCGGGTTCTCGGCACCGCCGACTCCACCCCCCAGTAACCGAATCAACGAAAAGAACCGATGGCGAACAAACCGACCGACCGCTTCGACAGCGTGCCTGACGACCTGTTGCGCACCGGCGCGCACCGTTCCGCTCCGAAACGGGGCCGCGGATGGATCGCCTTCGCCTGGGCTGCGCTCGCCACCGGTGTGCTGGTGGCTGCGGGATTGTTCGGCCTGGCGGTCATCCGGGGCACCATCGACCTCCCCTTTGCGACCGCGACCGCGGCGCCGAGCTCGACGCCGTCCCCCACTCCGACGCCGACCATCACGCCCAAGATCGATCCCGCACTGGCGATTGCCGTGCTGAACGGCACCACCACCAGGGCACTCGCGACCTCTGCCGGGAACGACCTCGTCAAGCAGGGCTGGGCGGGGGCATCCGAGAAGATCGGATCGCGCACGAATGCCAGCTCCTCCGACATCACCAAGACTGTCGTGTACTACAGCGACGCGGCGAACGAAGCGGCGGCGCGTGCCATGGTGCTGTCGCTCAAGATCGGTGAGATCCGCCTCTCGACGGCCTATCCCGGATCGCCGATCACGGTGGTGCTCGGCAGCGACTACAAGCTTCCCGCGGGTTGATCCGCCGCCCTGTGTTTCGCTGAGGTTTAATTCGTTCCGATTTGCCCGAATCGCCATTACTATCTGGGATTGGTTGCTGACAGCGGCAGCCGGAGGCGAAACACAGGGAGTATTCGATGGCGAACGGAACCGTCAAGTGGTTCAACGCTGAAAAGGGCTACGGCTTCATCACGGAAGAAGGTGGTGGGCAGGACGTCTTCGTCCACTACTCCGCGATCGACATGGGGGGCTACAAGGTGCTCGAAGAGGGACAGAAGGTGACCTTCGAAGTCGGCACCGGAAACAAGGGCCCGCAGGCCGAATCGGTGCGGCTGGCCCAGTAGGGTCCAAAGGCCCGGTCGATGCGGCCGTGCGCGGCTATCCTGTGCGCATGGGGGATACACCGGCACGGGTGCGCGCGCTTCTCTCGCTGACTCTCGCGATCGGACTCGGGCTGTGCCTGTCGGGCTGCGTTCCGCAGAAGGCGACCCCGTCGGTGAGCCCGACCCCGAGCCCCACAGCGACGGTCACGGCGCCGCCGACCTCGATCGCGCCACTGCGCGGAACGACGGTGCCCGCGGGATCCCTCGACCATGCGTCCATCGCGGCGAAGATCGACAACCTGCCCTCGGCGCGACCGCAGCTCGGCCTGGAGAGCGCCGACCTCGTCTACCAGGAACTGGTCGAAGGCGGCCTCACCCGCTACGTCGCAGTCTGGCAATCCAGCATCCCCGCTCTGATCGGTCCCGTGCGCTCCATCCGACCGATGGATCCGGACATCGTCTCGCCGCTCGGCGGCATCATCTGCTATTCCGGCGGCCAGCAGCGCTTCGTCGACCTCATGCGCAAGACACCCGTGTACAACGCCATCCACGGCCAGGCGGACACGGCCAGCACCTTCTTCCGGACCCCGACGAAGGCTGCGCCCCACAACGTGCTCGTCAGGGCCCCCGAGCTGCTCGCCCAGCACGCGGATATCCCCGCGCCGGCTCAGCAGTTCCCGTACGCTCCCGCCCCCGCGTCGACCGCGGTCACGGCCGGGACACCGACCGCGGCGATCAGCTATGCGTTCTCCGGTGTGACCATCGGCAGCTGGACGTGGGATGCCACCAAGGCCGTCTTCCTCCGTTCCCAGGGCACCGGCCCCGACCTCGACAGCGCGGGGGCGCAACTCTCCACCACGAACGTCGTCGTCATGCGGGTAACGGTCACCACCGACCAGAACGTGCCGAAGACCAACCTGATCGGCTCTGGTGAGGCCTGGATCTCCTCCGGCGGGCGCACCGTTCACGCGAGCTGGACCAAGGCATCGGCGACGGATCCGATCCATCTCGCCGATGATGCGGGGGCACCGGTGCTCCTCGCCGTCGGCAACACCTGGATAGAGCTGGTTCCCACGGCGGGATCCGTCTCGGTCGTCGCTCCCGGCTAGAGCCGCACGCCTCCGGAGCTCACTTGCACTCTCAGGGGGAGAGTGCCAGAATCATTTAGCACTCCCTTATTGAGAGTGCCAATAGCTGTTGCTTACATGACGTCCCGGAAGGACGAAAAACACACATGGCAAAGATCATTGCTTTCAACGAGGAGGCCCGTCGCGGCCTCGAGCGCGGCCTCAACATCCTGGCCGACGCCGTCAAGGTGACCCTCGGCCCGCGCGGCCGCAACGTCGTACTCGAGAAGAAGTGGGGCGCCCCCACCATCACGAACGACGGTGTCTCCATCGCCAAAGAGATCGAACTCGACGACCCGTATGAAAAGATCGGTGCGGAGCTCGTCAAAGAGGTAGCGAAGAAGACGGATGACGTCGCCGGAGACGGCACGACCACCTCCGTCGTTCTCGCCCAGGCCCTCGTGCGCGAAGGACTGCGCAACGTCGCGGCCGGCGCCGACCCGATCAGCCTCAAGCGCGGAATCGACAAGGCCGTCACGGCAGTCATCGCCGCCCTCGTCGCCGGGGCAAAGGAGATCGAGACCAAGGAAGAGATCGCGGCCACCGCATCCATCTCTGCCGGGGACCCGGAGATCGGCGCCCTCATCGCGGAGGCGATCGACAAGGTCGGCAAGGAGGGTGTCGTCACCGTCGAGGAGTCGAACACCTTCGGAACCGAACTCGAGCTCACCGAGGGCATGCGCTTCGACAAGGGCTACCTGTCGGCGTACTTCGTCACCGACCCGGAGCGCCAGGAAGCGGTCTTCGAAGACCCCTACATCCTGATCGTCAACTCCAAGGTCTCCAACATCAAGGACCTCCTCCCGGTCGTCGACAAGGTCATCCAGTCGGGCAAGCAGCTCCTCATCATCGCTGAGGACGTGGATGGCGAGGCTCTCGCTACTCTCGTCGTCAACAAGATCCGTGGCATTTTCAAGTCCGTCGCCGTCAAGGCTCCGGGCTTCGGCGACCGTCGCAAGGCGCAGCTGCAGGACATCGCCATCCTCACCGGTGGCCAGGTCATCTCCGAGGAGGTCGGACTCAAGCTTGAGAACGCCACCCTCGACCTGCTCGGCCGTGCCCGCAAGGTCGTCGTCACCAAGGACGAGACCACGATCATCGAGGGCTCCGGCGACGCCGAGGCCATCGCCGGTCGCGTCAAGCAGATCCGTGCAGAGATCGAGAACACCGACTCCGACTACGACCGTGAGAAGCTCCAGGAGCGTCTCGCGAAGCTCGCCGGTGGCGTTGCCGTCATCAAGGCCGGAGCCGCGACCGAGGTCGAGCTCAAGGAGCGCAAGCACCGCATCGAGGACGCCGTTCGCAACGCGAAGGCCGCCGTCGAAGAGGGAATCGTCGCCGGTGGTGGCGTCGCCCTCATCCAGGCCGGCGCAATCGCCTTCGCCTCCGAGGCCCTCACCGGCCTCACGGGTGATGAGGCGACCGGAGCGAACATCGTCAAGGTCGCCGTGGATGCCCCGCTCAAGCAGATCGCGCTCAACGCCGGTCTCGAGTCCGGTGTCGTCGCCGAGAAGGTGCGCAACCTGCCCACCGGACACGGCCTCAACGCCGCGACCGGTGAGTACGTCGACATGCTCCTCGCCGGAATCAACGACCCGGTGAAGGTCACCCGCTCGGCACTGCTCAACGCAGCGTCGATCGCCGGACTGTTCCTCACCACCGAGGTCGTCGTCGCTGACAAGCCCGAGAAGGCTGCAGCACCGATGGGCGACCCGTCGGGCGGCATGGACTTCTAAGTCCCGCCAGCACGGCAAGATCTACCAGACAGCAGGGCGTCTCCTTCGGGAGGCGCCCTGCTGTCGTGTGTGGCTGTCGCCGGGGTGCCCCAGCGATCCGTCACAGGACGCTCGCATGGCGTGGTGGCCAGCGGTTTGTGACGGTTCGTGGATGGAGTGGGTGTGGCTGTCGCCGGGGTATCCCAGCCGATCCGTCACAGGACGCTCGCCCGGGCGCTCTGGCCAGCGGTTTGTGACGGTTCGCGGATGGAGTGGGGCTGGCTGTCGCCGGGGTGTCCCAGCGATCCGTCACAGGACGCTCGCCCGGGCACTCGGGCCAGCACTTTGTGACGGTTGGCGGATGGAGTGGGGGTGGCTGTCGCCGGGGTGTCCCAGCGATCCGTCACAGGACGCTCGCCCGGCCGCTCTGGCCAGCGGTTTGTGACGGTTGGCGGATGGACTGGGGCTGGTGCTCGCTGGGGGTGGGGCGTCCGGCGGCCGATCCGTCACAGGACGCTCGCCCGGGCGTGGTGGCCAGCGGTTTGTGACGGTTGGCCGCTGGAGTGGGGGTGGTGCTCGCTGGGGGTCGGGCATCCGGCGGCCGATCCGTCGGAAAGTGCTTGTCCGGCGGCTCTCCCGGGCCGTTTGTGACGGTTGGCCGCCGCCTGCCGGCCCGCCCACCAGGCCGCCGCACGCCGGCCCACCACCACCACCACCCTCGCTACCGCCCGCCCGCCCGGCAGCGGCTCAGTGTGCGAACAAGCGGGTGTTCGCCGCCTCGATCTCGGCATACTGCTGCCCGTCATGGCCGAGCGCCGTGCCCATGGCCGCCAGCACCTCTTCGACACGCTGTTCGAGACCCTTCCACTCCGTCACCGCGCCCTGAAACGCAGTGGCCGCGGGTCCCGACCAGGATGCCTGCAGGCTGGTGAGCTGTCCGTGAAGGGCGCCGACCTCGCCCTGAATTCGACCGATGGTGCCCTTCGCGGCCGTTGTTGCCGCGAGTACCGCTTCGCTGTCGACCTGATAGCGCGTCATGTCTGCCTCCGTGGGTTCACGTCCGCACACCGGATGGGTCGGATCGCTCCCCGACGCTAACCTCCGGTCGCGGCGTGCGACCCCGAGTCAGTCGCGCTTGGGGGCAGCGGCGGGGGTGTAGTCCTCGGGGAGGAGCGGAAGGCTGACCCGGAAGGTGGCGCCACCTCCGGGAGTCTCCCGAACGGTGACCTCTCCCTTGTGGGAGGCGATGATGCCGGAGACGATCGCGAGCCCCAGCCCGCTGCCCCCGGTCTCGCGGGTGCGCGACGAGTCCGCCCGCCAGAAACGCTGGAAGATCTTCTCCCGGATCTGCGGCGGGATCCCCTCCCCGTGGTCCACGACCTCGAGCACACCGACACCCCGGGTGGCGTCGACCGAAACGACGATCTCCAGCGGCGAGTCATCCGGAGTGAAGCGCATGGCATTGCCCATCAGGTTCGTGACGACCTGTCGGATCTTGTTCTCCTCGGCGAGCACGACGGCGGGTTGCTCCACGGCGTCGACGACGGGCGCGGCGACCTCGATCGGCATCGTCGTGAGCTCATCGCGCGCCTGGCGCCGGCGGAGACGGGCGAGTTGCGCCCCGGCGAACCGGATGGGCCCGGTCGCGGCCGGCGCGCCCGTGGGCCGTGCGGGAGAGGCTGGCGCTGACGGGGCATCCGTCGTCGAGGGTGCAGCCTTTGCGACGATCACGCTGACCGTGCGCTTCGGGGCGGAGGCCATGGCATCGAGGGCGGCATCATGGGCGATCGGCACGAGGTCGACGGCGCCGAGTTGAAGCGGCTTCGCCTCGTCGATGCGGGCGAGTTCCAGCAGGTCGGAGACGAGCTCGCCCATGCGGATCGCCTCCTTCTCGATGCGTTCCATCGCCTGGGCCACGTCTTCGGGCTTCTGCAGTGCGCCCATGCGGTACAGCTCGGCATAGCCGCGCACAGAGACGAGTGGAGTGCGCAGCTCGTGGCTGGCATCCCCGACGAACCGGCGCATCTGGTCGATGGTGCGCGCACGGTCGGAGAAGGCGCGGTCGATGCGGTTGAGCATGGTGTTGAGCGAACGGTTGAGCCGCCCCACCTCGGTGTTCGGGGTTGCGCCCTGCAGTCGTTGGCTGAAGTCCCCGTCGGCGATCGCGGCGGCGGTCGCCTCGACCTCGCGCAGCGGAGTGAAGGTGGATGTCACGAGCAGCCGGGTGAGCGCGGCGCCGAGCACGATCACCGCGAGCCCGAAGCCGAGAAAGATCACCAGGAACTGGTTGATCAGTCTGTCGGAACTCACCAGGTCGACCGCCACGACGACGGTGACGTAGTCCGCGGAGTCGACGATGTTGCGCGGAACGGCCACGATGCGCCACTGGTCGTCGTGTTCTTTGTCCCAGACGGTGAATGGCACACCACCGGTCTTGATCACGGTGTTGAAGGGCATCGACGGCACGTTCGGCGCCGAATGCGTCAGTGCTCCGTTATTGCAGAGCTCATCACCGTTGGTGTCGAGCACGGCGAGGTAGTAGTCGTTGATTCCGGGCAGCGCGTCACAGGTCTTCGCGCCGGTCTTGGTGTACCCCGGCACCGCCTGGGCGTATTTCGTCATCTTCGCGTCGGCATCCGCGAGCAGGTAGGTGCGCAGTACCGTCATGGTGCCGACGCCGGCGACGAGCAGTCCAAGGGTCACCAGAAGCACGGTCACGCCGGTGATCTTGGTGCGAAGGGAGACGCCGCTCCACCATCGCGTGAGTTTTTCGTGCATCAGGAGATCCAGATTACGGCGCACACCCTGAAAGCGACCCCCGTACCCACAGCTCTGCGGGGGATGCTCAGGCCCGCGCGGCCTTGAGCATGTAGCCGAAGCCGCGCTTGGTCTGGATCACCGGCTCTTCGGAATACTGGTCGAGCTTGCGGCGCAGGTAGGAGATGTAGCTCTCCACGATGCCGGCGTCGCCGTTGAAGTCGTATTCCCAGACGTGATCGAGGATCTGCGCCTTGGAGAGAACACGGTTCGGATTGAGCATGAGGTAGCGGAGCAGTTTGAATTCCGTCGGGCTCAGCTCGATCTGCTCGGATCCGATGGTCACCTCGTGGGTGTCCTGGTCCATGGTCAGTTCGCCGGCGCGGATGATCGCGTCTTCCTCGTCCTGCATGGTGCGGCGGAGGATCGCCTTGATGCGGGCGACGATCTCATCGAGGCTGAATGGCTTGGTGACGTAATCGTCGCCACCGACAGTGAGGCCGGTGATCTTGTCTTCGGTGTCGTCCTTGGCCGTGAGGAAGAGAATCGGCGAGGTGTACCCACTCGACCGGAGGCGCTTGGTGACGCCGAATCCGTTCATGTCCGGCAGCATCACGTCGAGGATGATGAGGTCGGGCTCCTCCTCGAGCACGGCCGAGATGGCCTGTGCCCCGTTTCCCACGGCGCGCACGGCGAAACCGGCGAACCGCAGGCTCGTCGTCAGCAGGTCGCGGATATTCGGTTCGTCATCGACAATCAGGATCTTGGGGCCATCGCTCATGGCACCAGTATCTGCGCGTCAGCTGCGCGCTTCCTGAGTATGGGGAGCGGATCTCCCGAGCTGCCGATTCTCGGCGGGAATCCGGCATCGCGTGGCTAGTCTGTGATCGTGAATCGCATCATCGGAAGCCGCACCTTCGACTTCGACCGGCAGGTCGCGGTGATGGCGATCATCAATCGCACGCCGGACTCCTTCTTCGACAAGGGAGCCACTTTCGCTCTCGACCGGGCCGTGGATGCCGCGCTGGCCGCGGCGGCCGCGGGTGCCGACTGGGTGGACATCGGGGGCGTGCCATTCGGCCGGGGAGATCCGGTGAGTCTTGCAGAGGAGATCGACCGAGTCGTGCCGGTGATCGCGGCCATCCATGCGCGCAGCGATGTCGTGATCTCGGTGGATACCACCAACGCGGAGGTCGCTCGGCGCAGCATCGAGGCCGGGGCATCCGTCATCAATGACACCAGCGGCTTCTCCGACGCCGACATGGCACGGGTCGTCTCGGAGAGCAGCGCGACTCTCGTGATCACCCACAGCAACGGCGTGCCGCGCAGCGAGCCGCAGAGCCCGCAGTACGACGACGTGGTCGCCGAGGTGGTCGACTACCTGCGCGCTCGGGTGGAGCTGGCGGAGGCCGCGGGCATCCCCCGGGACCGCCTGGTCATCGACCCCGGACACGATCTCAACAAGAACACGCTGCACACCCTGGAGATCACCCGGCGACTGCAGGAGGTCGCGGCGATCGGGTTGCCGACGCTCGCCGCGGTATCGAACAAGGACTTCATCGGTGAGGCCATCGATCGGGAGCAGGGGCAGCGGCAGTCCGGTTCGATCGCCGCCGCCGTCATCTGCATCATGAACGGCGCCAGGATCGTGCGGATGCACGACGTGCCCGCCGCCGTCGACGCGGTGCGGCTGACCGAAGCGGTGCTGGGATTCCGCCAGCCGGCCTACGCGCGTCACAACGTCTGATGGGGCTCTGATGGGCGTGCAGATCGATTGCCTGTTCCCCGCGCCGGGATCGGACCTCTCCGACGAGCAACTCTCCGCGCTGTACGACCGCGACGATCGGGAGGCTCCTTGGCTGCGGGTGAACTTCGTGTCGAGCGTTGATGGAGCGGCGACGGTCGACGGGGTATCCGGCGGGCTCGGCGGTGACGCCGATCACCGGGTCTTCGACCTCTTGAGAGAGCTCACCGATGTCGTGATCGTCGGCGCAGGTACGGTGCGCGGGGAGGGCTACGGACCGATGGTGCTGCCGCCCGCATCGGTCTCGCGGCGCGTGTCGCGCGGGCTGGCGCCGCATCCGGTGTTCGCGATCGTGTCGAGCCGCCTCGACCTCGACCCCTCGTCGCGCATCTTCACCGATGCTCCGGTGCGACCGATCGTGGTGACGACGGATGCCGCGCCGCGGGACCGACGGGACGCGCTGTCCGCCGTGGCCGACATCCTGATCGCGGGGGACTCGCGGCTCGACCCCGCGCGTCTCGTCGCTGGACTCGCCGAGCGCGGACTCCCTCAGCAGCACTGCGAGGGTGGCCCCTCGCTCTTCGGCACGATGCTCGCCGCCGGCGTCGTGAACGAGCTCTGCCTCACCGTGAGCCCACAGCTCGTGGCCGGAGAGGCCGGTCGCATCATCACCGGCGACCTCGCGAGCCCCCGCGACCTGGCGCTCGGGCACGTGCTCGCCTCAGGCGACACCCTGCTGCTGCGCTACGAACGGCGCTGAACCGAGCGCACCCCGCCGCACCCTGCAGCCGCTCCCTGCAGCCCGTCGCCCCTCATCATTCAGGAGGTTCTGTGACCCCTGGGCAAAGAGTCAACTCCCGGGAGCTCACCAAGCCCACCGGTAACTCCAGCACCACACCTTCCTGAATGATGAAAGTGGCACTGCCGGGAGACGAGCGCTGACCTGGGCCTCAGGCCGCGATCTGGTCGCCGTCCAGGATCGTGTAGCTGTAGCCCTGCTCCGCGAGGAAGCGCTGGCGGTTCTGGGCGAAGTCCTGGTCGACGGTGTCGCGGGCGACCAGCGTGTAGAAGTTGGCGGGAAGCCCGCTCTCCTTCGGGCGCAGGAGTCGGCCGAGGCGCTGGGCTTCCTCCTGGCGCGATCCGAAGCTGCCGGAGACCTGGATGGCCACGGTCGCCTCGGGAAGGTCCACGGAGAAGTTGGCGACCTTCGAGACGACGAGCACGGTGATCTCGCCCTCGCGGAAGGCCTGGTAGAGCCGTTCGCGTTCCTCGATCGGCGTCGATCCGGTGAGTTTCGGCGCGTCGAGAACCTCGGCGAGAGTGTCGATCTGGTCGAGGTACTGCCCGATCACCAGAATCCGCTCGCCCGCATGCTTCTTCACCAGGTCGCGCACGACCTGCAGCTTGGCCGGCGCGGTCGCCGCGAGCCGGTAGCGCTCGTCGTCGGCGGAGGCCGCGTACTCGAGCCGCTCCTGCGGGGGCAGGTCGATGCGCACCTCGAAGCACGAAGCCGGCGAGATGAAGCCCTGAGCCTCGATCTCCTTCCATGGCGCGTCGAACCGCTTGGGCCCGATGAGGCTGAAGACATCCCCCTCGCGACCGTCCTCGCGCACGAGGGTGGCGGTGAGGCCGAGGCGTCGTCGCGCCTGAAGCTCGGCGGTGAGCTTGAAGACGGGAGCCGGCAGAAGGTGCACTTCGTCGTAGATAACGAGTCCCCAGTCCAGGGCATCGAGCAGGGCTAGGTGGGCGTACTCGCCCTTTCGCTTCGCCGTGAGGATCTGGTACGTCGCGATCGTGACGGGCTTCACCTCTTTGACCTGGCCGGAGTACTCGCCGATCTCATCCTCGGTGAGCGTCGTGCGCTTGAGGAGCTCCGCCCGCCACTGCCGCGCGGAGACGGTGTTGGTCACGAGGATCAGCGTCGTGGTCTCGACCCTCGCCATCGCGCCGGCGCCGACGAGGGTCTTGCCCGCGCCACAGGGCAGTACGACGACTCCCGATCCGCCGTCCACGAAGCTCGACACCGCGTGATTCTGGTACTCGCGCAGGTTCCACTCGCTGGTATCGAGGGCGATCGGATGCGGCGTGCCCGGGGTGTATCCGGCGAGATCCTCCGCCGGCCAGCCGAGCTTGACCAGCTCCTGCTTCACCTGCCCGCGCGCCCAGGCCTGGATCTGATAGCGGTCGATCGCGGGACCCTTGCCGCGCTGGTCCTCCGGGAGGAAGAGCAGGGGCGCGATGCGCTTGGCCCGCACGATCTCGCTCAGCACCGCGGCATCCGTCGAGCGCAGCATGAGGGTGCCGTTCTCATCGCGCTCGATGACGAGTCGACCGTAACGGCCGACGGTCTCGGCGATGTCGATCGAGAC
This sequence comes from Frigoribacterium sp. UYMn621, assembly GCF_040549525.1. Classification (NCBI taxonomy): domain Bacteria; kingdom Bacillati; phylum Actinomycetota; class Actinomycetes; order Micrococcales; family Microbacteriaceae; genus Frigoribacterium; species Frigoribacterium sp. UYMn621. The sequence goes on along the minus strand of NZ_JBEPTM010000002.1, from coordinate 68,956 downwards.
GCTCTGGGGGATGGGGAACTTGGAGTACTTCTCGAGCGTGTCGAGCATGTTTTCGGCGGTGTGGCCGGCGGCGCGGGCGTTCCAGAGGCCGAGGCGGGTGATGCGATACGTGTGGATGTGCTCGGGTGCGCGCTCGAGTTCGGCGAACACGGCGAGGTCGTGCCGGGCATCCTCGGCGGCGGGGTGCGCGACCTCCAGCAGCACGGTGCGGTCGCTCTGCACGATCAGGGGTCCAGACAGCGCATCCACCTCGCAAGCCTAGGTCACGCTGGTGGGTGGTCGTCGGTTGGGGCCTTCTCTCGACGCTCGCCCCGGCATAACTCCTGCAATGTGGTGCCGCCAGCAGAGCATGCGCAACAGCCACGGGGGCAAACGCGTGGTGCTTCTCAAATTGCAGGAGTTACGCCGGGGGAGAGGTCGGCGCTCAGGGGGTAGGCGGCGCGGAAGATGCCGGCGGTTCCGAAGATGCTGGAGGTTCGTTGGTTGCCGCGGGCGCGGGCGTCACGCCGCTGCCGTCGCGCAGGGGTGGTGGAGTGAGTAGCGGTTGCACTCGGGCGAATGGTGCCTGCACCGGGGTGGCCGTCGCATCCGCTCGTGGTCTTCCTGTCATATTGTCGATCGAATTCATGGGAATGGATTCGAGAGGGTAGACATTCCACCCGTTTCCATTTGTGACCTCCGTGCTTGGCACGAGCATTCTGCCATCGCTCATCGTCGTGAAGTCTTCACCCGGGGGTTTCGACGAGAGCGGCTTTCCGTTCTGGTCGAACAGTTGCACACCGGTGATCGGGGCGCCGTTCGCGTCATAGGCGAAGATGTTTGTGACCGACCCGCCATTGCGCGTGAGCCCGGCCGGAACGGACTCCGGTTGCACGTTCACGGATTGCGCGTAGGCCCAGCCCGAGGAGCTGGCAAGCGCGGTCAACAGAAACGGCAGGGCTAGTATTGCCACGATGTTCACGAGATCTCTGACCAACTTCATCCAGCGAGGGAGCCAGAGATTGCGCCCCCACTGCACGCTCACGATAGCGAGCGCTGCGAAGATGAACCATCGAAATGGGGTGTCGGGCAGGGCCGAGACGATGCCCCGCCCTCCTGCGATAAGTATTGCTAGTTCGAAAGCCGCCCAGGCGCGGAGCATCCACCAGGCGGGTCGGAGAATGACCGCGAAATCGAGAACGGCACCCGCGGTGCGATTTCGTCGGATGCGGCTCGTCGTGCGTGCCCGCATGAGTCTGATGCTTTCAATCGACCACGGCATCACGCTCTTGGCCGCACGGGGCGGAAGTCCCGCGGCGGAGCGCAGTTCGATGGCGTAGGCATCGGGATCGCCGAGTTCTTCGTCGAGCGCCTTCTCCGTGAGGTCAGCCTCGAGCCCCTCGGTGAGATCTTCGATCTCCTCGTCGGGGAGGTCATCGAGCCTCCGGCGAACGCGGGCCGCGAAGTCGGCGATCGTCTGGTCGATGGAAGTGGCGGTTGTCATGATTTCTCCCCGATCGTTCGAAGCTGTGGGTGGTGAGTGGTCTGGTCGAGGAGCACCGACATGGTGTCGACGAACTTGGCCCAGCTGGTGCGCTGGTCGGCGAGCATCTGCCGCCCCTGGGCGTTGATGCTGTAGTACTTGCGATGGGGACCGCCATCGGACGGCGCAACGTAGCTCGAAACGACCCCCGCGGTGTAGAGCCGCCGCAGAGTTCCGTACACCGACGCATCCCCCACCTCGTCGAGTCCGGCGCCCCTCAGCCTTCGCACGATGTCATAGCCGTATCCGTCATCATCTTTGATGGCAGCGAGCACCGCGACGTCCAGTACCCCCTTCAGTAATTGCGTGGTGTCCATTGATCTCCTTGTCCCAGTGCCCATGAGTCCGACGGATCCCACACTACTGTGCATTGCGCGCTACTGTGTACCACGACATTCCGTCACGCCGGAGCGATCGAATTGCATAACTCCTGCAATATGGTGCCGCCAGCAGAGCATGCACAACGGCCACGGGGGTGCGCCCCTGAGGCATCCCAAACTGCAGGAGTTATGCCGGGGGGAGCGGGGCTACTTCGCCGGGGAGATGCCCGCTATGCGCGACAGCGGCAGGGTGCGCTCGATCGCGGCGCGGTTGTCGCGGCCGCGCAGGCGCCCACCGGCGACGCTCGTCGGCTCGAGTTGGTAGTCCACGAGGGTGCCGTTCGGCATGGTCACCGTCACCGTGAGAGGGGTCTTGGCCTTGATCGCGGCATCCAGTTGGCGGATCAGCCACGCATGTCCCGTTTCTTCGTCCTCCGGTTCACCGCCGAGGCGCAGCCGTTCGATGAGCGCGTCCACCGGGTTGATGCCCGCAGCAGCTACCGCCTTGGCGTGGCGTTGCCGGCGCAATGCCACGATCTCACCGGCAGCATCCTCCGCGGCCACGGGATAGCGCGCGTCGCTCAGCGACCAGAACACCACGTCGAGGGGGAAGCGACTCTGCGCCCTGGAGGCAGAGGTGCGTTCGAAGCCGAGGGAGGAGAGGCTCTGGTCCACGAGGATCGTGCCGATGAGCAACTCGTCTTCGGAGCGGATGTAGCTGCGGGCATCCGGTCTCGGATCGGCGATGCTGCCCACCCTCACCTGTCCGTAGCGGCTGGATGCCTCGCCGATGAGGTAGTTGAGCGGCTGGGGGATGCCGGTGAGCGAGATGCCACCGAGAAACTCCAGGATCGATTCCGCGGTCTCGCCCGCGGCCATCGCCCGATTGACGCTCGAGGTGGACACTCGGTAGCTCGAGGCGAGCGCGCGGCTCTCCACGTCGGCGAGGGACCGCAGCCGGGCATCCACCCGGGGCGTCAGCGGCCCTGGTGCGACCACCGAGAGGTCGTGCTGCAGATACACCTGCTCGACCTCTGTGGGCAGCAGCGCGGTCATCGCCTCCTCCGCGAGCTGGATGCCGTGGGCGAGCAGCAGCGACCCGGGTCCGGTGGGCGCCTGGTTGGCGGTGATGCCCAGCAGCTCGGCGTCGCGGGTGTAGGCGCCGATGCGTTCGTCCATCCAGTCACCGCCCGCCGGATACAGCCAGTCGATGTACCCGCGCAGGCCGGCACCCCAGAGAGCGTGGGTGCGCTCGCCGAGGAGCTGCCGGATGTCGGCGGGCAGGCGCTCGAACCAGGCGCCGCCGAGAGTTGCCCAGCGTGCTCCCGTCGAGCGCTGCAGCCAGGCGCCGCCGCTGTCGGTGATCATCCACGATCCGGTCTCACGCGCCACCAGCCCGGCGCGGTCGGCCACTGCGAGAAAGACGGCGACCGATTCGAGATCGACGCTCATCGCGTGCGCGAGACGCTTGCTGTCGGGCAGGGCGACGCCGCCCTTCGCCAGTTCGCGGGCGGGGTCTCGCTCCACCTCGACGAGGAGCTCCGTGATCGCGGTGATGGCGGCGAAGGCGCGTTCGGCACCCAGGCGGTCGATGAATCGGCGATCGACATCCGGCACCGGTTCGAGGGCGGCCGGGGCGTTCGTCGAGGCGAGGTCCGCGAGAGAGGGGAGCCCGAAAGCCGGCCAGGAGCGCAGCTGGTCGCGAACGCTGCCGTAGGCGGCGAATCGCTGGGACTCGGCTTCGACGAGGAGAAGGGTGTATGCTCCGGAAACGCGCTCGGCGACGGACTCGGCCGACACCTCACGCCCGGCGAGGGCGGAGAGTCGTGTGGCGATGTCCGTGGCGGTGGGCGTTTCCGTCTCCTCGGTGAGTTGCCCGATCGCGGCGAGCACCGCGAGCGTCTCCCGGTCGAGGCGCATGAGGGTCTGCTGGATGGACGCGCGATCGAGGAAGGCCTCGGCTAGGTCGAAGAAGTCCTTGATGCCGGAAGGCGAAATCTCCCGCGCCCGCAGAGTTGCGGCGAGGGCCGTGTCGTCCATTGCGCGGAGGCGCGTCGCCAGGGACAGGGTGTCACTCATGTCTGCCCACCCGTTCCTTGGTCCAGCGGCCCCCGTTCGGTGGCATCAGATCAGCGGCACCGCTGAATCGCTGCGTGCTATTTCTTCGTGCTGGTGTTGCGGGTGGTGCGCGCTGGCGCGGACGTTGCGGATTTCGCCTCGCGACTGCGCCGGATGCCGCTGATGACGATCAGCACGATGATGAGGAGGAATCCGATGGGCAGTCCGACACCAGGAAGCAGGGCCACCGCCTGCCAGAATCCGCCCTGGAACTGGTTGCCCGGCAGGCCCGATGCCGTGGCGATGATCACCGTGAGGAACGCCACTATCGACAGGCCCACGATCCCTGCGATCATGAAGGCCAGCACTCGTTCGTTACGATGAATGGTCACCGGGGTTTCTTTTGCCACAGTCCTAAGGATACGGCCCCCGACTCCCCGTAGGCTTACGGGCACAGCCAAGTGAAAGAGGTACCGCCATGCCCACCGGCAAGGTCAAGTTCTACGACGAAGAGAAGGGCTTCGGCTTCATCAGTTCTGATGACGGCCAGGAGGTCTTCCTTCACGCCTCCGCGCTTCCCGCCGGCACCACGGTCAAGGCCGGCGCCAAACTCGAATTCGGCATCGCCGATGGCAAGCGCGGCGCCCAGGCGCTCTCGGTGCGGGTGCTCGAAGCGCCCCCGAGCCTCGCGAAGCTGAGCCGCAAGCCCGCGGATGACATGTCGATCATCGTCGAGGATCTGGTGAAGCTCCTCGACGGAATCGGCACCAACCTCAAGCGCGGCCGCTACCCCGACAGCAAGCACGGCAAGACGATCGCCGCGATGCTGCGCAAGGTCGCGGATGAACTCGATGCCTGATTCGGCGGCTTCCTCTTCCGTCGCTTCGGATTCGGAGGTGCCAGCTTCTGTGGCGCTCGACTCCGACTTCGACCTGGGGCGGACCGCGCTGCTCGAGATCACCTCGGCCGAGTCCATCGGCGACCCCGCGGGATCGATCGACAGCGGCGAAGGCGTGACCACGGTCTACTTCGAAACGCTGCTCTCGGGCTACCCGGGCTGGCGTTGGACCGTGAGCATCGCCCATCTCGAGGACACTCCGGCGAGCGTGCTCGAGACGGAACTCACTCCGGGTGACGATGCCCTGCTGTCGCCGGCGTGGGTGCCGTGGGTGGATCGCCTCGCCGACTACACCGCTGCCCAGGACACGGCGGTGGAGGATGACGAGTCCAACGACGAGCTCGACGACGATGATGACGATGACGAGTCGGATGAGTCCGATGACGACGAATCGGACGACGAGGATTCAGAGGACGACGAGTCCGACGATGATGATGACGACGACGACCTCGGGAGTGACGTGCTTCACGGCGGCGACCTCGACGGCGTCGACATCGACGACCTCGACGAGACGGACGACGACACCGACACCGACCTCGACGAGACGGACGACGACGAAGCCGACGACGAATCAGACGACGACGATCCAGACCTCGACGATCTCGACGATCCCGAGGACGAGCACGAGCGCTCCGTCTGACCGAACCGACCTACTTCGGCCGCTTCGCCGCGTAGATCAGGCCGGCGAGCCCGAGGAGGATTCCGACGGCGCAGGTCCAGAGGATGGGGCCGTTGCCGGAGTCGCTCAGCGGCCGCAGGAAGAGCAGCACGATGATGGTGGCGACCACCCAGATCGCCAGCCCCACCAGCAGCGGGCGGCGGTCATCCGTCTTCACCGGCACGGGGTCGGGGCGGCGTTCGGAGTCCTTCAGGAAGAGCCGCATGCTCAGCTGTTCTCCACGACGAACTCGATGGAGGAGACGAGGGCCCGCACGTCATCCGGCTCGATCGCGGTGAAGGTGGCGACGCGCAACTGGTTGCGACCGAGCTTGCGGTAGGGCTCCGTGTCGACGATGCCGTTGGCGCGAAGGGTCTTCGCGATGGTGGCCGCGTCGATGCTGTCTGCGAAGTCGATGGTGACGACGACCTGCGAACGGTGGTCGGGGTTAGTGACGAAGGGCGTGGCATAGGTCGACGCCTCTGCCCAGTCGTACAGCACCGCGGACGACTCCCTGGTGCGGGCATCCGCCCAGGCCAGTCCGCCGTTGCCGTTGATCCAGTCGATCTGGTTCTCCATGAGCAGCAGGGTCGAGAGTGCCGGGGTGTTGAGAGTCTGCTTGAGGCGGGAGTTGTCCACCGCGTTCTTGAGGCTGAGGAACTCCGGGATCCAGCGCTCGCTCGCCGCGATGCTCTCCACCCGCTCTATCGCGGCGGGGGAGAAGAGGCCGAACCACAGGCCGCCGTCCGAGGCGAAGTTCTTCTGCGGCGCGAAGTAATAGACGTCGGTCTCGGATGCCTCGAAGTCGATGCCGCCGGCCGCGCTCGTCGCGTCCACCACCGTGAGGGCGCCCGGGTCTCCGGCGGCGCGGATGACCGGGGCCATCACTCCCGTGGAGGTCTCGTTGTGCGGCCAGGCGTAGACGTCGATGCCGGCGGTGATCTCGATCTCGCTGCGGGATCCGGCGGGCGCATCGATCACGATCGGCGCCTTGAGGAATGGGGCGCCCGCGGCCTGCGCGAACTTGGAGCCGAACTCGCCGAAGGTGAGGTTCTGGCTGCGCTTCTGGATGAGCGAGAACGCGGCAGCATCCCAGAATGCGGTAGATCCGCCGTTGCCGATGACGACCTCATAGCCGTCGGGAAGGCGGAAGAGCTGCGACAGCCCGGACTGCACCCGGCCGACGAGGTCCTTGACCGGTGCCTGGCGATGGGACGTCCCGAGGATGTTCGCCCCCGTGCTTGAAAGGTGAGCCAGCTGTTCCGCCCGCACCTTGGACGGGCCGCAGCCGAATCGTCCGTCGGCGGGCAGGAGGGACGAGGGAATGGTCAATTGCGGCATGGGGCCAATTCTATGGGAGCGGTTTCGGCACGGAATGCCGGGGCTGTGGCGCAGGTTAGGCTTACCTGAGAAGCGAGCAGCGTTAGGAGGCGACGATGGCCGATCTCATTGACACCACTGAGATGTACCTCCGCACGATCTACGAGCTCGAGGAAGAGAACATCTTCCCTCTTCGCGCGCGCATCAGCGAGCGACTCGGCCATTCCGGGCCGACTGTCTCGCAGACGATCGGCCGCATGGAGCGCGACGGTCTCGTTGTCGTCGAGGGCGACCGCCACCTGGCCCTCACAGCGGAGGGTCGCAGCAAGGCCGTGCATGTCATGCGCAAGCATCGCCTCGCCGAGCGCCTGCTGGCCGATGTCATCGGCCTTGACTGGGCTCTCGTTCACGAGGAAGCATGTCGCTGGGAGCATGTGATGAGCGAGTCGGTGGAGCGCCGCATCATCGAGCTTCTCGAGCACCCCACACACTCCCCGTATGGCAACCCGATCCCGGGTCTCGACGAGCTGGGCGATCACGCGGTCGGCCAGTTCTCCGACGGCGTGGTGAACATTGTTAACTACACGCTCGGTGCGGTCGGACCGATCGCGGGCGTCATCCGTCGCCTCGGTGAGCCGGTGCAGTACGAGGTGGAACTGCTCGAGCAGTTGCGCACGGCCGGTGTGCTGCCGGGCGCGAAGGCGAGCTTCACCGCCGTCGGTTCCTACGTGCTCGTGCAGGTGGAGGGCCACGAGGATGGCCTCGAGTTGCCCACCGAGGTCGCCATCCACGTCTACGTGGGAATCTAACAACGCGTTAACGCTTCGTTTCGGCGCGTGCCGTGCCTTCGATTGCGCGTATTTTCTGGGTTACGCTGGGTTTCTTGCACTTCTGAGAGTCGTTTTCGAAAAGAGCCCGATGTCACAGTCACGAGCCATCCAATCCGTGGATGCGCGCGCGTACTTTTTCATACGGCCCTGCTGTCAGCAACGGGTGGGCTTCCACGCGGGTAATCATCAGGCACTGTCTCACTGACAGTGCCTTTTTGTTTGCCCGAAACCGCCTGCTGCCCGCGTTCGACCACGACGCCCAGAACGCACGGTGCATCGATCTGCCTGGAAGCCGTCCAGGCATTTTGAAAGGATGACAATGCGCACGCTGGTCCTCAATGCGGGCTTCGAGCCCCTCGCCGTTGTGTCGTTCAAGCGAGCGCTGGTGCTCGTGATGAACCAGAAGGCGACGATCGTCGCGGCGGATGCCGGGCATCCGGTCTGGGCGGCATCCGGTTCCTACGATCGCCCATCTGTCATCTTGTTGACACGCTACGTGCGCATCCCGAATAGCCGACTGATTCCGGTGTCGCGTCGCGGTGTGCTGCGTCGCGATGGACAGCGCTGCGGATACTGCGGGGGAGCCGCCAACACGATCGACCACGTACTGCCGCGCTCGCGTGGGGGTGCCGACAGCTGGGAGAACCTCGTGGCGTGCTGCCTGAAGTGCAACAACGTGAAGGGCGACCGCACGCCAGCCGAGATGAACTGGACCCTGCGCGTGCGCCCGAAGCCGCCCCACGGCACGGCCTGGCTGGTGCGCGGGGTCGAGCGTGCTGAGGCCGAGTGGGAAGAGTTCCTGCCCGCGGCGTAGTCCCGCTGGGCGAGGAGGTCATCTGCCGCCGTATCGAGCCCCTGTCGTATCGAGCCGCTGTCGTATCGAGCCGCGCCGTTTCGAGCCCCTGCCGTTTCGTCGCCATCCGTAACCTTTTCGACGGCGCGAACGATTACAGATTCGAGGGCTCAGAATTTTGTGGGGGCCGCACTGTCGCAAGAGTAAGGGATTCGGATATGTCTTTCATCACCGCGCTGATCAGCAGCAAGATCGCCCTCGGGGCGCTCGGCGTTGCGGTCGTTGCTGCCGGCGGAACCGCAGCAGTCGCCGTCACCGCTCACCTGCCCGAGGCTTCGCAGGGCATCGTCCACACCGCCAGCGCGACGCCGGACCCCACGGAGTCCGCAACTGTCCCGAGCACCGAGACCGTCGATTCAACGGATGCACCCACGCCCGTCTCCTCCACCTCGTCACCGACCGGTCCGGATGCCACCGGCGCGGCCGCGTTCGGGCTCTGCACCGCCTTCACCCATGGAGGCCTCGCCGCGAAGTCGACCGCGTATGGTTCGTTGGTCACCGCGGCGTCGGGGGCCGAGAACATCGCCTCGTACTGTGACACGGTTGTCGCTCCCGGAAAGGCGGCCTCACATCGGGCAAACGACTCGTCGTCGACGCCCGAGGCAGGGGACACGTCATCCGCTCCCGAGTCAGAGGACTCCACTTCGCACAGCGCAGTGGCCCCGGCCGTTCCGGCGCAGCCCAGCCACGCGGCGACGGGTGCGAACCACAAGAAGTCCGGTCGCCCGTAACATCTGCATGGAGCCGAAGGGTCGTCTGGTAACAGGCGCCTTTTCGGTGGGTCGGCGTGATCTGCGGCCGTGCAAGCGACCGTAAGGAGAACGGTGGTAGGAAGCGGTGATTCGAATCCCGACGCGCGTCTGCTCTTCACCGTCGCCTATCGTCAGCACGCAGCGGCTGTCAGAGGCTACTTGCGATCCCAAGGACTCGACGATCCCGAAGCGGTCACGCAGGATGTCTTTCTCGCCCTCTTTCCGCGGCTGGCCGACATCAGCGGTGGGGCAGAAGGCCTTCGTTCGCTTCTGTTCAGCATTGCCCACGCGCGTGTCGTCGATCATCATCGGCGACGCAGCGCGTCCCCGAGCCTCTCGGAATACGACCCGGAGAGCGACCGGCGCACAACACATTCGGCCGAGGATGTCGCACTGGCATCCCACTCAGACGTGGAGATCCTCCTTCACTCTCTGCCAGACGACTATCGGGAGGTGCTCGCATTGAGAATCATCGCCGACCTCTCTCTTGAAGCCACCGCCCAGATCATGGGTAGGTCCACCGGCGCGGTGAAGCAACTCCAGAGACGCGCGCTCGGTGTCCTTCGAACCCAATTGACGATGAATTCGGCGGGTACATCATGACAAACGCTTCCATCGACGACCTGCTTTCGCAGTCGGGGTTTGACGACCAGGCTAATCTTCGAGCGTTGCTCGGCGAGATCGAGGCGCTCGGAGCCGGCGACGCTCCAGAGCCCTCTGCCGAGGTGCTCGCTCTCATGGTGCTGACGACCGGAGTGCAGCAGCGCAGCTTTCGCGCGCGGCATCGCACGCCGATCATCATTGCGGCTGTTGTTGCGTCGTTGGGCATGGGTGCCACCGCTGCCGCGGCCGCGGTCCCGGAGGTGCGCCACGCAGCCCAAAACGTGATCGAGGCGGTCATCCACGCCGTTGCGCCAGATTCGGGCGCCAAGTCGGCACCCTCCGGAGTGCCGTCCCACCAGGACGGTCCTGTTCCCTCGACCCAATCGTCCGATTCGCATGGGCAGGGTACGAGCACCACGACGAAGTCGGTGCCCGAAACAAAATCCACCAACGCGCCGTCGTCGCCGCCGAGGGCGACCGTCGTGCCGGCGAATCCGCACGCGACTGCAGCACCCGTCGCACCTCCCGCGAAGGGTCTCACCACAGAGCACACGCCCCCGGCGCGGCCGCACGCTCCGTGACGAGACAGGCAGGCTGCAACCTACCCGACTAAACTCGATCCGCCAGCCTCTGTAGCTCAATGGAAGAGCAGTTCCGTCCTAAGGAAACGGTTGGGGGTTCGAGTCCCTCCAGGGGCACCTCGAATCCACCAACTAAATAGCTGGTCAGAGGCCTATTTCTAATCCCGAACTCGTCGGTAGGTGCGGTTTCACTCACCTCGCTCCGGTCGATCTTTTCAGGGGCACTTACCCTGGGGCACCGGATCGATCCGGCGCTCAAGCGAGAAGCTTGACCGCCTCACGGATGCTGGAGGCGTACTGGTAGATGTCGTCCAGCGAGTCGATTTCGTGGCGCGTTTCGACCTTGTCGGCGTCGAACAGCCCCAGATACTTCTTAGCCTTGCCGTTGAAGTGGAGTCGGGCGATGGGCTTCCGGTTGTTGTCATCCAGGAGGATAGCGAAGTAGGACTTCGAGTCGCGATGCACCACCCGCTGCGGCTTCACTTCGCTGCACGCGATCGCCTTGATGATCTGGTAGCCCTCGAGCTCTTCGGGGGTGGTCTCGATCTCAGTGTCGCGATCGAGATCCTCCTGCACGGCAACGTGACTGGTCACGGCCTCCTCTTGCGCGCCGGATTCGACTGCCGAGAAGTTGTTGCCACCGAGAGCCACTTTCAACCGGTCGTTGACTTGATCGTTGAGGAACTGCTTCGTCGCCTTGGTGACCAGGGTTGTGAACTGCACGCGAACGCGCTGGGTGAATGTACCGTCGTAAACCCGAGTGGTGAAGAAACGGATCCACTCGTCTTCTGGCTCCTTGAACTGCGCAGCAATGGTGCGCTTGATCTGGCCGATGTACTTGAGCTCCCCAGCGGCGTTGATGATCGAGTCGAGGTCGAACACGTCTTTGGTGAGTTTGCGAAGTTCGGGGATCAGCGACTCGTCAATGTCGAGGAGGTCCAGCACGAGGAACGGTTTGTCGTCCATGCGGTTGGGGGCATCGAGGTCCGTGTAGAACTGGTAGGTCTCACCATTCGTTAGAACCGCGATGCGGGCGTTCGTCACGGCGAAGTAGCGGTAGAGCTGCGACGCGTTCTCAATCTTCAATGGCTCGCTCGACTTCTTGCATTCAATGAGCATCTGCACTTCGCCGTCTCGCATGATGGCGTAGTCGATCTTCTCGCCCTTCTTGATTCCGACGTCGGCTGTGAACTCCGGGACCACCTCGAGCGGATTGAACACGTCGTAGCCAAGGATGTTGGAAATGAAGGGCATCACGAAGGCGTTCTTTGTGGCCTCCTCCGTTTGGATGGCCTCACGCTGGTTCTTCACCTTTAGCGCCATTGCTGTGAGCAGCTCTTCAAATTCCACGATTCCTCCATTGTGAACATTCCTAACAAAACAGTATCGAGAAGATGACGGAATGTCGTCCGCACCACGACTGCGTGCCGTCCGTCGAACCATTGGCCGCAAGCAATGACGGTGGCCGATTGCTCCATACGCACATTGGAGCGGCCCCACTTCCCGAACTGGGGTAGCTGGATACCCGCTCGCCCCTGTCATACGCTCGCGGACTCGGCTAGCTTCGAAAGGTCGCAGGGGGCGGCGTGACCGGGGGAAACGATGTCAGATCTGCGCGCGCGCGTTCCTGCTCAGTCTTTAATGCAGCGCACGCTCCAGCTCCATTCAGCTGGCCAGGAGACACCGAGCGGACAATCGCGCCCCTGGTACGTCGGTGCCCTCGGCGAGATTGCGGTGGCGGGACTTCTCAGTTTGCTTGGACCGGAGTGGACAGTGCTTCACTCAGTTCCGATCGGGAACGGTGACACGGACATCGATCATGTCGTCATCGGGCCGCCCGGCGTCTTTACGATCAACACCAAGAACCACTCGGGTCAGGAGGTGTGGATCGGGGGTCACGGGCTATTCGTCTCCGGGAAGACCACGCGCTATATCTATGCCGCGATCGATGAGGCCACCGCAGCAGAGAAGCGACTCTCGGCCGCTTCTGATCTGACCGTTCCCATTTCTCCTGTCATTGTGCTGCTAAGCCCAGGGGTGCGTACCGTCAAGGCCGAGCCTGAGGGCGGCGTCAGGGTTGTGTCCGACGCAGAACTTCTGGACATCCTTTGCGGCCGTCCGGTCTTCAGCACGGAGCAGGTCGCCCAGATTGTGAGGGCAGCGATCAAACCCGAGACCTGGCACGACAATCCGCGCACTGAGTTGGATGGGTCTTCCGTGGCTATCCAGTTCAACGCGATCATGGCGCGGGACGCGCAGGCCGCCCTCTCTGCTGCAGCTGGTTCCAACACGAACAACGCGGCAAGAGCCTCCGCCCCGGCCAGGGCGCCTTGGCGCACCCCGTCGCGATCAGCGGCATCTCCGCGTCGGTCTGGATCCGGTAGCCGTCGAAGGGCTAAGAAGTCATCAACAGGGGAGGCACTGGTCAAACTGATCGTGCTGGGCGTCGCGCTATTGATCTTCTATGTCGGTGTACTTCCGGCCATGCAAGCAGCCGGACACCATTGAATATTCGACCGACTTCGAGCGACCCAAACGGGATGATTGCGGAGTGACCCTGTATCCGCACCCAATTAACCGGATTGCATACGCAGCCCCCATCCTGGTCCTGGGTGGGCTTGCGTTTGTGTCCGCCTATCCAACTTGGCTCATTGCGCCCACCCTGATCGCGGGTGTCGTTCTCGGCCTGCGCGGCTTTCGGATGAGCGTCACCTGCACAGATTCCGCTCTTGTTGTGCGCGGAATGTTCATGACGCGAACCATCCCGAGGACGGCGATAACATCTATTCCCGATAATGCGTGTCTAGTACCGCATGTGAACTGGCGGGACGAGAGGGGAAGAAGCCGATGGAGCCCCATTTTGGTATTCGCCGTTGGTCAGCGCGAACTGCCCTTCTTCGGCCGGCCCAAGATCGCACAACTCGCGAAGGTCCGGAAATGGTCTCGCGGTAGGTAGGTGCCAGTTCCATCACACCCCTGACGGGCAGCCCAACCGACAACAAGGGCAGCGCTTACCAATACTTACGACAACAACTATCTGTAAGCTGATGGCATGCGGATACCTGATGCGACCAGCGAGGCGGCTCCGGGCTGGCCCGCGATCACATTCGAGGAGCTCCCGTGGCGAAGCGCCGCAGACGAGGGGCAGTCGCGGCGCGCTGCCCTCAAGGCGCGCGGACCGTACGAAGCGGCCGTCCCGCCGTTCATCGCGAGCCTGCCGCTTCCGCACCTCGACGATGAAACCGCCGCCGCCGCCGAGGATTCTGTCTCGGCGCTGGGGCGATTCGACGGCGAGGTGGGCGCGGTCGCGGCGCCATTCTCGGCCATCCTGCTGCGAAGCGAAAGCGCCGCGAGCTCCGAGATCGAGCAGCTGACCGCGACCGCGAAGAACATCGCGCTGGCCGAACTCGGACGAGGAGGCGGCACGAACTCCCGCGCCATCGTCGGGAACGTCCGCGCGATGGAGGCGGCGATCGACATGGCAAACGAGCTGGATGCCTCGAGCATCATCGCCATGCAGGCCGAGATCCTGCGTGACGACCAGCCCGAGCACACGGGCGGATGGCGCGAGCAGCAGGTCTGGATCGGCGGGGGATACGCGAACAGCCCGCACACGGCCTCCTTCGTCCCGCCCCACCACGAGCGGGTAGCCGCCCTCATGGAGGACCTCGTCGCCTTCGCGACACGCTTGGACCTGCCTGCCTTCGCCCAGATCGCGATCGCGCACGCCCAGTTCGAGACGGTGCATCCGTTTCCCGACGGCAACGGCCGCACCGGCCGCGCGCTCATCCAGGCGATGCTGCACCGGTCGGGGGTGACCCGAAACGTGACCGTGCCGGTCTCGGCCGGGCTGCTTCGAGACACCGGGGGCTACTTCGACGCCCTGACGGCCTATCGGTCAGGGGATGTCGCCCCGATCATCCGCGGGCTGGCGGAGGCGTCGCTGGCGGCCGTCGTGAACGGGCGACACCTGGTCGCGGACCTGACGGATGTCCGCGCCGGCTGGGAGCGGATCGCGTCCGCACGCGCGGGAAGCGCCGGGCGCCGCCTGTTGGATGTGCTGCAGCGGCAGCCGATCATCGACGCGAAGCTCGCCTCCGATGCGCTCGGGATCAGTGCCCGCAACGCGCAGGGCGGAATCGATCGTCTGGTCGAGGATGGCATCCTGCACAAGATCGGATCCGCCGAGCGCAATCGCGCCTACGAGGCGCGGGAGGTGCTCATCGCCCTGGACGAGTTCGCTGCCAGGGCGAAGCGCCGTCGGGCAGGTTGAGTGAAACCAGCGCCCAATCTGGTCAGAAATCGAGAGTTGGGCAGCTGCGACTTAGCTTTCCGACACGGGCGACAGCAGGAAGGGCGTTGTGCGCTCTTCAAAGAGCGCGGTGGACGCAGGTGGCCATCGAAAGAACGATAGCTTGATGCGATGAACGTAGACGATTTGGCGAATGCGGTAGTTCCATCACGAACGACACTGTTATTCGGCGCTGGCGCCTCTATTCCGTCGGGCGGCCCTAGTGGATCCCAACTTGCACGCACAATTGCAAAGCTGCTATCGCCGGAGCCAGAAGGTGATGACCTCGCGGAAATCGGACAAATCGTTGAAAACCGAAAAGGTCGCGCTGCTCTTGTGGCTGCCGTCAGAAAGACCCTTGAAGGGATAGCGCCGACCGCCGGCCTCTTGGCGCTTCCAGATTTTGACTGGCTTTCCATCTATACGACGAACTTCGACACCCTTGTCGAACAGGCATATCAGGCCAAAGCTCGAGGTCTTGAGGTGTATCGGTCAAACTTCGATGTTACTCATCCCCGCGATGGACGGACCCCCCTTTACAAGATTCATGGTTGCGTTACTCAAGATGTGGCGGACGGCCACAAGAGCCGAATGCTCATTACCGAGAGCGACTACGACGACTTTGAGCAATACCGTCAAACTCTTTTTAACTCGCTCGTTCAGGACATGTTCACGAGCGACACCGTCATTGTCGGCCAGTCTCTCAGCGACAGGCATTTAAAGGACCTAGCCAAACGAGTTGTAGGGCTGAGGCCTCAAGGGGTCGCGACTCGTGTCTTTCTCATGGTTCACGATTACTCGGCAGACAGGGCCGAACTGTACACACGCCTCGGAATTGAAGTGGTGCACGGGGCACTGGACGATCTCCTTAGAGCGCTCATGCGAGCAGGCAAGACTGCCCAATCAGTCGCCTATTCGACGTCGACCGACGCGGGAATCCTGACGTCCGAGCTTGTTCTGTCGACCATCGATGTTCATCACGCTGCCGGCCTGACGCCCAATGTCGCGAGGTTGTTTAACGGGGCACCGGCCACTTACGCCGATGTTCGAGGCGGATTCACCATTTCGCGAGTAGCTCAATACCGGCTGGAGGAGGCCTTCAAGGGGGCGCGCGGATTCTTCATCGTGCTTGAAGGAGCGCGTGGGGTGGGCAAGACGAGCCTTGCCAGAGCTTTGATGCTGGCACTATCCGATCGGGGGCTCGCATGTTGGGAGCACCAATCGGACCAAGCTTTTTCGGTTGATTCTTGGCTCGGGGTCGAAAGCCGTCTGCGGCTTTCGGGTTCCGAGGGAGTCCTTCTTGTGGACGACTGTTCGAGGCACCTAGCGCAGGTGAACCGTCTAGTCGACAAGCTGAGCGCGCTTGACCGCCCGCACCTGCGCGTTGTGGTGACGGCGGACGCAGCCAAATGGAAGGTTTCGGTGAAGTCGCAGGGATTCTTCTCACGGGGCACCTTGCTGCGCCTTTCCGTGCTCGAGCGCGGTGACCTCGACGAAATGGTAGGTCTCGTCGATCGACGCCCCGAAATCAAAGCCCTTGTCGAACAGAGCTTCCTCGCACTGGGCCGCGCCGAACGAGTCTCGCGTCTTCGGGACAAGTGCAGTGCCGAGATGTTCGTGTGTCTCAAGAACATATTTGCGAATGACAGCCTGGACGACATCTTGCTGCAGGAGTATTTTTCGCTCGCGCCTGAACCGCAAGATGTCTATCGCTACGTTGCTGCTGTCCAGGCTTTGGGCGGTCATGTACATCGTCAACTCATCATGCGGGTCCTCGGCATAAGCGCCACGGGACTCGACAGTCTGCTCGGGCAACTCGAGGGAATCGTATTTGAACAAGTAATCGATACGCGACAGGGGATCTACGGGTGGCAAACCCGCCACGACGTGATCGCGTCGATTATCGCAAAGCTAAAGTTCGCTGACCAAGCGGAATTGGAGCAACTCCTGCTGAACTTGATCGATGGGTTGAACCCGTCAGTTCGCCTTGAACTCGAAACCGCGATCGCCATTGCCACCGAAGAGGGCGGCATCCAGCGGATTACCAATTTCGACACTCAGGTCAGCCTCTATCGGCGGCTGATTAACACGATCCCCGCCCACAAGACTCCTCGACGGCGGCTGGTGCGGCTCTACCTTGACAAAGATCTGCTCCCGGAAGCGACCCAGGAGATCCTTTCGTCGGAAAGGGCTGTCGGCCAAGACCCGGTGCTTATGCGGTACAAGGGTCAAGTTGGGCTGAGGAAGGCGGAAGGGATGAAGCAGGTCGAGGAATCCGATCGCAAGGCAATGCTCTTGGACGCCGAAAACATTATTCGGCGGTGCATTGACAAGTATGGACGTGATCTTTATAGCTACGTAACGCTTGGACAAATCGGTCTAGCTCTTGCTCGTCGATTCGGCGACTTTCGCGCCGCAGACGACGCGATCGAGTACCTAATCGAGTACGAAGTGGTTAACGGAGATCCACAAATCCAGCAGCGGCGTCGCGAACTCCAAGACTCTTTGCGACGTTTCGAGACTCCCTGGGATGGTGTGAGCGCGATCGAATTAGAAGACGCTGCCGGGACGCTTGATGCCAGTTTGATCGCGGAGTAGCTTGCCCACATTTTGCCCACACTTGACGAAAATTGGACCACAACCTGTAGTGCCGTGGTAATCCAAAATCACCGAAATCCCGGGGGTTTTGCCCGAAATCGCGACCATATCTAGGGCGGAATTAGAGTTCGAGTCCCTCCAGGGGCACCTTAGACGTGCGACTAACGCGAGCTGCGGACCAGCGTCTTCATTCCGCGCCCGGCGCCGAGCTCGCGAATGGCCTCCTCGACGTGCTCGAGTTCGACGATGTCGATCCACGACATCGCGGAGTCGTAGAGGCCGTCAGACATCGCTTCGATGACATCGCGATAGTCGTCAGGGGAGTAGACCTCGGAGTTTCGGATCGTGCGACCAGCTGAGAGCTGGTTGCGCGTGAGCTGATAGGGCTTCTCGTAGACGGCCACGACTACCATTCGGCCGTTGACGGCGAGGCAGCGCATGGCGTCAGGGAAGGCGGCCGTCGAACCGGCCGCGTCGATGACGGCATCGACGCCGCGTCCGCGAGTGAGGGATCGAACGCGCTCGGGCAGGTCCTCGGAGGTCGGGTCTATGACGTGAGCGACGCCGAGTGTGTGCAGAAGTTCGCGGCGAGATCTACTCGGCTCGGAGAAGATGACCATCTCGATGCCGCGGGCGCGGGCCGCGTAACAGGCGCCGAGACCGATGGGGCCACCGCCAACAACGAGAACACACTCGGAGGATTCGAGTTGCGCGACCGCGACGCTGTGCCACGCGACAGCCATCGGCTCGACGAGTGCTCCGAGGGTGAGGTCGACCGAGCGAGGCAGTACGAAGCACTGCTCGGCAGCCACGGAGGAGAACTCCGCCATTCCACCAGAGCGGCCTTGGATACCCTCGAACGCCATCAACTCGCAACCCGTGGTCTGTCCCGCCAGGCAGGGCTGGCACTTTCCACACCAGTTGTACGGGAAGACGGCGACGTTGTCGCCGACAGCGACGGATCTCACGCCGGCCCCGACCTCGGCGACGGTGCCGGAGAACTCATGGCCGAGGATCTGCGGCCAGGTCGCGCCGGTGAGCGGAGCCGGCTGATGGAAATCGCTGCCGAACGACTCTGGCGCGAAGAACAGGTGAAGGTCCGTCCCGCAGATACCGGCGAAGGCGTTCCGGATGAGGACCGAGCCTGGGGTCGCGCACGGGCGATCGACCGTCTCGAGCCGCACATCCTCGGCGCCGTGGATGCGGATCGCTCTCATCGTTTCTCGCACTCTCATGCCGCGTTTCTCGGCGGGTGAATCACCGAGGGCTCTCGTCACAATTCGGCACTGTGCGTTGTGGCGCCGAGCTTGCGGGACAGGTCCTCCGCGGCGGCGGCCACATAGTGCCCGAGGTTTTCCAGGCGTTCACCGATCCGCCCCTTTGGTGCGCTCACATTGATCGCCGCGACAATCCGCCCATTGAGGTCCCGCACCGGGGCCGACGCACCGACGACTCCCAATTCCAGCTCCTCATCCAAGGTCGCGAATCCTCGCGAACGAATCCGGGACAGCTCCTCACACAGGCTCTCGAAATCGTTCACGATTGCCTTGTCTTCTGGAGGAACAGGCAACACCGAGAAGCCGGCTCCGGCCATGACGGGGTCAGTGGGCCCGACGATGGGCAGGTCGCGCCCATGCTCGTCGTACCAGCGGGCGAGGGAAATGCGGTCCCAGTCGCTCAGCAGCACGCGCCCGGAGGGCGTCCGCCAGGCCGCGGTCGTCACGCCCTCCCATCCCGTCGTGCGGAACTCATGGGGACTGAGCTCGCTCAGAATCGTCAGCACGTTTCCGCCGCGCAGCACACAGAGGTGGGTCGTTTCGCGGGTTGAGAGCGCGACCTGCCGCAAGTGCGAACGCGCCTGAGACGCGAGGCGACTCTCCGTGGTTCGAGCCGCGAGCGCATACAACCGCGAGCCAAGCCGATACGTCAGTGTGGTCTCGTCCCGATCGAGCAGCCCAGCATCCGCCAACGTCGCCAGCGATCGCGATACGGCGGCCTTGTCCCGCCCGGTGAGTTGCGACACCCGAACGACTCCGAGACCGTGATTCTGTGCCGCTTCCGCCCCACCCAACAGCTCGAGGATCTCGACATCCCTGGTCAACCCCGACGTGTTCCGCCTCGGTTCCACTGCCTTAGCCATTTGCATACAGTAACCGGTGGTTGCCATATCAACAACACCTCTTGGCAAAGTGTCATCGCCTAGCTTTATGGTTAGTCCATTGAGCCCACTCAACGAAGAGAGGGGATGGTTCATGGACACTGGCTTCAGCTTCGATAATCTCGCGCTGTTTCTCAACGACCGGTGGAGCGAGATATTCGATCTCACTGTTCAGCACATCTCGGTCGTCGCGCTCTCGCTGATGATCGCGTTGATCGTCGGCGTGGCTATCGGCGTCGTGGTGTGGAATAAGCCCATACCGCGAGCCACGGCACTCGCGGCGGCGGGTATCGCAATCACCATCCCGTCACTTGCGCTCCTTGCGCTCCTGTCGCCCCTGCTCGGTTTGGGCTGGGGACCGACGATCGTCGCACTCGTCTTCTACTCGCTGCTTCCGATCATCCGGAACACCGTCGTCGGGCTGCGCGAAGTGCCGGCAGACGTGCTCGAGTCCGCTCGCGGGATGGGTATGAGCCGCACGAAGGTGATGCTCACGACGCAACTGCCCATCGCGTGGCCGGTCATCATCACGGGCGTGCGGGTGGCGGCGCAGCTCACCATCGGAATTGCCGCAATTGCCGCCTATGTGGCGGGGCCCGGTCTCGGGCAATACATCTTCACGGGGCTGTCTTCGGTCGGGTCTCGCAACGCGATCAACTACGCGCTGACCGGAACGGTCCTGATCATCATCCTCGCGCTCGTCGTCGACGGCGCGTTCATCCTCATCACCCGCTATACAACCTCGAGGGGTCTACGTGTCTGACATCACAAATACCGGATTTCTCACCGCGATCTCGCAGCAGTCGGGCGGTGTGAGCATCGAGCTCGATGCCGTCACCAAGGTCTACCCAGGGCAATCTGGTGCGGCCGTCGAGAACTTCTCGATGAGAATCGAACCGGGCGAACTCGTCGTGTTCGTCGGGCCGAGTGGCTGCGGGAAGACGACGACGATGAAGATGATCAATCGGATCATCGAACCCTCGTCCGGCAGCATCCGGATCGACGGAAAGGACGTGCTGTCGCTCGACCCGAACGCGTTGAGACGTCACATCGGCTACGTGATCCAGCAGATCGGGCTTTTTCCGCACCGGACTATCGCGGAGAACGTCGGTACCGTGCCGAAGATGCTGGGTTGGTCGAAGGACAAGGTGGCCGAACGCGTCGACGAGCTGCTTCGCACCGTGCAGTTGGACCCCGACTTGTTTGCCAAGCGGTATCCCAAGCAACTCTCTGGTGGCCAGCAGCAGCGGGCCGGTGTCGCTCGGGCGCTCGCTGCGAACCCGCCCGTGATGCTGATGGATGAGCCCTTCGGCGCCACTGATCCGATCACGCGCGAGAAGCTGCAAGCGGAGTTCCTGCGGCTGCAGGCCGAGCTCGGCAAGACGATCATCTTCGTCACCCACGACTTCGAAGAGGCCATTCGACTCGGCGATCGCATCGCGGTGATGAGTGAGCGCAGCAAGATAGAACAATTCGACACGCCCGCCCGGATTCTTGCGGCACCGGCCAATGAGTACGTCGCGTCCTTCATCGGGCAGGGCGCGGCGATAAAGCGGCTCACGCTCATCCCCGTGACGGATGCGAGACTCAAACCTGCTGTTGATGGTCTCCCCTCCATCCCTTCGGATCTGTCGATGCGGGATGCGCTCGACCTCTTGGTGCTGACCGGTAGCGAGGCGATCAACGTCGTCGATCGGGCGGGAGTGCCGATGGGGTCCCTCGACCATGCCTCCATCTCGAATCTCCTCGGGGGACCGTCGAAACTCGGGGCCCGAGAATGACAACAACGATGCCGGTGGAGGTGAACGCCGCACTGGACTCTCGCGCCAAGGACCGAAGATCGGTGATCGTCCGGCGCTCTGCGGCGCCGGTACTCGTCGCACTCTTACTGCTTTCGACATTCTTGTGGGTGTCGAGCCTGCAGCTCGACTCGATCGAACAGCGCACGCTGAACCCCGTCTACATCGCTGCGCGCATTCGTGAGCACCTTGTCTTGACTATCGTGGCTTCTGCGCTCGTCGCCGTGCTTGCGATCCCGGCGGGCATCCTCGTTCACCGCGTGCGTTCGAAAGTGTTCCGGAGCATCGTGCTCGTCGTCGGCAACATCGGGCAGGCGACACCCGCCGTCGGTGTGGTGATCCTCCTCGCGATCGTCTGGCAGACCGGATTCGCGACGGCGCTCGTCGCTCTCGTGGCCTACTCGTTTCTCCCGACGCTTCGAAACACGATGATCGGCCTCGCGCAGGTGAGCCCTGATGCGAGAGAAGCAGCGCGGGGGATGGGCATGACGCCCGGCCAGGTGTTGCGGCAGATCGAACTCCCGCTCGCGACACCCACCATCTTCGCTGGCCTGCGCACTTCGCTGGTCTTCGCTGTGGGCGTCGCGACGGTGGCGACCTTCATCAACGCGGGCGGCCTCGGCGACATGATCGTCAACGGCCTCAAGCTTCAGCGCTTTCCCGTGCTGCTCGTCGGATCAGTGCTGGTGGCGGCCATCGCCATCCTCATCGACTGGCTAGCCGGGATCGTCGAAGACATTGCCCGCCCCCGCGGGCTCTGAAAACCGAACAGCACAACCGCACCACAATCACACCTCTGCATCACCCGTCTCGCGGCGGTCCGTTGTCGTGCCCCGCGAACATCACGAAAGAAGGAAATCCATGATCACGAAGAAACATCTCTCGGTGGTGGCGATCGCTGCGGCGGCCGTCTTGCTGTTCAGCGGATGCGCCGGCTCCGGCGGCGCCGCATCAGGCGGCAAGGGCACGGAGCTGAAGGGCCTGACCGGCGATATCGGCTCGAAGGACTTCTCGGAGCAGTACATCCTTTCTCATCTCACCACCGACCTGCTCAACGCGCACGGTGCGAACGTGAAGGCGAACACGAAGCTGGTCGGATCATCGAATGTGCGACAGGCGCTCGTGAACAACCAATTCGTGGGCTATTGGGAGTACACCGGAACGGCCTGGATCACCTATCAGGGCAACACCAAGCCGATCACCGACCCTCAGGCCCAGTTCGACGCGGTGAAAAAGGCAGACGCAGCCAAAGGCATCGCCTGGCTGGACCCGGCACCGCTGAACAACACCTATGCATTCGCCGTTCTGTCGTCGAAGGCAGCGAAGTTGGGTGTGAAGAGCTTGAGCGATGTCGCGAAGCTCCCGCAGGCGGACCAGACGTTCTGCATCGAAAGCGAGTTCTCCACCCGTGACGACGGTTGGCCCGGCCTCAAGAAGGCCTATGGCATAACCGTTCCCGACTCGAACGTCAAACTTCTCGACACCGGCCTGATCTACACCGCGACGCAGAAGGGCCAGGACTGCAACTTCGGCGAAGTCTTCCAGACCGATGGTCGCATCCAGGCACTCAAGCTGACCGTGATGAAGGACGACAAGAAGTTCTTCCCGGTCTATCAGGGTGCATTCTCGATGCAGGATTCTCTCCTCAAGAAGTACCCTGCGATCTCGAGCATCATGGCGAAGCTTTCGCCATTGCTCACCACTGAGGAGATGCAGAAGCTGAATTCGCAGGTCGATGTCGACGGCCGTGATCCGGCGAAGGTCGCGGAGGAGTTCCTGAAGAGCAAGGGCCTCATCTGATGTCGGAGGCCACCGCACCGCAGATTGGCGAGAGCTTCGTGGGAGAGGGTGTGAATGCCGCGCACATCAACACCGTGCTCGGTGACCGTGGCGGTCCGACCGGCGTCGCTTGGGCTACAGCTCTTGCCTCCCCGAGTGCCGGACACGTGCCGTTCGTCGCGATCCTTCAGCCATCCCTGCCCGTCAAACCCATGACTCTGTTCGTGACCAAGTCGGCGCCCGTCGGCGACGTGCACGGGAATATGATCTGGGGCCCGGCGCAGGCCGGAGTGGCGGCCGGGGTTGCGGATGCGGTGGCCGACGGGGTCATTCCCGAGTCCTTCACCGAGACGGCCGCGCTCATCGCGGCCGTCTGGGTGAACCCCGGCGCTGACGACGCCGACGCGGTGTACCGCAACAACCGGTTGGCGACCGCCACCGCGCTGCGGAACGGGGCTACGGGCGAGCCGACGCTGGACCGCATCCTCGAGGCGCGTCACCGGCCAGCCAACCCTTTCTACACAGCCCCGGAATAGGGCCGACAACTCGACCGAATGCCTCACGAAAGAATGAACATGACAACACAAGGATTGCCGACGGTGGGATTCATCGGACTCGGCAGCATGGGTGCCGGGATGACCCGCAACCTTCAGCAGGCGGGCTACCCGCTGGTGGTCAACGATCTACGGCCCGAATCTGCGGAGCACCTGATCGCCGGGGGAGCGACGTGGGCCGACACGGCCGCCGAGGTTGCGACGAAGAGCGATCTGGTGATCACGATGCTGCCCACGCCGCGACATGTGGCCGATGCGGTGTCGGGCCAGGGTGGCGTGCTCGAGGGGATTGCCGACGGTGGGACATGGATCGATATGTCGACCTCGGTGCCCGAGGTAGCGAACACGGTTCGCGCCTCCGCCTCCTCGCGTGGGCTGCACATCCTCGACGCGCCGGTGAGCGGAATGTCGGTCGGGGCGGCGAGCGGGAGGCTGCAGATCTTCATCGGGGGTGACGCTGACGATGTCGAGCGGCTGCGCCCGGTGTTCGAAGCGATGGGTGACCCCGAGCGCATCCTGCACGTCGGCTCGCACGGCGCAGGCTACGCGGTGAAGCTCATGATCAACCAGCTCTGGTTCTCGCACCTCGTTGCTACGGCCGAAGTGATGGCGGTTGGGGTATCGGCGGGAGTCGACCTGGCTGTGCTGAGGAACGCACTGGTCGCCAGCCCCGCGAACAGCAACTTCGTGGAGCACGACGTGCTCTCCATCCTCGAGAACGGAGACTACGACGAAGGGTTCGCGCTTGCCCTCGCTTGCAAGGATCTCGGGCTGTCGGTAGATCTGGCGCGCTCGGTCGGCGTCTCGGTCGAGCTGTCGGCGATGGTCGAGCAGGTATTCCGCCGGGCACGGAACATCCACGGCGACCGGGCCGGCGAGATGACGCCGTTCCGGCTGTACGAAGACATGGTCGGCTCGCCGCTGCGTTTGGCGCCGGTCGACGAAGAGGCGGTGGCCTGATGACGACCGCGATCACCGTTACCGCGGCCGACGAGCAGCAGCTGCTTGGCCGAATCCGAACCGACCTCTACATCGACGGCCAGTGGCGAGCTGCCTCATCCGGCCGCACCTTCACGGTCACCGATCCATCGACAGGTGAGACGCTGGCCGAGGTGGCCGACGCCAGCCCGGAGGACGGGCAAGCAGCGCTGGATGCCGCGCACCGGGCTCAGCGCGGATGGGCGAAGACCCCGCCCCGCGTTCGTGCGGAGATCCTTCGGCGCGCCTTCGACCTGGTCACCGCCCGCGCCGACGAGTTTGCGTTGACGATGACGCTCGAGATGGGTAAGCCGCTCGCCGAGTCGCGAGGCGAGGTCGCCTACGGCGCGGAGTTCCTGCGGTGGTTCTCTGAGGAAGCGCCCCGCATCTCCGGCCGCTATTCGACTGCCCCGGACGGCGCCAACCGCCTCCTCGTCGTGAAGCGACCGGTCGGGCCGTGCCTCTTCATCACGCCGTGGAACTTCCCGCTCGCGATGGCCACGCGCAAGATCGCTCCGGCCATCGCGGCCGGGTGCACGATGGTACTGAAGCCTGCCGCACTCACACCGCTCACCGCACTGCTGCTGACGCAGGTGTTCGAGGAGGCCGGCCTTCCGCCGGGGGTGCTCAACCTGATTCCGACCACCAGCGCAGGCAAAGTCACCGCCCCGCTGATCAAAGACCCGCGGCTGCGCAAGCTGTCGTTCACCGGTTCGACCGAGGTGGGTCGACGACTGATCGCCGACTCGGCCGAGCAGGTGCTGCGCGTCTCGATGGAGCTCGGTGGGAACGCGCCGTTCATCGTGTTCGAGGATGCGGACATCCCGGCCGCCGTCGCCGGCGGCATCCTCGCCAAGATGCGCAACGGGGGAGAGGCGTGCGTCGCCGCCAACCGGTTCCTCGTCCACGAGTCGGTTGCCGAAGAGTTCACCACCGCTTTCGTCGAGCGGATGGCCGGATTCTCGGCCGCCCGCGGCACCGAACCGCAGTCGACGGTTGGGCCGCTCGTCGACGAGGCGACCCGAGAGAAGGTGTCGTCGCTCGTCGCCGGCGCAATCGAAGACGGTGCCCACGTCGCGCTCGGAGGGTCGAGCATCCCCGGCCCCGGATACTTCTACCAGCCGACAGTCCTGACGGGGGTGCCCGCGGGCGCGCGCATCCTCGACGAGGAGATCTTCGGACCTGTCGCGCCCATCACCACTTTCCGCACCGAAGCAGAAGCGATCACGCTCGCGAACGACACCCCCTTCGGGCTCGTCTGCTTCGCCTTCACCGCCGACCTCAACCGTGCGCTGCGTCTGGCCGAGGAACTCGACACGGGAATGCTCGGCATCAACGCCGGCGTCGTCTCCAACCCGGCCGCGCCGTTCGGCGGCGTCAAGCAGTCCGGGCTCGGCCGCGAGGGTGGCTTCGAGGGCATCGACGAGTACCTTGAGACCCGCTACGTCGGCATTGCCGACCCCTTCGTTTCGACTTCCGACACCGAGGACGATTGAGTATGGACATCACCGAATTCAGCACGGATTTCTTTTCGCTGAAAGGCAAGCGGGCGATCGTCACCGGCGGCAACTCCGGGCTCGGGCGGGCGTTCGTCGTCGCTCTTGCGGCAGCGGGAGCCGACGTCTTCGTGCCGAGCCTCGACGACGACGACGGCACGACCGCTCGGCTGGTCGACGAACGTGGGGGCCGCTACGAATTTCTCCAGGCTGACATCACGCAGAGCGGCGTGCCGGCGCAGGTCGTCGCGACCTGTGTCGACCGCCTCGGCGGTGTCGACATCCTGATCAATTCGGCCGGCATCTGCCTGCTCGATGACGTGATCGCGTTCGATCGCAGCAAGTGGGACCCGATGATTTCCGTCAACCTCACCGCGGCTTTCGACCTCGCCCACGAAGCAGGCAGGCTGATGATCGCGCAGGGCTCTGGCAAGATCGTGAACATCGCCTCCCTGTTCTCCTTCCTTGGCGGGCGGATGTCCCCCGCCTACGCCGCGACCAAGGCCGGCATCGTCGGCTTGACGAAGGCATACGCCGATGAGCTTGGTGAGCATGGCATCCAGGTCAATGCGCTCGCTCCCGGATACTTCGCAACCGCGATCACCGAACAGACCCGGGCGGACGCGGACACCAGCCGCCGCATCCTCGAACACATCCCGGCGAACCGCTGGGGAGACCCGGCCGACCTCATGGGTGCCTTGATCTTTTTGTCGAGCCGCGCATCCGACTACGTCAACGGCCACACGCTCGTGGTCGACGGCGGGTACCTCGTTCGCTGATCCTCCTCGATCCGATCACGCCCACCCCTCAACCTCAGCTCCAGGAGCAACAATGACCGCATCCCGATCACCCCTGACCCGTGAGCAGATCGTGTCGGCCGTCGCCGACCTTCTCGGCTCCGACCACCTCGACACCGATGAGACCGCGCTGCGCGAAGCCAGCGTCGATCGCTTCAAGAAGTACTCGGCGGCACACAGCATCTACGACGGGCCGTTCCCCTCTGTCATCGTCTACCCCCGGACCGCCCAGGAGGTGGCGGCGGTCCTGCGCTTTGCGAACGACAATCTCGTCGCCGTCGTGCCGCGAACCGGGCGTACCGCGACCGAGGGCGGCCTCGAGACAGTGGTTGCCGACTCCATCGTCCTCGACGGGTCGCGGATGAACGCGATCGTCTCGATCAACCCCGTCGACATGATGGCCACGGTCGAATGCGGAGTTCCGCTCCAGGTGCTGGAGGATCAACTGCGCACCCAGGGACTCACCACCGGCCACTCACCGCAGTCGAAGCCACTCGCGCAGTACGGCGGGCTGACGGCGACCCGCTCGATCGGACAGTTCTCGACCCTGTATGGCGGTATCGAAGACATGGTCATCGGGCTCGAGGCCGTCTTCCCCGATGGGACGATCAGCCGCATCAAGAACGTTCCTCGCCGCGCGGCCGGCCCCGACATCCGGCACATCGTCATCGGCAATGAGGGGGCGCTCTGCTTCATCACCGAGGTCACCATCAAGGTGTTCACCTACCAGCCCCAGAACAACAAGTTCTTCGGCTTCCTCCTCGACGACTTCGGACAGGGCGTCGATGCGCTCCGCGAGCTGATCACCTCCGGTTACCGCCCCTCAATCTGCCGCGTCTACTCGCCCGAGGATGCCCGCCAGCACTTCGCGCACTTCGCGAAGGATAAGAACGTGGTCGTGCTCATGGCGGAGGGCCCGGCCCCGATCGCCGAGGCAACGGCCGGTGCCATCGAAGAAGTATTCGCCTCCCGCCCGCACGAGCGTGTCGACTCGGCTCTCATCGAGGACTGGTTCAACCACCTGAACTGGGACCAGAGTTCCATCGACGCCGAGAAGGCGACGATGATCGCGGATGCGCACCTCGGTTACACCACGGAGGTCTCCATGGACTGGTCACGCGTGAACGACCTCTACGAGGCCGTCATGACGCGCGTGCGCTCGGAGTTCCCGAGGGCGGCCGACCTGACGATGCTCGGCGCGCACTCTTCGCACAGCTACCAGACGGGCACGAACCTGTACTTCGTCTACGACTACAACATCCACTGCGAACCACGCGACGAAATCACCGAGTACCATGAGCCGATCAACGCCCTCATTGTGGAGGAGTCGCTCCGGCTGGGAGGTTCGATGGTGCACCATCATGGCATCGGCAAGTACCGCACGGCCTGGACTGAGATCGAGCATGGGAGCGCCTACCCCATTCTGTTGAAGCTGAAGGCGGCGTTCGACCCGAATGGAGTCATGAACCCGGGCACCATCTTCCCCCTGGAGGCCTGAGCCGGTGGCGGCTGCTGATCCCTCACGGCAGTTTGTCGTCGCGATCGACAACGGTTCGCAGAGCACCAAGGTGTCGATCGTGGATGCGGAGGGGCGCATCCACGCGAACGCGCGCGTCGGCTTGCGCGCCTACCAGAGCCCCGAACCGGGCGAGGTGGTGCATCCGGACGACGACGTGTGGGACTCGATCGCGTCGGCCTGCCGGCTTGCGCTCTCGCGCTTTGCCGGTGATCCCTCGAAGATCGTTGCGGTCGGCCTCTGTACGATCCGATTCTGTCGCGCGATCCTCGCCGCTGACGGGCATCTCGTCGAGCCCATGCTCAGCTGGATGGACGCGCGGGTCGGGCTCCCCTACGAGCGGACGTCCGAAGAAGCCCGATACGTCACCACATCGTCTGGTTACATCACGCACCGTCTGACCGGCGCCTTCAGGGACACGTCGGCCAACTACCAAGGCATCTGGCCGATCGACGCGCGCACCTGGCGCTGGTCGACGGATGCGGCGGCCTACCGACAGACGGGTATGCCGCGGGAGCTGCTTTTCGACCTGGTCGACCCCGGTGACGCGCTCGGAACGGTGACGGATGCGGCGGCCAAGGCCACGGGATTGCCCGCCGGCATCACGGTCTACGCCACCGCGAACGACAAGGCCGTCGAAGCGCTTGGGGCCGGTCTTCGATCGGAATCGGAGCTGGTGCTCTCTCTCGGAACCTACGTCTCGTCCATGACCATCGGCTCGGAACCCCGCGAGTCCGACGCGTTCTGGGTGAACTTCGGATCGTCCCCCGGACAATTCCTCTACGAAAGCGAGGGGATCCGGCGCGGGATGTGGACGGTCAGCTGGTTCCGCTCCCTGCTCGAGTCCGAGACGAACGGGAGAGCATCCGAAGTCGACGGCGAGCATCTCTATAGACTCGAGGCCCGCCTGAACGCTGGTGCCGCGGATGTGCCACCCGGGAGCAATGGGTTGATGACGGTCCTCGACTGGCTGGCACCCGATCACGCGCCACACCGGCGTGGTGCGCTTCTCGGCTTCGACGGCAGCCAGGGCCGTTTCCACATCTACCGTTCAATTCTGGAGGGCCTCGCTTTCACGATGGCCGACCATGCCGCGGCGATGGAGTCCGCGCTCGACCGCCGCTTCGACACGGTGATCCTTTCGGGCGGCGGCGCACGATCGGACCTCATGGCGTCGATTGTCGCGAACGTCTTCGGCGTCGACGTCAAACGGGCAGAGGTCGACGACGCGGCCGGGATGGGTGCGGCGGTCTGTGCGGCAGTCGGCAGCGGTATGCATCCTTCCTGGGACGAGGCCGTGGCGCGGATGGTGCGACACGCGCCAGTCGTCTCGCCTTCCCTCCGCGGCGCAAGCGACTATCGCCGGTTTCATCGCGTGCACACAGAACTCCGAGCTCGATCGCATGACCTCTTCGAGTGGATGAATTCCCAACTCACCGACTGAGGTCGTCGAGACTGGCCGGACGGCAGCTCAGCGCACCGTGACCGCAGCGGTCTCGTGCAGTGGGCTCGCGGGGGAGGGCGACTCTCGGCCGGGTTCCTGGCCGCCGGCATCCAGCCGGAAGGGCGGATACACCTCCGTCATCAGCCCGACGAAGGCGACGACGCGGTAGGTCCAGCGGCTGAATCCCACCAAAAACTCGAACAGCGAGGTCGGGTAGCGCCCCGTGATGAGAAGGAAGACTCCCGCGATCACCACGAGCAGATTGAGCACCGAGTACCCGCCGACCGGATGCCCGCCCTGCCAGCTCGCATAGGCATCCCACGGGTAGAGCATGATGATGCCGACGAACGACCCAACCACGAGGAGGTGCGGAATGGCGAGCAGCCAGGCGACGAGCACGCGGGGGCGGGAGAGTCGCTCCGGGTAGTCGACGTCGAGGGTGGCGGGGTAGTCGGTGGCGGCGAGGGTGAATGGCGGATAGGCGTCGGTGCCGAGCGCCGCGTAGACGAAGAAGCCGACGCGCCAGTTCCAGCGCAGCACTCCCACGTTGAAGTCGAACAGGGCACGCGGATAGCGGCCGGTCGCGAGAATCGCGATCCCCGCGATCAGGCTCGTGATCACGAATGCCGCAGTGAGCACGACGAGGATCACGTAGTGCGGGATGGCCAGGAACATCTTGACGATCCACAGCCAGCGCGACAGGTGCGGGTCGAGGGTTGCTTCGAGTCGTAGCGGATAAGACATGGTTCTGCTCCTTCGGTTGCGGCTGGGAACTGCGCTGTGGTTGATGTCCGGGTGGTCCGCGGTCCTCAGCGGCTCGCCGCGGGGACCCGGCGCCGCCGACGGATGACGAGCTCGGCGATCGTGAGGTTGATCACCCAGGCGGCCGCCATGAACGTCGTTCGAGGCAACTCATTGCCGGGCCCGAAGATGATGGTCTCGGGGATGAGGACGATCGCCTGGGTACCCGCAGCGACGGCGATGGCGTCGGCGCGGGTCATCCACTCCCCGTGTGTGGCGAAGTTGCGGTTCACGATCGCGCGGATGCCGAGGGCGATGCTCGCCACCATCGCCGCCCCGAAAGCCAGGCGAATGACGGTGAGGGGGAGGCCCTCGCCGGCGGGGTGCGGGTAGAAGGCAGCCATCCACATGCCCGACAGCGCGGTGACCAGCCCGGCCGGGATCAGTATGCGCCCGGTGATGCGGTGCCAGCTCCGACCGCGCCGCAGCGCGGGGACGAACTGGAACGCGCCGAGGATGCTGAAGATCGTCACGCTCACGATGTGGGTCGCGACCGGGATCGGCGATTCGAGGAACCGCGCGTTCTTCGCGGTTTCCACGGCGCCGCTGGCAATCTCGTGCAGTCGTACTTCGCCGGCGAGGATCGGGACGAGGGTGAGCAGGATCAGCCCGGCGGGCACCAGCCACTGGCGGCGCGCGCCCGTGGTTCCTCGGCCGGTCGATCTGGCGACGGTTGTGGTCATTTCTCGTTCTCCTTGTGCAACTCGTTGAGGGAAATCAGTGTCACGCCGAGATCACCGATCCGTCTCAGCAGTCCGTGCAGGGCAGCCTGGTCGGTGACCGGGCCGGTGAGGGTCGTTGTTCCGTCGCTGTCGACGGCGAGCGTGAATCCCTCGAACCAGTCGCTCCACCGGTGGTCGAGCTGTCCCTGCAGGCGTATCTCGTACATGACTCAGGCCGTGGGCATCCGGCTCGACCAGAGAGACCACCCCAGCCAGACCATCGCTGCGCCCATGGGCAGCGCGGCCAGGCGTTCCAGGGTGTGCGGCAGCAGCGCGCCGGCGACGGGGGTGATGGCGGCCGCGGCGATCAGCAGGATTCCCGCACCGCGAGACAGCACCCGAGCGCGGATGATCGCGATACCGAACAGCAGCGCACCGCCGATGTAGAGGATGCTGCCGACCAGCGGCACTCCGGCGAGCATCCCGAGGTCATTGACCGCCGGGTAGCGGCCGAACAGTCCGACGATGTCGACAGCCAACTGTGGGGCGTCGACGGCGATGAGCGGGGCGATGAGGGCTTCGGAGAAGTTGAAGGCCGCCTGCAGCACGAAGAACAGTGCGAGCGCCGCGTAGGCGATGAGCCCGAGCAGCCCCAGTTGGCGCACCTGGCGCAGGTAGATTCCGGCGAAGCCGATCAGTGCAAGCACCGCCTCCGCGAAGCTGATGATGTGCACCGTCACCCAGCGTTGGGTGGAGAGTGATTCGACGACATCCAGGGGGTGGATGAACTGGATGACGATGTAGGCGGTTCCGGCAAGCGCGGCGGCCACGGCGGCGGCGCGAGTGAGGGTGGTTGAGGTGATGTTCATAGGGGCAACCTACGAACGCACCTGGTGACCCGGCATCACCACATCTGGTGATAGTCAGAGCACACCCAGTTCGCGCCCCCGCCGCACGGCGGCGGTGCGCCCGTTCACGTCGAGCTTCTCGAAGACGTGCCGGGTGTGGGTGCGGAGCGTGTTCACCGAGACGTAGAGTTCGCGCGCGATCTCGGGGCCGGTGAGTTCTGTGGCGAGCAGTCGCAGCACCTGCAGTTCGCGGTTGCTCAGCCCCTCCCTGGCGCCGCTCGCCTCGCCGGCCGGGCGTCCGGCCAGCGCGCGCAGTTCTCGCACGACCCCGGCCCGGCCACCGCCCTCGGCGGCGAGGAGCAGCCGTTCGAGCAGTCCGGCCGCGCGGGGGTCACCCTGCGCGATCAGTAGCCGCGCCAGAGTGATGTGGGCGTACTCGGTCAGGTAGCTCAGCGCATCCTCCGGGGTCAGGCCGAGAGAATCCGCCCACGCCTGCGCCTCGGGAAGGTGCCCCTGCACGATCAGGATGCGCGCCCTCATGGCCGCGATCGATCGGGCCTCGGCGAAGAAACCCCGGCGATAGTGCCGCTCCGCCGACTCGAGCAGTTCGAGAGCGGCGTCGAGCTCGCCCCTGGCCTGCGCGAGGAGTGCTTTCGCTACGAACCATCGGTGATGGTGTTCACTCGAGAACGCCGCATCACCCAGCGCGGCACCCGCGGCCAGGTGCTCTTCGGCGGCCTCGAGGGCACCGAGCTCGACCAGCACTTCGGCGATTCCGCCGTGGAGATCTGCGGTGGGTGGGCCACCGGCGAGCGTGGTGGTCGCCTCTCGCAAGGCCGCCTCGTACGCGCGGCGCGACTCCGCGAGGCGGCCGAGGGGGATGAGCATGTCGGCGAGCACCATCGTCGTGCTCAGGGCATCGGTCAGGTTGCCGGCGAGACGCAGGCTGCGCGCCGCTTCGCCGAATGCCGTCACGCCGGCCTCGAGATCGCCGGCGGCCCACTTGCCGAGGCCGAGGAGCCCGGCGGCCGCGCCCCGCCCGAGGTGATCGGAGGGGCTCGTGAGTTCGAGGGCGAGGCCGGCGTGCCGGGTGATGCCGGCCAGGTCACCGGTGGCGAGCGCGACGGATGCCCGATACAGACAGATCGTGACCGGGAGCGTGTCGAGTTCCTGGCCGGGCTCCGAGTCGTGCCCGGTCTCGAGGGACCTCTCCGCTCGGACGAGTTTCGCCTCGACGGCGGCGATGTCGCCGGAGACCAGCGAGAACCAGGCGGAGAAGACCCCGAGCACGGGCCGCCGATCGATCGCGTCGTCGGGGAGGAGGGCGAGCCATCCGAGCAGCGTCGCATCCTGCCGGGACTTGCGCACACCCGGAATCGTGGCTTCGATCAGCCGTGCGGCCCGGGAGAAATCGGAGGCCGCCAGAGCATGAGCCACGCCCTCCTCCGGCAGGTCATTGGCCTCGAACCACCCGCTGGCGAGGCTGTGGAGTGCCGCGACATGCTCGGGGCCGCCGGAGAGAAGACGCGCCCGCAGCACGTCCGCGAAGAGGTGGTGGTAGCGGAACCATTCGCGGCGATCATCGAGTTCGACGATGAAGAGGTTCGCCCGTTCGAGGGCGTCGAGCATCTCCTCGCCCCGGCCCTGGCCGCTGACCGCCTCGCAGAGTGGTGCGGTGAACCTCTCGAGAATGGCGGTGTCGCAGAGGAACCGTCGCACGTCGAGGGGCGCCTGCTCCAACACCTCCTCGATCAGATAGTCGATGACGAATCGGTTGCTGCCGGCGAATGCGGCAATGAAGGCGGATGTGTCGGCGCGGTCCCGCATGCTGAGGGCGGCCAGCTGGAGTCCGGCGATCCATCCCTCGGTGCGGGCTTCGAGAGCGGCGACATCGTCGGGCGACAGCGCAAGGCCCATCGCCCGATTGAGGAATCCGGCGGCCTCGTCGGGGGTGAAGCGGAGGTCGGCGGCGCGCAGTTCCGTCAGCTCGCCCCGCGCTCGCAGGCGTGCAATGGGCAGCAGGGGATCGGAGCGGCTCGCAATCGCCAGGTGCGCGGTGGGCGGCAGATGGTCGAGCAGGAAGACCATCGCGTCGCGCACGGAGGGGTCTTCGATGAGGTGGAAGTCGTCGAGCACCAGGAGGATCTCGTGGGCGCTGCCGGCGAGGTCGTTGACGAGTGCCGTCAAGGTCGCTTCGCTCGGCCGTTCGCCCGCCGGGAGTGCCGCACCGATGGCGGCGTCGGCGCTCTGCAGCGCGGCAACGAGGTAGCCGAAGAACCGCACCGGGTCGTTATCACCGGACTCGATCGATAACCAGGCGACCCGCATTCCGGCCTCTGGCCGGCCGATCCTGGCCACCCAATCGCTGAGCACGGTGGTCTTGCCGAACCCGGCCGGGGCGGAGATCAGGGTGAGTTTTGCGCCGGACCGGATGCCCGCATCCAGCCGGTCGACGAGCCGCGGCCGGGCGACGGCCTGCGCCCGCGCCAGGGGCACGAAGAGTTTTGTCGCCAGAACCGGCATCGGCATGTGCTCATGTTAGGGCCGCGGGCTCACCCCCGGGATTCCGTCATTGAGAACCCCGACTGCTGAGTAGCATCCGCAGTTCCTATTGGACAGATGGGCGGCTGGGGAGCACCGTAGAAGTATGGAATACACGCATCTCGGCCGCTCCGGCCTCACCGTCTCCCGCCTCTGCCTCGGAACCATGAATTTCGGCCCTCAGACGACGGAGTCCGACTCTTTCGCCATCATGGACTCGGCGCAGGAATACGGCATCAACTTCTTCGACACGGCGAACGTGTACGGTGGCGAACTGGGCCGCGGCACCACGGAGACGATCCTCGGCAACTGGTTCGAACAGGGCAACGGCCGGCGCGAGCACACGGTTCTCGCCACCAAGCTCTACGGCGACATGACGCAGTGGCCGAACGAGGGCAAGCTCTCGGCGCTCAACATCCGTCGCGCTCTCGATGCGAGCCTCTCGCGGCTGAAGACCGACTACATCGACCTCTACCAGTTTCATCACGTGGATCGGGATACCCCGTGGGACGAGATCTGGCAGGCGATGGAGACGGCCGTCGCGCAGGGCAAGATCCTGTACGCCGGCAGCAGCAACTTCGCGGGATGGCACATCGCCACCGCTCAGGCGGAGGCGCGCCGACGCAACTTCACCGGGCTGGTGAGCGAACAGTCCATCTACAACCTGCTCACGCGCGATATCGAGCTCGAGGTGATCCCCTCCGCCCAGGGAAACGGCCTCGGGATCATCCCGTGGTCGCCGCTCCACGGCGGGCTTCTCGGCGGAGTGGTGCGCAAGGAGCGGGATGGCAAGCGCCGCCTGGAGGGCCGCGCGGCCGAGACGCTCGAGACCCATCGCGAAGCCATCGAGCGCTATGAGGACTTCGCCGAGGAGCTCGGCCATGAGCCGGGGGATGTCGGACTGGCCTGGTTGCTGCACCAGCCCGCGGTGACCGCTCCCATCGTCGGACCGCGCACCATGGACCAGCTGGATGCCGCGGTGCGTGCCCTCGACGTCACCCTCGACGCCGACGCGCTCGCCCGACTCGACGAGATCTTCCCCGGTCGCAAGACCGCGCCGGAAGACTACGCCTGGTAATCCGTTCACCCGAAAAGAGAGACCCACGAACATGAAGACACGAACCATCGGCGATGTACAGGTCAGCGAGATCGGCCTCGGCGGCATGCCCATGTCCATCGAAGGGCGGCCCGATGAGGCTCGCTCCATCGCGACCATCCACGCTGCTCTCGATCTGGGGGTGACGCTCTTCGATACGGCGGATGCCTACCACCTGACCGCGACGGATGTCGGCCACAACGAGTCGCTCATTGCAAAGGCCATCGCCTCCTGGGGAGGGGACACCTCGGCTGTGCTCGTCGCCACCAAGGGTGGCCACCTGCGCCCGGGAGACGGCTCCTGGACCCAGGATGGCCGCCCCGAATACCTGAAGAAGGCGGCGGAGGCCTCGCTGAAGCGGCTCGGTGGCGAGGCGGTCGGCCTCTACCAGTTCCACCGTCCGGACTCCTCGGTGCCCTACGCGGATTCCATCGGCGCCCTCCGCGACCTGCTCGACGCCGGCACCATCCGGCAGGCAGGCATCTCGAACGCGAACCCGGAGCAGATCCGACTCGCGCAGGAGGTGCTCGGCGGCCGGCTCGCCTCGGTGCAGAACCAGTTCTCGCCCGCCTTCCGAAGCAGCGAGCCCGAACTCGAGCTGTGCGATGAACTCGGGATCGCATTCCTGCCGTGGAGTCCGCTCGGAGGCATCACCTCCGCGGCTGCGCTCGGCGACAGGTTCGCGGCGTTCGGAAAGGTGGCGGCCGACCGTGGCATCACCCCGCAGGTCGTGTGCCTCGCCTGGGAGCTGGCGAAGTCGCCCTGGGTGATCCCGATCCCCGGCGCGTCGCGTCCCGAGAGCATCACCAACTCGGTTCAGGCGGCCGAGGTCACCCTGACCGCCGAAGAGCTCTCGATGCTCGACGCGGCCTGAGCGCTCCCCTCGAACATCTGGTCGAGGAATGCGGTGGCGGCCGGACTCGGTTCGTCCGCCATCGCGACGGCGACCGTCCAGTGCGGCACGTTCTCGGGCAGCGGCACGGCGCAGAGGGTGTCCGGACGCTTCGCGGCAAAGCTCGCCGGCACGATCGCCACCCCGAGGTTGTAGCCCACGAGGTCGAGCAGAGGGTGCACGTCATTGACCTCCATTGCGGTGCGGTAGTCGTAGCCCGCCGCCGCGAATGCCCGGCGCGCCAGCACGTGGGCGCCCCACCCGGGTTGGAAGCCGATCATCGGCTGGTCGTGCAGTGACTCGATATCGACCTCGCTGCGTGAGGCGAACGGATGTTCCGGATGACACAGCACCACGAGCTTCTGCGAACTCACCGGGCGCAAGCGCACGCCCTGCGGGGCGGGACCGGTCACCACGACCAGGGCCACATCCCGGAGCCCGCTCGCCACGCTGTCGAGCTGATCGACGGATCCCTCGTAGCGCAGCCGTACCTCGACGCCGGGATTCGCGAGTCGGAATCGCCCGAGTTCGGCAGGAAGGTCGATCGCGCCGATGCAGGGTTCCGCGCCGACGGTGAGGCGCCCACGAACGAGCCCCCGCACCGCCGCGACCGCGTTCTGCGCTGCGGCGGCGCTCGCGAGCGTACGAATCGAGTCGGCGAGCAGCGCCTGGCCGGCGGCGGTGAGCTCGACGCGGCGCGTGCTGCGAACGAACAGCGAGATGCCGAGCTCGGTTTCGAGAGCCCTGATCGACGCGGAGAGGCCCGACTGCGAGATCTGAAGCAGCTCGGCCGCTCGGGTGAAGTGCCTCTCGTCGGCGACGGTGACGAAGTGTTCGAGTTGACGCAATTCCATTCAGCGACCTTAGCAATGAATAGATGCCCGGCCAGAAGCCGATCAGCGCAGAATCATCGATGCGGTGGGCGGGAGGCGCCGGTCATCACCCGGGTCGAGACCAGGCACGGCTGGCGCGCTGGGCCGTCGACGCCTCCTCACCGCGGCGACCGCCCACACGAGAAGCGTGAACCCCCGCTACGCTCGACTGAGGTGAGCCGGGAAGTCTGGTCGGCGCAGCAGGACTGCTGCCAACTTCTGAGGGGACCCCATGCGCGCATCCGATCTTCACGTCAGCCTTCCGATAGTCGCGCGGGAAACCACCGCGTTGGAGGCCGCGCGTGCCATCGCCGCCGATGACCTCGTCGGTCTCGTGATCGCCGATTCGGCCGGAGTTCCCTCGGCGGTGGTCTCCGCGGTCGACGTATTGGGCCTCCTGGTGCCCAGCTATGTGCTCGATGACATGGCGCTGGCCGGGGTGCTCGACGAAGAGGCGGCCGAGGAGGTCTGGGCTAAAGCGGGCCAGAGCACCATCGGGGAGCTGATCGACGACGACCGTGTCCACATCTACGAACTCCTCCGCGTGGATGCGGACGACACGATCCTCGAGGTGGCCGCCCGCATGGCGAATGCCCGGGCGCAGATCGCTCTCATCAAGGGATCGAGCGGGCCCGACGCCCAGTTCGTCACGCTCACCGCCCTGATGGATGCCATCCTCACGTTCTGTGCACCGTCCGACACCTCGCACAACGACGCATGAGCATCCAGGTCATCCTGGCTCTGGCGGTATTCGTCGGCGCCTACGTCCTCATCGCGACCGAGAAGGTGCCCCGCGTCACCGTCGCGCTCGTCGGCGCCGGTCTCATGGTGATCATCGGCGCGACCGATAAGAGGGGGATCTTCTTCTCCCAGGAGAGCGGGATCGACTGGAACGTCATCTTCCTGCTGCTGGGAATGATGATCATCGTCGGCATCCTCCAGCAATCGGGTCTCTTCGAGTTCCTGGCGATCTGGGCCGCGAAACGGGCGAAGGGCCGCCCCTTCGTGATCATGGTCATGCTGGTGCTGATCACCGCCGTGCTGTCCGCGTTCCTCGACAACGTGACGACGGTTCTTCTCATCGCCCCCGTCACCCTCCTGATCTGCGACCGGCTCACGATCTCGCCGATACCCTTTCTCATCGCCGAGGTCATGTCGAGCAACATCGGCGGAACGGCGACGCTGATCGGCGATCCGCCCAACATCATCATTGCCAGCCGGGGCGGCCTCAGCTTCAATGACTTCATCGTCAACGTCGCGCCGATCGTCGTCATCCTGCTCGTCGTGTTCGTCGGACTGTGCTGGCTCATGTTTCGCAAGCAGCTCGGCTTCGACCCGGCGCGGGTCGCGCGGGTGATGGCGCTCAATGAGCGGGAGGCGATCCGCGATGTGCCGCTGCTCGTGAAGTCGCTGAGTGTGTTGGCGCTCGTGATCGCCGGCTTCATCCTGCATTCGCTCGTGAACCTCGAGCCGGCGATCGTCGCGCTGCTCGGGGCCGGGCTGCTCGTGCTCATCACCCGGCTCGAGCCCCGCAAGATCTTCGCGGACGTCGAGTGGCAGACGCTGCTCTTCTTCGCCGGCCTCTTCATCATGGTGGGCGGGCTGGTGAGCCTCGGAGTGATCGAAGCCGTCGGCCAGGCGGCGATCCAGGCCGTGGGCACCAACTACCTCGGTGCGACGGCCGGGCTCCTGTTCGGATCCGCCGTGTTCTCGGGCATCGTGGACAACATCCCCTATGTCGCCACTCTCGCCCCGCTCGTCAACGACCTGGTGCAGGCCGGTGGCCAGCCCGCCCAGCCGCTCTGGTGGGCGCTGACGCTCGGTGCTGACCTCGGGGGAAATGCCACCGCGGTGGGAGCAAGCGCCAACGTGGTCGTGCTCGGCATCGCGATGCGCAACGGGCATCCCATCTCCTTCTGGACCTTCACCAAGTACGGGCTCGTGGTGACCGCCGTCACGGTCACGCTCTGCCTGCCCTACCTCTGGTTGAGGTACTTCGCCTGAGCGGGGGCGGCACACAGGGCTCTGGTCCCCGCGACGCATCGGGGTGACTCCGGAATCGCCGCTGCGGGTGATGCGGCACTTCGAGCGGGCGAGGCGAACGACCCGGTCGTCAGCGCCGCCGCGCCGTCACGACCACGTGTAGCAACGGGAGGGCGGATGCCCCCATCAGCACCCAGCCGAGCGTCTCATCCGTGGGGCGCAGAAGCACCCCGGCGATGAGCAGCGTCGCGAAGACGAGCGCGGAGGCGAGGCGGCTCACGGAGCGCTCGATCGACCGCAGCCGGCGGTCGACCTCCGGGGCCCGCACGGCGACCTGTCCGCGGTCGAGGCGGGTGGCCAGTTCGTCGAGTCGCCGCGGAAGCCGAGCGAGCGTGTTCGCATAGCTCACCGCCTGCTGGCCGATGCCGCGAAGCGCGTTTCCGCTGGTCGAGCTCAGCACGGTGCGCGCGAAGGGGTCGACGGCGTCCCACATGTTGAAGTCCTTGTTCAGCGCGCTCGTCACCCCCGAGATGAGGGAGATGCTCCGCACCAGCAGCAGGAAGTTCTCGGGCAGCTGGAAGGGCAGGGCTCGGATCGTCTCGCCGAATCCCCGCGCGAACTTCTCCAGCTCACGCGGGTCCACGGTCTGCAACTCGGCGACGCCCATGCCGCCGAAACGGTCGAACAGGGCGGTCATGGCCCGCTCGAGTTCGTTGGTGTCCGCCGTCTTGAGCAACACGCCGAGGCGTTCGAGGGCGGCGACCAGGGCGCGACCGTCCCGACCGACCGCCGCGAGGATGAAGTCGCGAAGCCCGCTCCGGAGCGAGTCGGAGATCTCGCCCATCATCCCGAAGTCCACGTAGGTGAGGCGCCAGTCCTCGTCGGTCCCGGGTCTTCCCGGTGTGATGAAGATGTTTCCCGGATGCGGATCCGCGTGGAAGAAGCCGGCAACGAAGATCTGCTGGAAGGTGGACCGCGCGAGCTCCTGCGCGACCTCTGCCGGGTCGATTCCCGCCGCGGTGAGGCCCGCGACATCCGAGATCTTGATCGCGGTCACATCCGACAGCGTGAGCACGCGGAGGGCACTGCGGTCCCACACGATGACGGGCGCGCCGATGCGGGGATCGCTGGCGAAGTCCTCCGCGAAGCGCTCGGCACTCGCGGCCTCGTGAAGGTAGTCGATCTCCTCGAGACTCGTCGCGGCGAACTCCTCCACGAGCGCGGGGGCGTCGGCGCGGTTCGAAACGAGTTTCACGTGGGAGAGCCAGCGGGCCACCCGGCGAAGCGCCGCGAGGTCGACCTCGACGATCTTCTCGATGCCCGGCCGCTGCACCTTCACGACGACGTTCTCGAAACCGACATCGGCGGCGATCCCGGCGGTCAATCGAGCGCGATGAGCCTGGCCGAGGGATGCCGCGGCGATGGGAATCGGCTCGAACGAGGCGTAGGCCTGCTCGAGCGGCATGCCCAGTTCTGTCTCGGCCTGGCGGCGGATGCGCTCGAACAGCTCTGGCTCCACCTCATCCTGCAGCCCCTCGAGCTCCTTGGTTATCTCCGGGGGAAGGATGTCAAGGCGCGACGAAAGGAACTGGCCGACCTTGATCATCAGTCCGCCGAGATCGGCGGCGAGCACATAGAAGCGTCGGGCGATGCGCTGCACCCGCTTGGTGCGGCTGCGGGCCGCGAGTCGGCGAAGGCCGAATCGCGGCAGAACGAGTTCGAACCACCAGGTCTGCGCCAGAGCGGACGCGGAGAACCGCATGATGCGGCGATACCGTGCGCGGTAGGCGGGGTCTATCTGCGATGCAGTGCTGGTGCCGCGATCGGGCGGCATGCCCTCAGTCCTCGGCGAGGATGGAATAGAGCGTGCGGCGCGCCTCGTCGATCGCGGCGACGGCACGCTCCCTCTGCTCGGCGGTGCCGCTCTGCGCGACCTGCGCGGCAGCCTGGGCGAGCTTCGCCCCGGCCTTCGGCAGTGCGGTGTTGCGGTCGGAGTTCCAGGACCGGCGCGGCTCCCAGGGCGTCGGGCCGCTGGAGAACTCGGCGGCGGCTTCCTTGCCCGCCTCGGTGAGGGAATAGACCTTGCGCTCACCGACCTGCTCCGAGCTGACGAGTCCCTCGTCGGAGAGCAGCTGAAGCGTGGGGTAGATGGAGCCGGCGCTCGGCTTCCAGGCCCCGTTGGTGCTCGCCTCGATGGACTGGATGATCTGGTAGCCGTGCATCGGCTCCTTGGCCAGGGCGACGAGGATGGCGGTGCGCACGTCTCCTCGGCCCATCCGGCCGGTCTGCCCCGGCTGCCCGGAGTTCATGTATCCCGCCATGCGGGGGAAGTTCTCGCGGAGGCCGTCGACGGCCTCCCACAGGTCGAAGCCGGAAGAAGATGGGGTGCGCATGATGTGTCCTCTCTGGACGGATGTGGCCGGTGCTGAAGTGCCAGCACCGATATGCCAGTCGCTCACGTCTCAACGATACGTCACGACACATTGTTGACAGCTGTTAATCGGCGCCCGGAAGCTGACCTTCGGCAGCACTCGACAGGGGCCGCAACAGCACGCGGGGGATCTCCCGGTCGGTCTTCCTCTGGTAGCCGGCGTAGTTGGCGTACCGTCCTGCGATGAGGGGCCAGAGTCGGGCTCTGTGCTCGGGATCCGCGATGGTCGCGAGCATCGGTACACGGGGATGACCCTCGATCACGACCTCCACCCGGGGATCGTCCCGAAGGTTGAGAAACCAGGCGGGGTTGCGGTCGTCTCCACCGCGGGAGGCGACCACCACATAGGCATCCCCGTCCCTCGCGGGAGAGGTGAGCATCGTCGTCCGGCGTTCACCGCTCTTTCGGCCGGTGGTCGTGAGCTCGATCACGGGCATCCCGGCGATGTTCCAGCCGGCCCTTCCCCCCCGTGAGGCGCTGCAGGAAGCGGTGGGCGGATTCCATTAGTTTCATCGACCGTGTGCTTGGCATGATCGGAGCCTACTGCGGGCCGTTCGCGAGCGGACCGGGTGTCGCTCGCGACGCTGCCCTCGCTCGCCGTCGGGCGACCGCCAAGCGTTTGACTTCGGGCGGACCGAGGCGTACATTTATACCCCATAGGGGTATAGAGAAGGGTCGCATCATGGTCGGGTACAGCCAGAACAAGGACGATCTCGTCAAGCGGCTGCGACGTGCCGAGGGGCAGGTGCGCGGCATCCAGCGCATGGTCGAGGACGACACCTACTGCATCGATATCCTCACCCAGGTCTCGGCCGCGACCAAGGCACTGGAGACCGTGGCGCTCGCCCTGCTCGATGACCACCTCGCACACTGTGTCGCCGAGGCCGCTCGGGAGGGCGGGCCTGTCGCCGACGAGAAGATCAAGGAAGCCTCGGCCGCCATCGCGCGACTCGTGCGCTCCTGAACGACCAGAGACCACCGAGCGGAAACTGAGGATTTCACCATGCCAGAACACACGAATATCGAACAGCACTACCTGGTCGAGGGGATGACCTGCAACCACTGTGTCGCCAGTGTCACGGAGGAGGTCTCCGAACTCTCCGGCGTCGAGAGCGTGACGGTCGACCTCAGGGTGGGTGGAGCCTCGGATGTCACCGTCGTGAGTTCGGCCCCGGTGCCGCTCGAGGGCATCCGGGCCGCCATCACCGAAGCAGGATACCTGCTGGTCTCGGCGTAGTCATGGCCGGCACCGAGCTGCAGGACCTGAACTTCGACATCGGGGGCATGACCTGCGCCTCCTGCGCCACTCGCATCGAGCGAAAGCTCAACCGCATCGAGGGCGTGTCGGCCACCGTCAACTACGCCACCGAGAAAGCCCACGTGGAGACGGGAGGGGCGGATGCCGCCACTCTCATCGCCGCGGTCGAAGCGGCCGGCTACACCGCCAC
Source organism: Frigoribacterium sp. UYMn621 (assembly GCF_040549525.1). Classification (NCBI taxonomy): domain Bacteria; kingdom Bacillati; phylum Actinomycetota; class Actinomycetes; order Micrococcales; family Microbacteriaceae; genus Frigoribacterium; species Frigoribacterium sp. UYMn621. Next base: position 25,577 of record NZ_JBEPTM010000002.1, on the reverse strand, counting down.
CCTCCCGGTGTCGGTCGTGGCCGAGGAGCAGGCCGCACCGCCGGTCGATCGCGACGCCGCAGAGCTGCGTCGACGCCTCATCATCTCCGCGAGCCTCGCCATTCCGGTCGTATTGCTCTCCATGATCCCGGCCCTGCAGTTCACCAACTGGCAGTGGCTCGCCCTCACCCTTTCGGCACCGATCGTGGTCTGGGGCGCCTGGCCGTTCCACCGCGTCGCCGTTCTCAACGCGCGGCACGGATCGGCTTCGATGGACTCCCTGGTGAGCGTCGGGGTCATCGCCGCCTTCGCGTGGTCGCTCTACGCGCTGTTCTTCGGCAGCGCCGGCGAACCCGGCATGCACATGACCTTCCAGCTGGTGAATACGCGCTCGGGCGCCAGCGAGATCTACCTCGAGGTCGCCTCCGCGGTGACCGTCTTCATCCTCGGCGGCCGGTACATCGAGGCACGGGCGAAGCGGGAATCCGGAGCGGCACTCAAGGCGCTGCTGCGCCTCGGGGCGAAGGATGCCACGCTCCTCCGCGGGGGAGTGGAGACCCGCGTCGCCGTCTCGACCCTGGTGCCCGGCGACAGCTTCGTCGTGCGCCCGGGGGAGAAGATCGCCGCCGACGGTCTCGTGACCGAGGGGGCATCCGCCGTCGATCGCAGCATGATCACCGGAGAATCTGTGCCCGTCGAGGTCTCGGCGGGCGATCGGGTCGTCGGAGCGACGGTCAACGTCGGTGGACGACTCGTGGTGGAGGTGACCCGGGTGGGCGCCGACACCGAGCTCGCCCGCATCGGCCGCCTGGTCGAAGATGCGCAGAGCGGCAAAGCCAAGGCGCAGCGGCTCGCCGACCGGGTCTCCGCGATCTTCGTGCCGGTGGTGTTCGGGCTCGCCCTCATCACCTTCGTGGGGTGGCTGCTCTTCGGCGGCTCGCTCGAGGCGGCCTTCACTGCCGCGGTGGCGACGCTGATCATCGCCTGCCCGTGTGCGCTCGGACTCGCGACCCCCACTGCCCTGCTCGTCGGTACCGGCCGTGGGTCTCAACTCGGCATCCTCATCCGCGGACCGCAGGTGCTCGAGCAGACCCGCACCGTCGACACCATCGTGCTCGATAAGACCGGCACGATCACCACCGGCACCATGGCGGTCGTCTCGGTGGAGCCCCTCGGTGCCACGTCCCGGGCCGAACTGCTCGGCGCCGCTTCCTCCGTCGAGAGCGGGTCAGAGCATCCGGTTGCGCGGGCGATCGTCGCGCTGGCTACAGCCGAGGGCATCCCTCCCGGCGAACCGGCATCGTTCAGCGCGCAGGCCGGGCAGGGTGTGCAGGCGGTCGTGGATGGCCGACTCATTCTCGCCGGACGGGCCTCGTGGCTCGCCGACTCCTGGTCCATCGCGCTGTCGAGCGCCGCATCCGCCGCCGTGCACTCGGGCGAGGACGCCGCCGCCACCGTGATCGCCGTGGCCTGGGATGGCGAGCTGCGCGGCATCATCACCGTGCGGGATGCCGTGAAGCCGACGAGCGCGGAAGCCATAGCGCGGTTCCGCGCGCTGGGTCTTCGCCCGGTGCTCCTCACCGGGGACAATGCCGGATCCGCTCGTACCGTCGCCGCAGAGGTGGGCATCGACGAGGTGCATGCCGGAGTGACCCCCCAGGGCAAGCTCGACCTGATCCACGCCCTTCAGGCAGACGGTCGGGTGGTGGCGATGGTCGGCGATGGGGTCAACGACTCCGCGGCGCTCGCGGCGGCAGACCTCGGAATAGCCATGGGCGGCGGAACGGATGCGGCCATCGCCGCCAGCGACATCACGATTGTCAGTGGTGACCTTCTCGTCGTGGCCGACGCGGTGCGACTCGCACGCCGCACTCTCGGCACGATCAAGGGCAACCTGTTCTGGGCCTTCGCCTATAACGTCGCTGCGCTGCCGATCGCGATGCTCGGCCTGCTCAACCCACTGCTCGCCGGAGCGGCGATGGCGTTCTCCTCGGTCTTCGTCGTGACGAACAGCCTGAGGCTGCGCAGTTTCGCGCCCGCGGACAGGGCCGCGACTACCCGGCGCGGTGCGAACTCGTGAACTGCCGCCCGGTGATCGACGACGCGGTGATGCGCACGTAGTTCCACTTCTCCGTCGGCATGAGCGAGTGAAGGCGGAGAACGCCCGATGCCTCGATCTCCTCGTCGGAGCCGAGGCGCACGGCTGTGCCCTTGACGACCACACTCCAGCGTCGCCGGCGGTGCGTGCCATCCGTCTCCAGGGCGACGATCGGATGGGTCGTGAGGTCCATGAGCTTGGAGCCGGGAGCGCTGCGGAAGAAGATCACCCGATCCGCCACCACGTAGTTGATGGGAAAGATGTCGACACCGCCCTCGGTCGAGACCGCGAGCCGGCCGAGATCGGCGGAGGCCAACAGATGCCAGCTGGCTTCGTCGCCGAGCACGTCGACGGGGGATTCGGGGGAATCTGGCATGGGGGCTCCTCACGGTCAGGGAAGGCATCCAGTCCACCAGTGCCGGCAGCCGGTCCTCGGGTCGAAAGTCCCGAATGTGCTCGACAGGCTCTACGCTCGAACGTGATGACTACGGCAATCCCCACCCCTTACGAAGACCTCTTGCGCGACACCCTCGCGAACGGCGCGCAGAAGTCCGATCGCACCGGTACCGGCACGCGCAGCGTGTTCGGTCGGCAGTTGCGCTTCGACCTGGCGGAGGGCTTCCCGCTCATCACGACCAAGCGGGTGCACTTCCGATCCATCGCCTACGAACTGCTCTGGTTTCTGCGAGGAGACGGCAATGCCCGCTGGCTGCAGGACAACCGGGTGACCATCTGGGACGAATGGGCGGATGCCGACGGCGACCTCGGTCCCGTCTACGGGGTGCAGTGGCGATCCTGGCCCACTCGAGACGGCGGCACGATCGACCAGATCGCCGAGGTGATCCAGGCGATCAAGACGAACCCCGACTCTCGGCGGCTGATCGTGTCCGCGTGGAACGTGGCGGACATCCCGAGCATGGCGCTCGCCCCCTGTCACCTGCTGTTCCAGTTCTACGTCGCCGACGGCAAGCTGAGCTGCCAGTTGTACCAGCGCAGTGCCGACCTCTTCCTCGGGGTGCCGTTCAACATCGCGAGCTATGCGCTGCTCACCCACCTGATCGCCGCGCAGGCCGGTCTCGGCGTCGGCGAGTTCATCTGGACCGGCGGGGACTGCCACATCTACGACAACCACGTCGATCAGGTGACGGAACAGCTCACGCGGGACCCGTTCCCCGCGCCGACCCTGCGCCTCGCAGCGCGGGACAGCATCGACGACTACGGGTTCGACGATTTCGAGGTCCTCGACTACCAGCACCATCCCGCCATCAAGGCGCCCGTCGCGGTCTGACCGTCCCGCAGCGGCTGGCCGGCTGCGCGTCCCTCGGCGAGAATCATCGCCGGGTCGGGCAGGGCGCGGTGGCCGCACCTACAGCCGGATGAAGATCGGGTGGCCCCAGATCGGGCGGTGCGAGACATCGGTGCCGGGCTTCGGCGCATCGATGATGCCACCGTGACCGTCGTAGAAGCCGATGTGCTGGTGCGAGTAGTAGACGAGATCGCCCATCACGGCTTCCGACTCGGGGATGGCCGTGCCCTTGCTGGCCTCGACCACGGCATCCCCCGGGAGGGAGACGCCGAACTTGTCGTAGACGTAGCGCACGAAGGTGTCGCAACTGAACCCGGTGCTCGGCGAATTGCCGCCGGCGATATAGGGCACCATTCCGACGAATTGAAGCGCGTACTGCACGACTGCCTCACCGCCTCCTCCGAGGTCCGGCGGGTTGATGTGCATGCTCGCCCCGACCGACAGCGGAGTGGCAGGCTTCGCGCCACCGGCATAGACACCGGCGGCGGTCTGAACCGCCGCGGCGTAGAACACCGTGCTCGTGTCGCGGGTCACCGGGGTCTCGGCGACCGCGGCGCTCACGCGCAACTGCTGTGCCCTCGACTGCTGTGCCTTCGACTGCTGTGCCTTCGACTGCTGGGACTGCTGGATGAAGTCTGCGACAGCATTCGACGACGACGCTGCAGAGGGTGCGGCGGTCGCCGCTGCTGAGACCGCCGGAATGGCCATGGTCGCGGCCATCCCCATCGCCATGACCATGGCGCCGGCGGTGCCGGCAGCACGCCTCAGCGACAGGGTCGATCGACGAGAGGGCGCCCGGAGGGAATGTCTGCCGAGATGTGAAGCCAAGGGTGGGGGAGATCCAAATCGCTAGCGTTATCGGGTTGTGACCTACGGCCACGATAGCCCATGGCCCCCGAGTCGGGGTCAACACGCTCAGGCGGTGCGGCGACCGAGAGCGCGACTGAGCACGAGAATCACCAGGGCGAGCACCGGCATGATGATGAGTGCGACCCTCAGGGAGGCGACATCGGCGACGAATCCGACCAGCGGCGGCGACAGGAAGAGCCCGATCCTGATCGTCGTGGTCACCCAGGTGAGCCCCGTGCCCGGCGCAAGGCCGGGCAGCGCCTCTGCGGTACGGATCGCCCCGGGAATCAGTGTGCCGATGCCGGCCCCCACCAGGCCGAAGGCCACGATCGTGGTGACGGCCGTGGGAAAGATGAGCGCGACGGACATCCCGACGAGGCCGAGGGAGGCACCGACTCGCGCCACGGCCCGGTCGCCGAACCGCGTCACCAGGAAGTCGCCGGCGAATCGACCGACGGTCTGCGCGCCCTGGAGGGCGATGAATCCGAAGCCGGCGACCACGGCACCGGTACCGAGCGAGTCACGCAGGTAGACCGCGCTCCAGGTGGACGTGACATCCTCCAGCATGTTCGCGGCCGCCGCGACGAGGCCGAGGGCAACCAGAAGCCGTGCGAGGCCGAGGCGAGCCCGTCGCGCCTGCGGCACAGCGGAGATCGTCGCCTCCGCGAGGTCCGAGCCCGCGAGCATCCACCGGCCGGCCAGGAGGGCGAGCACGATGAAGACAACGGCCGCAGAGGCGAAGTGCCAGACCAGAGGGATGCGCGCGCCGGCCGCGAGCGCTCCCATCACACCGCCGATCACGGCTCCGACGCTCCAGAGGGCGTGCATCGAGTTGAGGATGGAGGTGCCGTACTGGCGCTCCACCCGCAATCCGTGGGCGTTGTTCGCAATGTCCGCGATCGAATCGAGAGTGCCGGCGATGAAGAGGCCGGCGGCGAACAGCCACCAGACCGGCGCGGCCCCGATCAGCACGAGGTTGAGCGAGAGCAGCAGCACCGCGAGCGGTCCGATCCGCGCAGAGGTCCACCGCCGAATCACCGCACCACCGAGAGTGCCGGCGACCAGGGCGCCGAGTGGATAGGCGGCCACCGCGATACCGAATTGCCCGTTGGAGAGGTCGAGGGCGGCCTTGATGTCGGGAAACCGCGGCACGATGTTCGCGAAGGCCGCGCCGTTCAGCAGGAAGAGGGCGGAGACGGCGATTCGCGCTTTCCGCCGGGGTTCGAGCATCCCCCCATGATGGTGCACGCCGGCACCGATCCGCGGTGCCTCATCCAGTAGTTTTGAGGGGTGAGCGAAACCACCACAGTCCTCGAATCCCAGTACGCCGAACTCCGCGCGAAGAAGCTCTCGCTCGACCTCACCCGGGGCAAGCCGTCACCCGCCCAGCTCGACCTGTCGAACGCCCTTCTCTCGCTGCCGGGCGAGGGCGATTACCGTGACGCTGCCGGTGTCGACCTGCGCAACTACGGCGGACCCGACGGACTCATCGAACTGCGTGAGATCTTCTCCGAGCTGCTCGCCATCCCCGTCGCCCAGCTGCTCGCGTCGGGCAACGCGAGCCTCGCGGTCATGCACGACACGATCGTCACCGCGCTCCTTCACGGGGTGTCCGGCGGCGCCGGACCGTGGCGCGACGTGCAGGGGCTCAGCTTCCTCTGCCCGGTTCCCGGCTATGACCGCCACTTCGCGATCTGCGAGGCCCTCGGCATTCGCATGATCCCGGTGCCGTTCATCGACGGCGCGCTCGACCTGGAGACCATCCGTCGTCTGGTCGCCGCTGATGCGGGCATCCGCGGAATGTGGGCGGTGCCGATGTACGCGAACCCCACCGGCACGAGCTTCAGCGTGGAGGAGGTCGAGGCGCTCGTGAGCATGCCGACCGCCGCCCCCGATTTCCGCCTGTTCTGGGACAACGCCTATGCGGTGCACCATCTCACCGACGATGAGCCGGCCGTGATCGACGTGCTCGCAGCAGCCGAAGCCGCGGGCAATGCCGATCGCCCCTTCGTGTTCGCGTCGACGTCGAAGATCACCTTCCCGGGAGCCGGAGTCTCCTTCTTCGGGGCGTCAGCGAGCAACATCGCGTGGAAGAAGCACCACACGGCCGTGCAGACGATCGGCCCCGACAAGATCAACCAGCTTCGCCACGTGCGGATGCTCGGGGACGCCGACGGCGTGCGTCGCCTCATGCGCGCCCACCGCGCGATCGTCGAGCCCCGCTTTGCGGCGGTGCTCGAGATCCTCGGGCGTCGGCTCACCGGCGTCGCAACCTGGACCACCCCGACCGGCGGATACTTCGTGAGCCTCGATGTTCCGCACGGCGCCGCCTCCGCGGCGGTCGCGCTCGCCGGCCAGATCGGCGTCGCGGTGACGCCAGCGGGCTCGAGCTTCCCCTACGGCGACGACCCCGACGATACGAACATCCGCATCGCGCCGACCTTCCCGTCGCAGTCCGACCTCGAAGCCGCGATCGACGCGCTCTGCACCTGTGTGCTGCTCGCCGTCGAGCGGATGTCGGCGCCGCGGGTCGAGTAGCCCGGCACGTCAGCCCGCCCTCCTCGACCGGCGGCGGGCGTCAGCGGTGCGCGTCGAACCGGGCAAGGGCGTCCGCGTCGCGCGAGTACGTCGCCGAGCTGCGGGCGCTGTCGAGGGCGGCGACCGGGTCGGACTGCGCCTCGGCCACCTCGAGAAGTCTCTGCGCTTCGGCCAGTCGGGAGCGGGCATCCGCTCCGACGCCTCCTCGACGGCTCGCGATGAAGTCCTGCGTCGCCGCGATCTGGCTCCGAGCACTCACCAGCACTCCGGCGAGGGCCGCACCGGCGTGTTCGAGCCGCTGGCTCTGGTTTCGGGCGTGTGCGAGCGCGCTGTCGAGCCCAGCCACGGCTCCCTCGAGTCGGGCGAGGGATGCGGCGGGGTCCCTGCTGTCGAGTGACCCGAGCACGGACTCGAGTGCTGTCACGGCGCTTCCGATCGCCGCACCGGAGCTCGGATCCGGAGCGGAATCCCGTGCGACCCGAGCCTCGGCGAGATCGACCCTGCTCTGGTTCGCGAGGTGATCGAGCCGATCGGACTGCTCGGCGAGAGTGGCTCCGAGAGCGTCAACTGCATCCAGCAGCCTCAGTGCCGTGGTTGCGCTGGCCCGCGCGTCCTGCACGCGATCGGCGACATCGGTCGCCAGCGGGTCGGCGAGGCGCGCATTCGCGGCTTCCGCGCCCTGGCCCGCGGTCGTGAGCAGCTCCCGGGCCTCGGCGACATTGCCGGCGACGGGGGCAATCGCGTCGGGGGAGTAGCGACCGCCGAGCACCGAGAGGGTGCTCTCCACGGTGGGCACCCGCATCGAGGTGGCGACCACGAGCATCCGGACCTTGGCCAGCTCGGAGGGAGCATCGGTCTCCCGTCGGCGCAGGGCGTCGAAAGCCGCCGCCTCATCGGTGAGCGCCTTGTGCGAGGTCTCGCAGAGATGGATGATGCGGGCGTTCCATTCACGCTGCTGCGTCGCCGTACCGGGCGGGGAGTCATCGAGTCGATGCTTCAACCGGAATGATTCGGTGAGGTCGCGCCGGGCAGACGTGAGGGCCTCGGCGAAGCTGCGGGAACGCTCCTCGCCGAACTGTGCGACGGCGAATCCGAGGTTGTCGTCGGCCTCGACGACCGCGTCATCCAGTCGCACGAGCAGGATGTTCGCGCGGGTGGCGAGGTCCGTCTCGCTCGCGGGAGGGCCGGGCACCCGGGCTGGCGCGAGCTCCGCCCGGCGCCGGCGCCGGCGCAGGATGGTGAATCCGACGATCACGACGATCGCGAAGAGGACCACAATGGTTACAAGCGCTGTCGTCACGGCCTGGACGAGGTCTGACGAAGCGGCGCGGATTGCCAGGAAGAGCATGGCCGGTATCTTACGTTTCGCGCCCGGTGGCGAGCAGTGCGCAAACCCGGCGCGCGACGAAACTCCCCGCTATCTCCCGACATTCCGCGGCGCCCCCGTTAAGGTGGCCCTGTGTGGCGTGCCAATAGACCTCAGGATGACGACTTCTTCGCGGAGCCGAGCGATAGCCATGCCCATGCGGAGCGACAGGTGACCGCGCCACACGCGCTGACCCTCGGCGACCCCAACTATTCGCTCTCCAACGTGGCCGAGCCCACCTGGCAGGGCTGGCGGTCGCAACTCGGCGCCATCGGCGGCGTGTCTCCTCTGCTGCATTTCGTGGACGGACCGCGCACCCGCATCGAACTCGGCGCGACGCATCCGGGTGGCCTCGCGCAGTTCATCACCGGCAAGTCGACGCTGCTCTCCAACCTGATCCGGGATGACATCGCCCTGAGGGCGGCGAAGATCGCCGCCGCCGAGATCGCCGACAAGAGCCTCGAGCTCGCCACCGCTCGTGGCATCGACTCGATCCACCTGGGCATCGGGATCGCCGAGTGGCAGCACGAGGGCGTGCAGTTCCGGGCGCCCGTGCTGTTGCGTCCGCTGGCGATCCGCCGCTACGGCAGCAACTTCGAACTCAAGCTCAAGGGGGCGCCGTTCCTCAACCCGGAGCTCTCCCGTGCGCTCGAGGCACAGTTCCAGATCTCCCTCGATGCCGAAGCCTTCGTGGCGCTCGCCGAGGAGGACGGGTCGTTCAAGCCCAATCCCGTGATCGATCGGCTGCGCGGCCTCACCTCGCATCTCGAGTGGTTCAATGTGCAGCCTCGACTCGTCGTCTCCTCCTTCGCGGACGTGTCCCGTGCCATGGAGTCCGATGCTGGCGACCTCGAACATCCGCTGCTCGATGCCCTCGCGGGGAATCCCTCGGCCAAGTGGGCCATCGAGGAGAGCTACGCCCCGGTCGAGCCGCAGAGCCCCGACCGGCGCACCCCGGAGACCGACACCCTGCTGCTCGATGCGGATGCCGAGCAGGAGAATGTGATCGCCCAGATCGCGGCCGGCAACTCCGTCGTCGTCAAGACCCTGCCGGGCACCGGTGCAACCCAGACCATCGTGAACGCCATCGGTGCCTTGGTCAGCCAGAACAAACGCGTGCTGGTGGTCAGCGCTCGGCGCTCCTCGCTCGCGGGCATCGCGCAGCGTTTCGGGGATGTCGGTCTCGCCGGCCTCGCGGTCGCTCCCGGCACGCTTCGCCGCGACCTCATCCGCTCGATCGGTCGCAACGAGAAGTCCCGCGCACCCCAGATCGGCGAAGTGGATGACGCCCTCGTTCGCCTGCGCAAGGTGCTGCTCGACTACCGCGGCGCGGTCGCGCGCACCGACCCGGCACTGCGAGTCTCGGTGCTCGACTGCCTCACCGAGCTCTCCCGCCTCGCACTCCTGCCCGACCCGCCCGCGACCACCGCGCGACTGTCCCGCCAGTCCGTCGAGCTGATGGCGGATGATCGCGCCGGCGCCGCCCGCGCGATGGTCGAAGCCGCCGGCCTCGGTGAGTTCCGCTACGGCCCGGGTGATTCGCCCTGGTACGGAGCCACCTTCGCGACCAGCGAGGCGGCTTCGCGCGCGCACGCCATCGCCAAGCAGCTGCACCACACCGAGTTGCCGCGCCTGCTCGAACGGGCGAGCGACCTCATCTCCGGCACGCGCATGCGGCCATTCGAGACGATCAACGAACTCGGCATCTACCTTCGGCTGCTCATCGACATCCGCGATACCCTCGACCGTTTCCTTCCCGTGGTGTTCGACCGTTCGCTCAGCGAGCTGATCGCGGCGACCTCCGCCCGCAAGGATTCCCGGGAGATGTCCTCCGCGAACCGACGCCGGCTCAAGAAGCTCGCGCGAGAGTACGTGCGTCCTGGCGTGCACATCGGTGACATCAACGAGAGCCTGCAGCACATCCAGCAGCAGCGCATCCTCTGGCAGCGTTTCGTCGCTGCGGGAGTCACGCCGGAGGTCCCGGTCGGCATCGCCGACGTGCAGGTGGCCTACCAGCAGGTGGCCCAGGACCTCGATTTCCTCGATGAGCCGCTCGGTGCGGTGACGCGCGAGACGCAGCTGATCCATCTGCCGATCCACATCCTCACCGAACGGATCGCCGCTCTCGCCGCCGATTCGGATGTGCTGAACAACCTCCAGGAGCGCGCCGAGGTGCGCGCGACCCTCCGTCACCTCCAGCTCGACCCGCTTCTCGACGACCTCGCTTCACGCCATGTGCCCGACGAGCAGGTCGCTGCCGAACTGGAACTCGCCTGGTGGCAGTCGGCACTCGAGTCCCTTCTCGAAGCCGATCGCGCCCTGCTCAACGCGAACACCTCGGTGCTCGATCGGCTCGAGGCGGACTTCCGGCTCGTGGACGAGGCCCACGCCGCCGGAAGCGCCCAGCTGCTGGCCTGGCAGCTCGCCGAGAACTGGAGCATCGGTCTCGTGGACTGGCCGGAGGAGGCGAGCGCGCTCAAGACCTCCCTGCGCGGCGGAGCGGTGGATGCCCGAGACCTGCAGGAGGCCGCCCCGCACCTCTCACGGACGATCGCGCCGGTCTGGCTCGCGTCGCCGTACGAGGTGGCCGGCATCACCGACACCCTGGCCTTCGACTCCGTCGTTCTGGTGGACGCCGGCGCCACGACTCTCGCCGAGAACCTGGGCGCCATCCGCCGCGGCAAGCAGACTGTCGCCTTCGGCGATCCGGTCACCCAGACGCCGTCGCCCTTCACCATCGGGTTGGCCGGTGCCGTCGATGCCTCACCGCTCGACGCCGAGGCGCTCGACGCCCTGCACGCCGATTCCGCGCTCGCCCGACTGTCGTCCCTCCTGCCAACCCTCGCTCTCACCCGCAGCTACCGTGCCGGCGGGGAAGACCTCGCCGAACTGGTCAATCGCCGCTTCTACGCCGGCAAGATCGAGTCGTTCCCGTGGGCCGGGAGCTTCCTCGGGCACGGAAGCATCCGCCTCGACTTCCTGGCCGACGGATCTGGCATGCCCGACCCGGAATCCGGCGGCGTGGAGAGCGTCGACGCAGAGGTCAATCGTGCGGTCGAGCTCGTCATCGAGCACGCCGCAACCCGCCCGCACGAATCCCTCATGGTGATCACGGCCAGCGCCCGCCATGCGGTGCGTGTGCAGCAGGCCGTGCTCGCGGCCACCTCTGGCCGCCCGGAGCTCAGTGACTTCGTGCTCGGCGACCGCCCGGAGCCCTTCACGGTGACGACGATCGAACAGGCCGTCGCGCAGAGTCGCGACCGCGTGATCTTCTCCATCGGCTACGGACGCACCCCGCACGGAAGGGTGCTCTCGGACTTCGGCGCCCTCGGACGTCCGGGGGGAGAGCGGCTTCTCGCGGTCGCGATGACCCGCGCTCGCCGTTCCATGGTGATCGTCACCTGCTTCGAAGCGCAGGACATCGACGAGGATCGCATGCACTTCGGCGCGATCGCCCTCGCGGAGATCCTCACCGACGTGACCGCCCGCAACGCGCTCGGAGCATCCTCGGACGACAGCGAGCCGATGCTCGTCGACCTCGCCAGGCGCCTGCAGCTGCGCGGCCTGCGCGTGGCCCTCGGTCACCGCGGCAAGCTCGGGCTCGTGGCATCCCACCAGGGCATGTGCCTCACGATCGAGACCGACTCCGTACTGCACGGCTCGAGCCTCCGGGAGTCGCTGCGGCTGCGGCCCGAGATGCTGCGTCGCCTCGGATGGCACTACCTGCGTGTTCACGCTTTCGAACTCTTCAGCGAGCCGGATGTCGTCGCGGACCGCATCGTGACGATGCTCGGTGCGTCGGCGGTGGCTCCGGAGACCCAGCCCATCCCGATCGTTGGCACGGCCGGTAGTGCGGCACAGCAGGTCTGACGTGGGAAAGCACGACGCCCCCACGCCGCGCGATCGACCGCGCCGACGGGTGACCACCGAGGCGATCGCCGGCTCAGACCCGAACCCGCAAAAGGAACCTCCTCGTCACGCCGAGAACGAGAATGACGAACGGCTGAAGGCCGACAGGCCGCCCCACTGGGGCCAGACGCACTGATCATCGCCCGGGTCGTTCCGAGTCGCACTCACCCACGACATCCGGGCCATCGCGGCTACTCCGGGCCGGCCTGCCGACCCCTTGTGACTGCACTGGCCCGGATTACTGCGCCGGAAGGCCGGCGGAAAAGTCACTGAGCGGCGTGCGCTCCACCGCTCGGCGCGGTTGCGGGCAGACTGTGGTCACCCTCGGGCGACGGGCGCCCGGCGAGCAGGTCGCGGATCTGGATGAGCAGCTCGGTCTCGGTGGGCGGCAGGTCGGTGGGCGTGGCCTCCTCCTCCTGCTTCTGCTTGGCGAAAGCGATCTTGCCCAGGTGGTTGACCGGCAGCACGATCGCGAAGTAGACCACGAAAGCGATAATCAGGAACTGGATGATCGCGGCGAGCACCGCACCGAAGGCGATCACTCCCGGCTTGCCCCCGCCGATCGCGGGGATGGTGACCTGGAACGCCTTCGTCAGGTCTGATGCGTTGAACAGCACTCCGATGATCGGATTGAATATGCTCGCCACCAGCGCGGTGACGATCGCGGTGAACGCCGCGCCGATGATGATGCCGACCGCGAGGTCGATCACATTGCCGCGGAGAATGAATTCTTTGAAACCTTTGAGCACGGAGACTCCTCTGCTGTCGCTCATCGAGAGCTACGAACCGGCGGGACCGGTGGGGGATTTCGAAGATACCGTGCCAGATTTCGGGGCGGGGGATTTTGCCGCTTGTGTTTCACTCTTCGAGCTACTTTTTTCGGATTTCGCGGCGGGAGCATCGGATTTCGTCGCGGATGACGACTCCGCTGGCGACGACGACGAGCTCGACGAGCCCGACGCTGTCTTCGAGTTCTCCGCCCGGCTGTCGTTGCGGTAGAAACCGGAGCCGGTGAAGCTCACGCCGATAGAGTTGAAGACCTTGCGCAGCTGGGACTGGCCGCAGTTCGGGCAGACGGTCAGGGAGTCATCCGTGAACGCCTGGTACTGGTCGAACGCGTAGTCGCAGTTCGCACAGCGGTAGGAATAGGTGGGCACGGAGGTCCTCAGTCGTTGGGGGGAAGTCAGAAGCTGACGATGGCGCCGGGGGTGACCACACCGTCCACGCGCTTGTCGTGCACCTCGCTCGGCACACTGTCGACCAACTCCCTGTCGAAGATCACAGCATAGACCGGCGGACACTTCTCCATGGATCCGAGGGTGCGATCGAAATAGCCGCGGCCCCACCCCATGCGCATTCCCGTGCGGTCGACGGATGCCGCCGGCACGAGAATCAGGTCGACATCATTGATGGCGATGGGTCCGAGCAGCTCGCCCACCGGCTCCGGCATGCCGAACAGGCCTTCGACCTCCGTTTCGCCGTCGCCGACGGTCCAGTCGAGCAGACCGTCATCGCGCGAGATCGGGTAGAGGATGCGGATCTTCTGAGCATCCGCCCAGTTGAGGAACGGCCGGATGTTCGGCTCCTCCGTCGTCGGAAGGTAGGCCGCGACCGAGCTCACCCGCAGTCGCGTGGCCAACTCGATGAGGTGTTCGCACAGGTGGGTGGTGGACTGTTCCCGCTCGCGGGTCGTCATGATGCGCCGGCGCTCCCGAAGCTCGGCCCGGAGGGCGCGCTTCTGGTGGCTCTCGTCTCCTGTCACTCCCGTACCCCGTTCACGGCCCCAAGTCTATGGTCCGTGTCGAGTTAACGCCGTCGAAATGGCGGTCGTATACCCTTAGCGCCATGGCCTTCACAATCACTAAAGCTGTCATTCCCGCCGCGGGTCTGGGAACACGATTCCTGCCCGCGACGAAAGCGATGCCCAAAGAGATGCTGCCCGTCGTCGACAAGCCGGCGATCCAGTATGTGGTGGAGGAGGCCGTCGCGGCCGGCCTCACCGATGTACTGATGATCACGGGTCGAAACAAGAATGCGCTCGAGAATCATTTCGACCGCGTGGGCGAGCTCGAGGCCACTCTGCTCATGAAAGGCGACATCGAGCGCCTCCGCAAAGTGAACTACGCGACCGATCTCGCCGAAGTGCATTACGTGCGCCAGGGCGACCCCAAGGGACTCGGACACGCGGTGTTGCGCGCCCGGATGCACGTGGGCCACGAGCCCTTCGCCGTGTTGCTCGGTGACGACATCATCGACGACCGGGATGTTCTGCTCTCTCGCATGCTCGAGGAGCAGGGCAAGCGCAATGCCACGATCGTCGCACTGCTCGAGGTCGACCCCGCGCAGGTGCACATGTACGGAATCGCCACCGTCGAGGCCACCGACGACGAGGATGTCGTGCGGATCACCGGACTGGTCGAGAAGCCCACCCGCGAGAAGGCTCCCTCCAATTACGCGATCATCGGTCGCTACGTTCTGCAGCCCGAGATCTTCGACATCCTCGAGCACACTCCCGCCGGCAAGGGCGGCGAGATCCAGCTCACGGATGCGCTCCAGACGCTCGCGGCCAACCCGAGCATCGCGGGCGGCGTGTACGGTGTCGTCTTCCGTGGTCGCCGCTACGACACCGGTGATCGTCTCGACTACATCAAGGCCATCGTGCAGCTCGCGGTCGACCGTGATGACCTTGGCCCGGATCTGCGCCCGTGGCTCAAGGACTTCGCAAGCACCCTCGAGTAGTCGATGGTCGAGTGCCCGCGGTGGGCGAGTGGCCCCTCCGCGGCCGTATCGAGACCGGAACCGGCCCGGCTCTAGACTGGTGCGGTGGCGACTCCGATCCCTACCCTCCGTGAGGGCAAGACGACTATCCGCCCCATCCGTCTGCGCGATGCACGAGTGCTCGAGCGCGAACTCCTCGAGAACCGCGGCTGGCTGCGCAAATGGGAAGCGACAAACCCGCACGGGGCGATGAGTTTCGATGTGCGCTCCAGCATCCGCAGTCTCCAGGCCAACGCGCGCGCCGGTTTCGGCCTTCCCTTCGCCATCGAATACGACGGGGAGTTCGCCGGGCAGCTCAACGTCTCGGGGATCACCTACGGCTCCCTCTCGTCGGCGACCATCGGATACTGGGTCTCAGAACGCTTCGCCGGCAAGGGAGTGACGCCGACGGCGGTCGCGCTCGCGAGCGACTACGCCTTCTTCCAGGTGGGGCTGCATCGCATGGAGATCTGCATCCGTCCGGAGAATGCCCCGAGTCTGCGCGTGGTCGAGAAGCTGGGCTTCCGGTATGAGGGGCTTCGGCGGCGCTACATCCACATCAACGGCGATTGGCGCGACCATTTCTGTTTCGCCCTCGTCGCAGAGGAGCTTCCTTCTGGGGTGCTGAGGCGCTGGCTCGATGGACGCGTGCCCGAGGGGGCAGGGGTCGTGCCCCAGGCGGACTGGGATGCGTCCCTCCAGCGCGGAACACACCCTCGGTAATCGAGGCTTAATCGGCCGAGCCCTCGTACCGTAGGGCTATGGGTGCTGAAGGAGTCGGATCGGGCGTGATCATCGCCCTTGCCGCCGTGCTCTGGCTCGCCTACCTCGTTCCCACGTGGCTCCAGCGTCGGGAGTACCTCGCGACCGAACGCAACGCGCTCCGCCTGCAGCAGACACTGCGCATCATGGCCGAGACGTCCGAGGTGCCGCTCGAGGTGCGTGCCGAGACGACCGCTCGCAGCGCCGCCCAGCAGGAGCGCGTGCTCAAGAAGCAACTGCAGCGCACCGCGGCCATTGCCGAGGCGCAGGATGCCGCGGTCGCGCGAGCCGCCGCCCGCCGCTTGGCCGAGACCCAGCCCGCTATCGCCGCGGATGTCGCGGCAAGTTCTCCCGCCTCCCGCCGCCTTCGCCGTTCGCGGGCGATCACCTCGGCGGTGCTGTTCGCCGCGCTCATCACCTCCGGCTTCGGCGTCGTGCAGCTTCTCGCCTCCGGTTCCTGGATGCTCCTGGCCGTCGGCGCCGCCGTGACGGCCGGCAGCATCGGCATGCTCGGGCAGATGGCATCCGTCGGCCGCACCCGGGCCGCACTCGCCCGCAGCCTGCGCTCCCGGCCCGTCGTCGTCGAAGCCCCGCGAGCGGTGGTCGCGCCCCCGGCCCCCGTGCAGACGACCTGGACGCCGGTGCCCGTGCCGAAGCCACTGTATATGTCTCGTCCCGCGCCGGAGAGGTCACTCGTCGCGTCGCTCGAGGCCGCCGCAGAGCTGCGCCAGGCCGCAGCGGATGCCGAGCGCCGCCTCCGCGAGGCGTACGAGGCCCCGGAGGTCACTCCGATCAGGCCCGCTGCACCGACGGTTCCCAGCCGGTTCGCCCGGATGGGTTTCGTCGAAGAGCAGCCGGAAACGCACACGGACCTCGATGCCGTGCTGCGCCGCCGTCGCGCGTAGCGCCGAGGAGGCGTCACTGCGCCGATGCACCTCGTGAAAGTGATAACGTAGCAACGCAGTACGGGCCCTTGGCGCAGTTGGTAGCGCGCCTCGTTCGCATCGAGGAGGTCAGGAGTTCGAATCTCCTAGGGTCCACGAAACCCCCGGTTCTCCGGGGGTTTTTTCCGTTAAGCGGCGGTGTTGCCCACGTTTTGCCCACGGTTTGAGCGGGCTGAATTACCGGCGATTCACACGCATTTATGCCCAGGGGTTCACGATTGGGACGCCCGTCGGACTTGGATTCACGCCGACGGAGGCGGGAGCGCCGAAGATCGCGAGCGCCGCAGCGGTGATCTGTGACACCGTGAATTCATCCAGCTGGCGGTCTACTTCGAGGACCAGCGGGGAGCGGTCGTCCTTCTGTCGTTCGGGGACGCCGGCGAGGTAGAGCTGCTCTATGCCGAAGGTCTCCGCCGCGTCGCGCAGATCCGCCAGCTTGCCGATCCACAGCTGCTGGAGTGCGAGCTCCTCGGGTTCCAGAATTTCGCCGATGAGCGCGCCCAAGATGTCGGAGTTATCGTGGAGCCGCCGGCGCTCGACGTAGTGCTTTTGGGCTATCTCGCGTGTGTTGCCCATCTGCTCCGCGGCGGCGTCAACTCCGCGCTCGTGGGCAATGCGGGTTGCCCCGAGTTTCCGCGCGGTCCTCGGGGTCATCCCCTCAACAGCGGTGCCGGCGATGGCAGCCCTCCACAGGATGCGCATAGAGGTCTGTGCGAGCGGATGTCCGTGCTTGTGTCCGAAGACGAAGGGACCCGGCAGGTTCTGCGCCCGACGGGCACGAAGCGCCACCGCAAGTCTCTCGGGAATGACCAGGTCGCGACCTTCCTCTACCGCTTCGTCACCGGTCTTCGTGCGGCTTTGCCTGACCGTGCTCATCTGGCCCTCGACCGCGGAACCGCCTTTGAGGAAGATGATGGTCCCGTTGATGTTGACTGTTGGGACGGGGCCGTCAAGGTGGACGTCCTCAGCCCAGCGGAGCCCGAGTACCTCACCAGGCCGAGCAGTGGTTGCGATGACGGTATCGATCAGAAGGGGCAGCAGCTGCGCGTCTGCGTAGGGGTTGTCCGAGGCGTACGGGGTCTTCGCCCAGTTGAAGACAGCCCGCCGGAGCTCGCTGGCTTGATCGTCGGTGATGGCCCGCGGCCGTTTGGTACGAATGGTCACAGTCGTTGCGTCTCGCACCGGGCTTATCGAGACAAGACCCCGCTGCACCGCAAGGTTGAAGGTGTTCGAGAGGACCACGCGAGCCTGCTTGGCAACCGAGGGACGCCCTCGCTGCGTCTCAGTGCCATGCAGAATGGCGGTGATCAGCTCAGAGACGACCTGAACGGTGACCTCTTTGAGGCGGAGCTGCCCGATTCCGAAGGGACCGCTGAGGACATCCTTGTTCGCAATCCGTTCGTACTCGTTCAAAGTCTGCGGGGCGATGTCGCCGAGATCGCGCTCGGTAGCGACCCACACAGCGACGAACTCCGCGAGGGTCATTTCTTTTCTCAGGCGAAGTTCACTCCGGACCTGGATAGAACGTGATGCATAGGTATCAGGATCCGCCAGTAAGGCATTCAGCCGCGCTCGGGCCTCAGCAGCCCCGCTGCGGGAGAATGCCTCCTTCTGCGTCACCTGGCCTGAATGTAGCCGGATACGGGCCGTAGCGCGCCAGGTGACGCTCTTCGGGATGGCTTTGGTTCGGGTCGGTGGGGTGGGCAGCCCGGCGGCAATCGCGTCGCGACCCTTCGCCTCTTGGAGGGCCCGGATCGCTTTGGGGTCGAGCTTCTGGACCCGAACATCTCCGTGGCCGCCGGGGGAGAGGGCAGCGCGTGGGTTCATGGGCTGATCCTCGCACAAACCGTGGGCAAATACGGAAGCCGTTGCTTTTGGTCTAGCGGCACGGCCAGCAGACGAGCGAAGCCGGGGGAGTACTCGCTTGGTATGCCGCGCATAGACCGGGTACGGCCGGCCTGCGCCCGATTCGCCCGAAGCCTCGCGCGCGGGCCGGCTCGCCGCGCACAGGGCCGACATGCACATACAAACGAAGCCCACCACCTACTGCACCTCCGCCCGTGCCTGAGCGCGGGCCCGTAAAAACCACGCGGATTGCCGCGACCGGCGAGGCTGTGAACGGCTTCGAGGGCATCTTCGAATCCGTGGATGCCCTTGTCGAAGCGATTGTCGGGTCGCCTCCGCAGTACGGCTCGCCTTCGACCAGCGCGGACTACCTGTTCGCCCGTACGGTCGAGCTCTGTAATCTCATGCAGATGTCCGAGATGCTGGCTCACAGCGAGAGCGTGGAGGCGCTGGGCGAGTCAAAACGGAGCGAGTTAGACCGAAGCCGGGCTGAGCCGCCCGACGTCGTCTTCTGGAGGGAGATTCCGCGACTGATCTTGATGCAGCACCGACGGGATGGAAAGTTTGTCCGCGTGCTCGGGAACGTCGCCACTGTCCGGATCTACCACGGGCCGGTGAAGTGGCTGCTGGGGCTGCGGGAGATCGGCGCGCTGTCGTGGATGGTGATGCCGGACGAATGATGGTGCCTGAGGCTTAGTCGGTTGAGGAGGGTTGCCCAGACGTGCGCCACGACCTCGACCTGGGCGCTTGACGGGCGACGATGAGAGAGAATCCGTCGCGGGCTGCCAATAGAGTCGAGAATGCGCCGCGGTGGGTGGCGCCGTGAGCACGATGGACCCCAATGTCACTGATCGCAACCGAAAAGCACCACCTCACTCAACGACAGCTGGAGTCCGCGTTGTGGACCGCAGCGAACGCTCTGCGGGGACCGGTCGACCCCGGCGACTTCAAGGGATACGTCTTCCCGGTCATGTTCTTCAAATGGGTGTCCGATAATTGGGACTTCCACCACGCCGAAGCCCTCGCTGAATACGGTGACGACCTCAATGACGAGATCGAAGCCGATTTTCAGGCGTTCGCAATTCCTGACGGCTGCCACTGGTCTGACGTCTTCGAGACGACCACCAACGTCGGCTCGAAGCTCTCGAAGACTCTCCTCACCATCCAAGAAGCCAACCCTGGTGCACTCGATGGCGTGTTCGGCGACGTCAACTGGGCCAACCAAGAACGGCTCCCCGAGTCCGCCCTTGTCGAGCTGTTGAACGCATTCCACAAGCTCGATCTGACACCAAAGTCCGTAAACGGTGACATGCTCGGCGCCGCGTACGAGTACCTTCTCAAAGAGTTCGCGGAAGCTTCCGGCAAGAAGGCCGGCGAGTTCTTCACCCCGCGTCACGTCGTGCACCTGCTCGTCAAGATTCTCGACCCGAAGCCCGGCGACTCGATTGCCGACCCCGCCTGCGGCTCCGCTGGGATGCTGGTCGAAGCCGTCCACGCGGTCGACGACAACCGCGGCGACTCCCGCACCCTCAGCCTGTACGGCCAGGAGATCAACCTCACCACCTCCGCGATCGCGAAGATGAACTTGTACCTGCACGGATTGCAGGACTTTCAGATCGTCCGCGGGGATACGTTCTCCGAGCCGAAACTCCTCGACGGCGACGAGCTTCGGAGGTTCGACGTCACGGTGGCAAACCCGCCGTTCTCGCTCCAGAACTGGGGAGCAGACAACTGGGCGCGCGACCCGTTCGGACGTTCGATCGGGGATGTCCCACCCGCGAAGAACGGCGACTACGCCTGGATTCAGCACATCGTGTCGACAATGAAGCCGGGTGTTGGCCGAGCCGGCATCATCATGCCGCACGGCGTTCTTTTTCGTGGCGGCAAGGAAGCGGTCATCCGCGAGCAGCTGATCCGCTCCGACCTCCTCGAAGCCGTCATCAGCCTACCGACCAACCTGTTCTACTCGACCTCCATCCCCGTCTGCATCCTCGTGTTCCGGAAGCAGAAATCAGCCTTACGCGTCGGCCGTGTGCTGTTCATCGACGCGACCAAGCGGTACCAGCCGGGCAAGAACCAGAACGTCATGTCCGAGGACGACATCACCGTCATTGACACGGCCTACAAGCTCGGCGAGGACACCGACGGCGACGGTGGGCTCAGCCTCCGCCTCGTCGACCTGGCTGAGATCGAGGCCAACGGATTCGACCTGAACATCGGTCGGTACATCAAGGGTGAGACCGCGGCCGAAGCCAACGTGGAAGAAGCGCTCGTGCTCTTGCGTGAAGCACGTGAGCGGCTCGAAAAGGCGCAGGCCGTGCTCGACGAGAAGCTGATTGCGGCGGGATTCTGATGCGGGAGGGGTGGTCCGTCAAACAGATAGAGGCTGTGGCCGACACGCGTCTGGGCAAGACGCTTCCACAAGGATCGGGACGCGTTGATGGCGGCCAGCGATACCTTCGAAACGTGAATGTCAGATGGGGTCGAGTCACGACGGACGACCTGAACACGATGGACTTTTCTGAGCGTGAACAGAGCGAGCTAGAGCTGCGAGCCGGTGACGTCCTTGTGTGCGAGGGCGGAGAAGTCGGTAGATGTGCACTTATCACCGAAGACATGCCCGGTGTGTACTTTCAAAACGCTATTCACCGCCTCCGTAGCAGCGGGGCTGTAGTGCCGGCTTTCCTTGCCTACGCAATTGAAAATCTTGTCTCCTCCGGTGGCTTGGAAGGAGTCACTTCGCAGGTGACCATCGCACATCTCAATCAGACAAAACTGCGTGCTCTTGAGCTGCTGATCCCTCCACTCGCCGAGCAGCACCGCATCGTTGACCTGATCGAATCGTTGGACGAGGCGATTGAGGCGGCAGAGGAGTCAGAATCCCGATCTCTCAGTGCCTACTCTGCGGTGGCGGGAGGTTTGAAAGGGCCGATGACGCCGCTGTCAGCGATTCTCGAAAAGATCGAGGCCGGCAAGAGCCCCAGCGGCGAGGAGCGGCAGCCTCTGGCTGACGAGAGGGCCGTGTTGAAGGTAAGTGCAATCGGCGCCAACGGCTTTGACGCGGACGAAGTGAAGACGGTTGCGCCGAATGTGGAACTCTCGTCATTGACACGCGTCACGAGCGGTGATCTCCTTATGGTGCGAGCCAACGGTGTCCTCTCTCGCGTGGGGGCGGTCTGCTTGGTTCCGGCAGTTGGCGATCGCTACTACCTTTCCGACAAGACCCTTCGGTTGATTTCCAACCCGAATCTTGTAGCGCCAAACTGGCTATTGGCGGCCCTTCGTGCGCCCGGTGTACGACACCAAATCGCGCAGTTGACAGGCGGATCTGACATGCGAAACATCACTCAAAAAGCGATTCTAGAGCTGAGAATTCCGTGCCCGAACTTGGACATTCAAGCGCCTACATCCGAATTGCTTCAGGCATTAGTTGGTAGCGCTACGGCCGGTCGAGACCACGGGCTCGCCCTCCGCCATCTCCGCACCGACCTCCTCACCGCTCTCCTCTCCGGAACCCATGAGATCCCCGTGTCCTACGACGACCTACTACCGGATGCAGCGTAAATGGCCTCTTTCTCTGAACTCTCAGTGGTGCAGAAACCTGTCATCGACCTGCTGGTCGGGAACGGTTGGACGCACATCCCCGGCAGCGCTCTGCAGCGCGACCGTACAGCCTCGATTGTCGAGTCGGAGGTTCGTGCTGCACTCATCCGGCTGAACCCGCTGATCGCGGCGAAACCGGACCGTGCCGATGAGGTGCTGTTGCAGCTCCGCCGGGCGCTAGGGCAGACGCGGGACAAGGGCCTCGTCCAGGCGAACAAGGATCTGCTTCCGTGGTTGCGCGGCCTTCACACCATTCAGTTCACTGACCATGATGTGCACGAGCCGATCCGGTTCATTGACTTCGAGGACCGGGCAGCCAACAAGTTCGTGATCTCGGACGAGGTGACCTTCGGACCGATCGGCGATTCGTGCCGGTTTGACATCGTGCTTTGGGTGAACGGACTCCCGCTGATCGTCGGAGAGGCGAAGTCGATGACAGACTCCGTGCTCTCCTGGTTCAACGGCGCCAAGGACATTCACGACACCTATGAGAAGGGCCATCCGGAGTTCTTCGTCGCCAACGTACTGTCATTCGCGACCGACGGCCGTGAACTCGAATACGGGGCTGTTGGTCGGGACCCGAGCGAATGGGCGGCGTGGGGTTCCACCGACTCCAAGGCGACTCTCGGCGGCTGGGAGCGCGTGAAACTCAGCATCCAGTCGTTGCTCAACCCGACCACCGTTCTCCGTATCCTTTCCGATTACGTGCTATTCGAGAACGACGACCGTGACGGGAAGACCGTCCTTTCGAAGATCGTGCCCCGCTACCCGCAGTACGAAGCGGTCGAAGCCATCTTCAACCGGGTGCTCGAAGGGAAGAAGAAACGCGGGCTCGTCTTCCACACGCAAGGGTCCGGCAAGACCCTCGCCATGGCGTACGCCGCAGTGAAGCTCATGCGTTCCGCGAAGCTGAATAACCCGACCTTGGTGCTCATTGCTGACCGTGTCCAGCTTGTCCAGCAAACCTATGACCAGTTTCGCGTCACAGGTATGCCAGCCCTCGCGGTCGCCAAGAGCACCGGCGATCTGAGGGAGTTCCTCGCCACCGATCAACGCGGAGCGATCTTCACCACCGTCCACAAGTTCAACGGTGCCGGCCTCCTGAACGAACGCGACAACATCATCGTCCTCATCGACGAAGCGCACCGCACGCAAGAAGGTTCCCTCGGCCAGCAGCTCCGTGCAGCGCTCCCGAACGCGTCGTTCTATGGCTTCACCGGCACCCCGATCGCCGACTCGGACCGGAACACCTACACACTGTTCGGCGATCCTGACGACCCCGGCCACGCCCTGAACACCTACGACTCCGACCGGTCGATCGCCGACGGCATGACCGTCCCCATGCACGTCTCGGCCCGCCTGGTGAAATTCAACATCGACAAGGAAACCTTGGAGGCTGAGTTCCAAGCGCTCGCGCTGGCCGAGAATCTTGACGACGCCGACAAGGAAGTCCTCGCTAGTAAGCTCGGGCGCTTGTCCACGTTCGTGGCGAACCCGGAGCGGATCCGGGCTGTCTGTCAGGACATTGTCGACTTCTTCTACTCCACGGTCGACCCGCTCGGCATGAAGGCCCAGATCGTCGTCTATGACCGGGCGATGTGCGCTGCGTACTCCGACGAACTCCAACGACTGCTCACCGAACGCGCTGCGGCGCGTGACGAACCCGCGGACGAGGTCGCCGTGGTCATGCATGTCACAGGCAAAGGCGACGAGGATCTCGCACGATTCAAACTGAGCGACACCGCGGAGGAGAGGATCCTGAACCGGTTCCGATCAGCTCACGACCCTTTGAAATTCATCATCGTCACCTCAAAACTTGGCACCGGCTTCAATGCCCCTATCGAGGGCGTCCTATTTTTGGACCGGCCCCTAAAGCTGCACACCCTCTTCCAGACGATCACCCGCACGAACCGGACTTGGAAGAACCCGGATACAGGGCAGGAGAAGCAGTACGGGCTTGTAGTCGACTATTTCGGACTAGGCGAAGGATTCGCACGGGCGATGCTGCCCGCCGACCCAGACCGGAAACAACGCGAGGTCGAAACTGACGGGCTTCTCGATGTGTTCGAGGAAGAGCTCGCCTCAATTCTGGAACGGTTCTCCGGAATCGATCGGTCGGCCAGGGACTTCGCCTCGTTTGAGGAAGGGCGGCGACGGCTGCCCGACGTGACAGCGGTGGAACGCTTCACCGCCAAGTACGGCATCGTCTCTGGGATCTGGGAGGCGCTCTACCCGGAGATGCGGTTGGAGCAGCACAGGGACGACTACGTCTGGTTGACCAAGATCTACAACGGAATGTCGGACCGTGATCTCTCCGCGACGCGGATCTGGCGAAAGCTCGGCGCGAAAACTCTCGCGCTCGTGCATAACAACATCAACGACTTCGAAGTTTCCGACCCTGGGTTCAACGCTGTTCTCGCTGACGAGGAGACCATCAATCGACTTCGCGAGAGGGGGTTGATCGGACCTGGCGTCAATTCCGATAATCTGGCGAAGACCGCAGCCCAGACCGTTGACGACATCGCCACCAGGATCAAGCGGCGACTGGCGGGCCCGGCCGGTGGCCATCCCATCTACCGATCGCTCGCGGATCGCCTCGAAAAGCTTCGAGAGGCTCAACTGATGCGCTCAAGCGACTCGATCGACTACCTGCACGAGATCTTTGTTCTCGCGCGCGACCTCACTCTGGCGGAAAAGGTGGAAGAAGAGGCCGGCGTCGAAGGTCTCAACTTGTTACCGGATCCTCGGGTCGGCGCGCTCACGCAAATCTTCGAAGAGTACGCGCCAGCCGACGCTCCGGTCATACTCGGAAACGTGGTCCGTTCGATCGACGACATCGTCACTGACGTGCGATATGACGGCTGGCACAAGGATCGGCGAGGCGACAAACTCGTGCGCATCGAGATTAGGCGCGTTCTCAGGGGGTATGGTCTTCCGATGACCGGGGAACTGTTTGATCGGGCTTACGCGTACATCGCCGCAAACTACTAAGAATCCGATGCGCAGGCGACAAGCTCGCGGTCAGACAGGTTTGTTGGGCGCGATCGCGCCGATTAGGCGTGACGGTAGCTGAAGCTTTGCGGGATTGAGGGACGGGGTTCGAGCTCGTGCAAGGCGACCGGCGTCTCATAACGTGTAGCGCCCTGCACGACAAATGCCACGGCTTCAGTCTTCTCGGCGAAGTAGCTCTGGTATTCGCTGTGTTCGATAATCCCTACGGCTCCGAAAGAGGACCAGATAGTCTCGGGAGAATCAACGACCGTTTCTCCTATGTGGAACTCGCCAACGATTCTCTGCACGGGCGCAGTCGCGTAGATCCAGACCGTCCGAATGTCCTCAGCCAGACGTCGTTTGCGAAACTCGACCTTCTTAGTCCCGTCGAGAATCGCCTCTGCATAGACGGGGTGGATGGCCATCAGGGCTACTCGGCTAGTTGCTGGTGCACCCATTCGATCCCCTTCGAGTTATTGACTTGCGTAACCTGTTGAGGAGGTCCGTTGAGTACTTTTTTGGCGATCGGTCAAGCCCCAAGTAGTGGTGTAACTGCTGATCCTTCGTTTCAGGCGCTGAGGGCCATGATCGTGTCGGTGTTCACCTCGCTTCCGGTGTCGGCAACTGCTC